>NZ_JAAIXZ010000035.1:64232-71371 GCF_010894435.1 Pyxidicoccus trucidator | reverse complement strand
ACCCGGAAGAACACCTTCGACCTTCGCAGGCTCTGCGCGCTCCAGAACCTGGAGACCCTCCACCGCCGCATCGACGAGAAGCGGCGGCTTGCGGCCTGAGGTTCCACGAACCTGTTCGGCGCTCTAGGGGTCCGGAGGCTCGGGCAGTGTGGGAGTGATTGCCCGCAGGGGGGCGTCGCTCCCCAGGGCGATGAAGGGAGCCCAGTAGTGGGGATGGGGCCGGGAAACCCGGAACGAGCGCATGGCCGCGTGCAGGGCGGCGGCGCGGCCCTGGCCGGCCAGAAGGTTGCGGTAGTAGGTCTCCATGAGCAGGCGGGTGGAGTCGTCGTTGACCTTCCACAGGCTCATGACAACGGTCTCCGCGCCGGCCACTACCAGGGAGCGGCGCAGGCCGTAGACACCCTGGCCCAGTTGGACAGTGCCGCGGCCGGTGTCGCAGGCGGAGAGGACGACGAGCTGGGTGCCCCAGAGGTCGAGTCCGGCCAGCTCCAGCGCAGTGACGAGGGCGGCATCTGGCCGGGGCTCGGAAGGAGTGGAGGAGTCAGGCGCCGGGGCGCGTGCGCCCGTGAGGGCGAGGCCGGAGCGAAGCAGGGGCTCCTGGGGCCGCGGTGCGAGGGGAGTGTCGCCGAGCGCACCGAAGTGGCCCACGGCGCGGGACCCCGGGGTGGGGGTAGGGTCATCTCCGAGGAAGAAGCCGTGGGTGGCGAGGTGGAGGATGCCCGGAGAGGACAGGTGGAGCAGGCGCTCCTTCGTGGCCTCGGGACCGAGGAAGAGCTGGGCCTGGGGCAGCAGGCGCTGAATGCTCTCGGCCTCCCGCCGGGTGCCCGGCAGAGACATCCACGCGCTGCCGGAGAGGTCCGAGCCCACGGTGGAGAAGAAGCGCTCGAGGGAGATGGAGGGCTCGACCACCATGGACGCGTCAATGGAGGTAGAGGGTGCGACGTGAGGTAGGGCGTTGAAGTCCGGATCGGCGAGGACGAAGACAGAGGATGAGGAAACCATCTCCTGGGGACGAGGCAGCAGCTCCCTGCCGGAGGTGAGGTAGATGAACTCGAAGGAGTCGAGGAGGAAGCGGCGGCCGTCATGAAGAGCGGCGAAGGAGACGAGGCCGAGCTGTCCGTCGGGAGACACGAAGAGGCGACGGGTTTTGCCCAGCAGGGGCAGCAGGGGCTTGAAGGCGAGCCGGTAGAGCGCCTGGGCCGTGGGTTGGAAGGAGGCGTCTCGGTTGGCCAGGGCATCGCGCAGGAGCGAGGCGGTGAGGTCGATGGGCCTCGCGGGGCCGAGGTCCACCGCGCGGGTGGTGGCATCGGGAAAGAGCACCAGCGCCAGGTAGCGCAGCTGGTCAGGGCTCTTCGCGCGGGGGATACCGGGTCTGGAGACGAGGGGGCTGTCCCTGTAGGCGATGAGCTCGACGAGGGCGCCGTCCTGGGGAAGCGCGGCGGCGACCCGGTCGACGACCTCGGAGGGAGGAGGCAGGGCGGTGAGAGCGCGCAGGGTCGCGGAGCGCCTGGCCAGGTCCGCTTCGAGGGAGTCACCCTCGTCGGTCAGCGCCTTGAGGCGCTGTTGATAGCTCTCTGGGGTGAGCGAGCCGGGGCCCGCGAGCGAGAGGTTGGCCAGTTGGGTGCGCAGGCCGCGCAACCGCTCGAAGGTGCCGCGGTCCTCGGCGCCCAGGCCATGGTAGAGGGTTCGGGAAATGTTGGCTGTCTCCTCGACGGAGCGTCCCTTGAGCAGGAGCACGGCGCTGAGGGCCAGGCGTTGCGCTCGCACGTCCTCTGGGTATGCGCGTAGCATGGCGTAGAGCGTCTGCTCGTCCGCGCGCAGATATTGGAGGAAGCTGGCCAGCCGCGAGTCGGAGAAGCCGAGCGCCTCCTGGCGCAGGCGCTTCTCGGAGATGTCGAAGGCGCGTGTGAACAGCGGCAGGGCGTCGGCGAGGCGATGCTGGGCCAGCCTGAGCAAGGCGAGCCCCTTGAGCGACTCGGCGACGTCGGGATGATTCTTGCCGCGGGCCGCTTCCCAGATGGCGAGCGCGCGCGCATAGAGGGGCTCGGACTGGCCGTACAACCCCTGTTCTACGTAGATGTTGGCGAGGTTGTTGAGTGACTCGGCGACGTCGGGATGGCTCTTGCCGAGGACCGCTTCCGCGATGGTGATCGAGCGCTCGTAGAGCGGCACGGCCTGGCCGTACGCCTTCTGTTTCTTGTAGAAGGAGGCGAGGTTGTTGAGTGACACGGCGACGAGGGGATGGTTCTTGCCGACGGTCGCTTCGCGAATGGCGAGCGAGCGCTGGAAGAGGGGCTCGGCCCGGCCGTACAGCCCCTGAATCGCATAGAGGTTGGCGAGGTTGTTGAGCGAGGTGGCGACGAGGGGATGGTCCTTGCCGAGGGCCGCTTCCCAAATGGCGAGCGAGCGCGCATAGAGGGGCTCGGCCCGGCCGTACAACCCCTGGTTGTCGTAGAGGTTGGCGAGGTTGTGGAGCGAGGTGGCGACGTCGGAATGGTTCTTGCCGAGGACCGCTTCCCGGATGGCGAGCGCGCGCACATGGAGCGGCTCGGCCCGGCCGTACAACCCCTGGTTGTCGTAGAGGACAGCGAGGTTGTTGAGCAAGTTGGCGACGTCGGGATGGTTCTTGCCGAGGGCCGCTTCCCAGATGGCGAGCGCGCGCTCGTAGAGCGGCTCGGCCCGGCTGTACAACCCCTGGTTGTCGTAGAGGACAGCGAGGTTGTTGAGCGAGTTGGCGACGTCGGGATGGTTCTTGCCGAGGGCCGCTTCCCAGATGGCGAGCGCGCGCTGGTGGAGCGGCTCGGCCCGGCCGTACGACCCCTGGTCCGCGTAGAGGACAGCGAGGCTGTTGAGCGACCTGGCGACGTCGGGATGGCTCTTGCCGTGGGTCGCTTCGCGAATGGCGAGCGCGCGCTGGTGGAGCGGCTCTGCCCGACCGTACAACCCCTGGTCCGCGTAGAGGACAGCGAGGTTGTGGAGCGACTTGGCGACGTCGGGATGGTTCTTTCCGAGGGCCGCTTCGCGAATGGCGAGCGCGCGCTGAAGCAATGGCTCGGCTCGGTCAAAGTCCTCCTGGCGCAGGTGTAACCTACCGAGCAAGTTCAGACAGTCGGCGACTTCTAGATGCGTGCCCCCGAGCACAGCCTCCCGCAGCGCGAGCGCGTGCTCGCCCTGCGCCACAGCCTCGGCGTACTTGCCTGCCTCGTCGAGCTTCTTCGCCTCGTCATATGCTCTCTGCGCCTCCTGTTGCCGCGCGTCCGGTTTCTCCTCCCCGGCCGCTGCTTCTGCGACACAGCACAGGACCACCACCGCGATCCACCCAAGAATCTGCCGCATGACATCCTCCGATACCTGTCTCGTGGGCGCCGGCCCCATGCAGGGCTCGGCGGGTAGAACGCGAAGTGGGATGGTGTGAATCGGCGGGGCACTGCCTCCGGGGTAGTCCACCAGCCCGACAGCTCAGGACAGGTGGATGCTCGCAGGGGAGTACATCGGCATCGACGTGCACGAGATGAGCGGATCATGACGCGTCGTCAGTTGATGCGGCGCCAGACGAAGCCGTGGCAGCGCAACAGCTCTCCCCCTGTCAGGCACTGACTTGCAGGCCGGTGCGTTCCTGTAGATAGGCGGCCAGCCGCGTGTGTCGGCCACGCGGCGTACCCCCTACCTCCGAATCCAATGAGCCGACGCGGTCGGAAATGATGCAGGAAATCCACAGGCCGATCGGCAGAACCCTCTACTTCTGGAGCACTCCCTCCAGCAACTTCCGACACGCTCCGAGCATCCTCGCCGTCAGGGCTGCTGGCATACTCCAGAATCGGCCAGCCTTGACCCACGGCTCCCTGGCTTGACTGGAGAGGACGTGGCCATGCGTTTCCGCTCCTGCATCGCACTGCTGCTCCTTCTCTCCGCCTGCGCGACGACGGAGCCTCGCCCAGGCGAGCCGGTGGCCCGCAGCCCAAGTATGGCCAACCTCCAGAGAGCGGCAGCCCTGCCCTGGAGGGACGAGGGGCGCTGCGTCGTCCAGGAGGCCTCCCATCCCTGGCCCGTACTCGTGGAGCGGTGCTTTCACACACTCGACACTCGCAAAGTCCGCTTCCACGACCCCGAGCGTCGCTGCACGGTGGCCTCGGCGGGCGCGGTGGCGGTGCCCGCGATGGTCGGCATCTGCCTCTTGTCCCAGCCGTACATCCTCGTGGGAGCGGTGGTCATCATCGGCGCCGTGGTGGTGGCCGTCGCCATCCACGAGGAGTTGGAGGCCTATGAGCTGCGGCGGCCCTACTCCGAGGATGCGGAGCCCGTGCCGCACCTGGGGGGCGATGCCCTGCACAACCAGTGCGCCGACAGGGTTCCGCTGAATGGCTTCCCTGGCTCGGACGTGCTCGTCAACGGGAAGCGCTTCGACGCACTTCAACCCCGCGCGCGCGTGCTGTGGGAGGTCAAGACCGACAACTTCGACACGTACTCGCCCGACCTGCGAGACATCGTGCTCAGAAAGCAGATAGCGGAGCTACAGCGCGAGGCCAGACTGGCCAGGGAATGTGGGTATCATTTCAGCATTGGCGTGCGAAGCGCCTCGCACGGAGCCGCACTGGAGCGCTTGGACCCCACTCTTGAAATTGTCGTCATGGACTGGTGCTGAAATGCCTGCCACGCAAGACGACCTGGGTCTCGCTGTCTACGCGCCTGCCCTCGTAGGCGACGATGGGCGTCCGCTCGCCATCGTTCACGGAATGGAGCGTGCGTTCCCTGGCTTGCGCCTGGGATGGACGATTTCTGACGAGGGGCAGCGCATTCCACTGCCGGAGCGCGATGCGTGGGTCGTCCAGGAAAGGCGGGACGGAGGGTTTCCGCTGCTCCGCAACGGAGATGATGGCTATCGCGTCACCCTGACCGCTTGGGAGAACCCGTCGGGTCTTGCCGCCGGGAGCCCGCCGCATCTTGAAGTGCACGCGGCCCTGCCATCGAACGCGGTCGGCATCGCGACGGCACCGGAGGTGCTGGAAGCGGTAGCAGAGGGCGCACGCGCATTCTGGGGCCACGCGACACCGTTCAGCGCGGGCGTGGAGATCTCGCGGCAGACGGTCCACCCGTTGCGCAAACCGCGGAGCCCGCCTCGGGGGCTGCCGGCGCTCAAGTTCCCAGAGCACATCCGCGCGCCGGAGCTTCCCCATCGCCTGGGGTGGTTGAACTACTGGTCCGACGCCGCCGCCCGAGCCATCGGCTTCCCGGACCCGGCCCGCGACGCGGACCTGCTCTCGCGAGCGCGGCGCACCGCGACCGGCGGGTGGGTCGTCCGGCTCACGGACTCACCGCTCGACCTCGACAACCCCGCCCACCTGGACGCGCTCCTGCGGGCCTACGAGCGCCTCCCTGAGATTGGCGGGCGCGCCGGCCCCAGCCTTCGCTGAGGCTGGCGCCCCTCCGCGCCCCGGAGCTTTGCTCCCGTCACAGGAAGCGTTTGAAGAGGCTCAGCTTCCCAGTGTACGGCGGGTAGCGCAGCTTCATGTCGAGCGCGAAGGGCCGCTTCACCACGCTCTTCTTGTGGCTGAACGCATCGAAGCTCGACTGGCCGTGGTAGCCACCCAGCCCCGACTCGCCCACGCCGCCAAAGGGAAGCCCCTCGGCGGCGAAGTGGACGCACACGTCGTTGGTGACGGCTCCACCGCTCGACGTCTCCCTCAGGACGCGCTCGTTCACCGCCGCGTCGCGCGCGAAGCTGTAGAGGGCGAGCGGCTTCGGGCGGGCGCGCACGAAGCGGATGGCGTCGTCGACGCTCGGACAGTCCACGAGGGGCAGCAAGGGCCCGAAGATTTCGTCCTGCATCAGCGGGCTCGACAGGGACGCATCCGTGATGACGGTGGGCGCGAAGTAGCGGCTGGACGCGTCGCGCTCACCGCCGAAGGCCACCTTCCCGTCCGCCGCGAGCGCGGAGACGCGCTCGAAGTGGCGGGTGCTGACGATGCGGCCGTAGTCGCTGCTCGTGCTCGCATCGGCGCCGTAGAAGGACTGGACGGCCTTCTGAACCAATTCCGTGAAGCGGCCCTTCAGCTCGGGGGGAATGAGCACGTAGTCCGGCGCGATGCACGTCTGACCGGCGTTGACGTACTTGCCCCAGGCGATGCGCCGCGCCGTGACTTCGAGGTCCGCGCTCCGGTCGATGATGCAGGGACTCTTCCCACCC
This sequence comes from Pyxidicoccus trucidator, assembly GCF_010894435.1. NCBI lineage: Bacteria > Pseudomonadati > Myxococcota > Myxococcia > Myxococcales > Myxococcaceae > Pyxidicoccus > Pyxidicoccus trucidator. Next base: position 65,187 of record NZ_JAAIXZ010000035.1, on the reverse strand, counting down.
AGCTCCAGCACGGTGGGCGTGAGGTGCTTCGCCGCGGCCTGGGCCACGACACGGCCCACGCTGGTGCCTCCGGTGAAGAAGATGAGGTCCCAGCGCTCCGCGAGGAGCGCTTGGCTCGCCTCCACACCTCCCTCCACCACGGAGACGACCTCCGGTGGAAAGGCGTCGCCCAGCATCTGGGCGAGCACCCTGGACGTCGCGGGCGACAGCTCGCTGGGCTTCACCACGGCGGTGCAGCCCGCGGCCAGTGCCCCAATGAGCGGCGCAATCGCCAGCTGGTAGGGGTAGTTCCACGGCGAGATGATGAGCGTCACGCCGAGCGGCTCCACGTACTGGTACGCCCGCGCCGGCTGGATGACGAGCGGCGCCGAGCCCTTCCGCGGCTTCATCCACGCCTTCACGTTCTTGAGGGCGCCCTTCAGCTCGCCATAGATGCTGCCCACCTCGGTGAGGTAGGCCTCCTCCGGGCTCTTCGAGAGGTCCGACTTGAGGGCGGCGAGAATCTCCGCCTCGTACTTGCGGGCCGCCCGGTCGAGCGCATGCAGCTGCTCCCGCCGCCACTCCAGCGGGAGCGTGACACGCGTCTCGAACCAAGCGCGCTGGCTTTCGACGAGGGCCTTCGCGTCGAGCGAATGCGGCTCGGAGGCGAGGTGACTGGGACTCCGAGCCATGGGACTGCTCCTTGTGTGTGAGAGGGACAGCTACTTCAGCAGCTCACCCTTTTCGGCCTTCTCGACAAGCGACGCGGGCGGCAGGAAGTGCTTACCGTAGCACTCCGCGAGCTCACGCGCGCGGATGACGAAGCCACGTGGCCCCGTGCCGGTACGCCCTTCATAGCCGTTGATGTACTGCACGACGCCGCCCGTCCACGGCGGGAAGCCGATGCCGAGGATGGAGCCGATGTTCGCATCCGCGACGGAGCGGAGCACGCCCTCGTCGAAGCACCGCACCGTGT
>NZ_JAAIXZ010000035.1:0-64132 GCF_010894435.1 Pyxidicoccus trucidator | reverse complement strand
CCTTCATAGCCGTTGATGTACTGCACGACGCCGCCCGTCCACGGCGGGAAGCCGATGCCGAGGATGGAGCCGATGTTCGCATCCGCGACGGAGCGGAGCACGCCCTCGTCGAAGCACCGCACCGTGTCGATGGCCTCGGCGAACAGCATCCGCTCCTTCATGTCCTCGAAGGGGATGGTGTAGCCGGGCTTCGTGAAGTGCTGGGCGAGCCCCGACCACAGGCCCGTGTATCTGCTCGCCGGTGAGACGCTCACGGTGGGGACCTCGGCCACCGGCGACACATCCATGCGCCTGTTCGGCCTGACGGACACGCAGGTCGCGGCGAATGAAGACGGCTGTGGGCTCCTCTCGAAGATTACGTACACCGGGCCCACGACGGGCACGTACCAGGTGCGCACCGGCTGCTTCGCCAACAACCCCTGCAGCGGCACGGTGGCCTACACCATCAGCGGCGCGTTCAGCTACACCGCCAGCAACACCAGCAACGCCACCCTCAATACGACGAACCGCCCCGTCTACCTCCGGCCGGGTCAGCGCCTCAAGGTCGGCACCTGCGGGGTGCCTGGAGCCTCTGGCGTGGGCGACACCTTCCTGCGGCTCTACGGGAGCACGGGCACGCAGGTGGCGCTGAATGACCAGGACTGCAGCGGCAACCTGTCGTTCATCTCCTACCTCGTGCCGGCCACCGGCGCCGGCAAGTCGGAGGTCCGCGCCGGTTGCTACTCCAGCCTCGCGTGCTCCGGGACGGTGAGCTACGTCCTGACCGACTCCAGCGTCCCCTGACGCGGCACGCGGGAGCGCTCGGCGGTGTTCCAGCTTGAACCCGCCGTGAGCGCGAGCCCCACGGACGGAAGCACCGGGCAGCGCTGTGCTCCCGGTGCTTCCCCCGAGAAGCGAGGTGCGCGGGGGCGTGTCGAGGGATGAGAGCCGGCAGAGAGCGAATGCCGGCTCACACCTCAAAAAGGCTCGCTAGAACAACTCAGGGCTTGTACTTGCACTGCGTTCCGTTGGTCACGTTGTGGATCCAAGGATAGGCGGCGTTCGGACCGCACAGGATGACCTCGTCCGTAGAGGAGATGTGACCGGTCGATTTGGCCTCCTCGTATGAGTCACGCCCGGCCTCTTGGAAATGCCAGCGCCAGCAGGCGTCCTTGGTCCCAAAACCATCGTAGTTGTTGGACGCCAGGCAACCGTTGTTGTTGTTGTACTGAGTGACCCACCACTCGAGTCCATCGGCATCCGCGCACCGCTTGAAATCGGCCCGGTACCAGCCGATCCACTTGCTACGCACGGGGTCCGCGTGGGAGCACACGGTGGAAGTACCCGAGGCGGCTGCGGTGGTGACGACCCTTCCGTCGCAGGTGCCGCTCACCCACACCCACGTGCCATTGTCGCATCTGAACTGGGCCGTGCCGGTGCGCGCCGCGTTGGACGCCGAGAAGACGCGGGTGGCGCCATGGCTGGCCCCGGGAGCACTCGCGTCGCAGAAGTAGGTCCCCGCGGTGTTCACATTGGAGTTCCAGGCCGTTCGCGGCTGGCTCCACGTCAAGATGCTGCTCGCGCAGGACGTGGATGCCGAGTGAACCTGTCCCGCGACAATTGACCCGGGGCCATCATCCGCTGCGTTCCGCTCGTCAGCAACAGGCACGGCTCCTTCGAACACGGCCTCGGCTTCCGACGACTCCGAAGCCTCACTGTTGACGCCAGTCTCGCCCCCGCATCCCGCCAGGAGCGACCCGAACAGGGCTGCACTCCACACGCTACGGCACACCAATCCCCGAACTCGCATTCTTCCCCTCCATGGTTGTGGCCAACCGACGTGTTGGACTCGACGGCGCCGGGCCCAGCCGTGCATCGGCTGCGCGGCCTGCCCTTCACCGTCGAATGTGATGAGCCGGCGCGGGGGAAAGTGATGCACAAGAAATTGTTAGCGCTCGCTGCCGCTGATTCTTTGTCGAGGTAAATCAACGACTTCCATCGCCACAATGAATAAATCCCTCATGTGACCAGGCAGCAATTCGATTTGGAATCAGCGGAAATCGCAGACCATCAGGTGGGATGAGGTCCTGTTGAAGGGGCCGCGCCACGTCATTGAAATGTTTTGATGATCTTGTCCCGAACCCAACTGCCACCTGGCACGGTCCTGCAATGCACCGCATCGGTACAAACCCATCCAGCAGGGTGGCGAGGTGCTCCCGCCCCCTCGCATCCAGCACCGGCTCTTCCGACGCCCCGGCACGCGACGCCAGGTGGTGATTCCGCTGCTTCTGGCGCTCAGGGCAGGCGCAGGGGCGTATCCCGGCCCAGCACGATGAAGGGGGCCCAGAAATGAGGATGGGGCTTTGTGGCACGCAGCCAGCGCATGGCCTCGCGCAGGGCGGTGGCTCGCCCCTTCCCCGCGAGCAGGTTGCGGTAGTAGGCCTCCATCAACTGCGACGTGGTGTCGTCTTTCACCTTCCACAGGCTCATCACCACCGTCTCCGCTCCGGCCACCACGAGCGCTCGGCGCAGTCCGTAGACTCCCTGGCCGAGTTTGACGTCCCCCCGTCCCGTATCGCAGGCGGACAGCACCACCAACTGGGTGCCCCAGAAGTCGAGCCCGGCCAGCTCCAGTGCCGTCATCATCGCGCTCTCGGACGGAGGCTGGTCGGGGTCGGCGGTGCCAGGGTCCGGGGTGCGCGCGCCCGCGAGGAGAAGGCCGGAGCGCAGCAGCGGGTCCGGCGGGAGCGAGTCGGGAGTGCCATCCCCTAGCGCACCAAAGTGGACAATGGCGCGGGAGCCCGTGGAGGCAGGGGCGTCCTGTAGGAAGAAGCCATGGGTGGCCAGGTGGAGGATGCCGGGAGGAGGCAGGTGCAGCAGCCGCTCCTTCGTGGCCTCGGGGCCCAGGAAAAGCCGGGCCTGGGGAAGCAGACGCTGAATGCTCTCGGCCTCCTTGCGGGTGCCCGGCAGCGGCGCGACGTCCCAGTCTCTTTGCACCGGGCTCTCGCGCAGCGAGGAGAAGAAGCGCTCTACGGAAGCGGAGCGCTCGGCCGCCGCTGGAGTCACTGCTGTGGAGGAAGCGGATGCCGGCAGCGCAGCGCCGAAGGCCGGGTCCGCGAGGACGACGACGGAGGCGGCGGGGGCTATCTCCTGGGCGCGAGGCAGCAGGTCCTTGCCGGAGGTGAGGTAGGTGAAGTCGAAGGTATCCACGAGGAACTGCTTCCCGTCGTGCAGGGCGGCGAAGGGCACCAGGGCCAGCTGCCCATCCGGTGCGAGGAAGAGCCGGCGGGTCTTCCCCAGCAGCGGAAGCAGGGGTTGGAACGCGAGCTGGTAGACCGCTTGGGCCTTGACCTGGAAGGCAGCGTCCTGGTTGGCCAGGGCGTCTCGCAGACTCGAGGCGGCCAGGTCGATGGGCTCGGCCAGGCCCAGGTCCAGCGTGCGAATGGTCGCGTCTGGAAAGAGGACCAGCGCCAGGTAGCGCAGTTGGCCGGGCCGCCGGGACTCACGCGTGCCGGGCTTGGGCACGGGCGGGCGGTCCACGTAGGTGATGAACTCGACGAGGGCACCGTCCCCGGGCAGGACCTCGGCGACACGGTCGACAACGTCCGCGGGAGACGGCAGCGCGGCCAGCGCGCGCAGGGGTGCGGAGCGCTGAGCGAGGTCGGCCTCGAGGGCATCACCCTGCCTGGCGAGATCAGCGAGCTGTTGTTGGTAGGCCGCGGGTGACAACGAGCCAGGGCCCTGGAGCGAGAGTCTGGCCCGCTGGGTGCGCAGCCCGCGCAGGCGCTCGAAGGTGTCCTGCTCCGGTGCGCCCAGGCTCCGGTAGACAGCACGAGAGATGTTGGCCGTCTCCTCGACGGAGCGGCCTTTGAGGAGCAGGGCCACGCCCAGGACCAGACGTCTCACGCTGGCGTTGTCTGGATGGGCGCGCAGCAGGGCATAGAGGCGTTCCTCATCGGCGCGCAGAAACTGGAGGAAGTTGGCCAGGCGCGCCTCGGAGAAGTCGAGGGCCTCGTGGCGCAGGCGCTGCTCGAAAATAGCGAAGGCTCGCGTGAATAGCGGCAGTGCTTCAGGGAGGCGACGCTGGGCCAAGCGGAGCCGTGCGAGCTTGGTAAGCGATTGGGTGACGTCGGGGTGGTGGTTGCCGAAGGCCGCCTCCCGGATGGCGAGCGCGCGCAGGAGGAGTGGTTCGGCCCGGCCGTACGAGCCCTGCAACATGGCGAACTCGGCGAGATGGAGGTACGAGGTGGAAACGGCGGGGTGGTTGTCGCCGAAGGCTTTCTTCCGGATGGCGAGCGCACGTTGGAAGAGGGGCCGGGCCCGGGCGTACAACCCCTGGTCCACGGAGAGATTGGCGAGGGAGTCGAGCCCGGCGGCGACGTGGGGGTGGTTCTTGCCGAGGGCCTCCTCGTTGATGGCGAGCGCGCGCAGGAGGAGTGGCTCGGCCCGGTCGAACAACCCCTGTTGTGCGTAGAGATTGGCGAGGGCGTGGAGCGCGTGGGAGGCGTCGGGGTGGTTCTTGCCGAGGGTCGCCTCCTGGATCTCGAGTGCGCGCAGGAAGAGTGGCTCGGCCCGGCCGTACAACCCCTGTTGCACGTAGAGGGTGGCGAGGTTGTGGAGCACGGAGGCGACGAGGGGGTGGTTCTTGCCGAGGGTTGCCTCGTTGATGGCGAGCGCGCGCTGGTAGAGCGGCTCGGCCCGGCCGTACAACCCCTGGGTCATGAAGAGCAGGGCGAGGTTGTGGACCGTGGTGGAGACGAGAGGGTGGTTCTTGCCAAGGGCTGTCTCCCGGATGGCGAGCGCGCGCTCGAAGAGTTGCTCAGCCCGGAGGTACAACCCCTGGTTCAAGTAGACGAGGGCGAGGTTGTTGAGCGTTTCGGCGACGCCGGGGTGGTTGTTGCCGAGCGCCGACTCCCGGATGGCGAGCGCGCGCTGTTGGAGCGGCACCGCCCTGTCGAACAACGCCTGTTGCGCGTAGAGGTTGGCGAGGTTGTTGAGCGTCTGGGCGACGTCGGGGTGGTTGTTGCCGAGCGCCGACTCCCGGATGGCGAGCGCGCGCTGGTACAAGGGCTCGGCCCGGCCGTACAACCCCTGCTCCGCGTAGAGGATGGCCAAGCCGTTGAGCGAGGAGGCGACGAGGGGGTGCTCCTTGCCGAAAGCCGCCTCCCGGATGGCGAGCGCGCGCTGGAGGAGTGGCTCGCCGCGAGTCAGAAGTTCCCCCCCTTGCCGCCAGGAAAGCTGGCCCATCAGGCTCAGACAGCTGGCAACATCGGGGTGCATGGCTCCGAGCACCGCCTCGCGGAGGTTGAGCGCATGCTCGGCCCGGACAAATGCCTTGGCATACCCGCCCTCCTCTTTGAGCTTCGTCGCCTCGTCAAAGGCGGCCTGCGCTTCCTGCAGCCGCGCATCCGGCTTCTCCTCGACGCCCCGCCCTCCTGCCGCACAGCAGAGAATCCCCAATAGCAACCACCCAAAAAGCTGACGCATCTCTCTCTCCTGGTCCGGCTGCGGTTCCACGCATGGCCTGGCGGGACGAGTAGAGCTGCCTATCCATGGAGTTTCTCCCCCTTGCCGGGAGAGATAATGACATGGGGATTTGGGCTGCGGCAGGGGGAGGGCCTGTAGTCAACTGCTGGAGATGCTGCCCACCTCGGTGAGCCAGGCCTCTTCCAGACTCTTCGAGAGGTCCGATTTGAAGGCGGCGAGAATCTCCGCCTCGTACTGACGTGCCGCCCTGTCCATCGCCCGCGACTGCTCCCGCCGCCACTCCAGCGGGAGCGTGACGCGCGTCTCGAAATGCGCGCGCTGTGGAACAGCTACTTCAGCAGCTCACCCTTTTCGGCCTTCTCGACGAGCGACGCGGGCGGCAGGAAGTGCTTCCCGTAGCGCTCCGCGAGCTCACGCGCGCGGATGACGAAGCCACGCGGCCCCGTCCCGGTACGGCCTTCATAGCCGTTGATGTACTGCACGACGCCGCCCGTCCACGGCGGGAAGCCGATGCCGAGGATGGAGCCGATGTTCGCATCCGCGACGGAGCGGAGCACGCCCTCGTCGAAGCACCGCACCGTGTCGATGGCCTCGGCGAACAGCATCCGCTCCTTCATGTCCTCGAAGGGGATGGTGTAGCCGGGCTTCGTGAAGTGCTGCGCGAGCCCCGGCCACAGGCCCGTGCGCTTGCCGTCCGCGTAGTCGTAGAACCCGCCTCCGGTGGAGCGGCCCTTGCGCTGGTGCTTGTCAATCAGCGCGTCCATGACCGCGTAGCTGCCGTGGTCCATCCACGGCTTGCCCGCGGCCTTGGCGGCGGCCTCGGTCTCCAGGCGAATCTTGCGCGGCAGCGTCAGCGTGAGTTCGTCCATCAACTGGAGCGGCGCCGCGGGGTAGCCCGCCTGCTGGCCCGCCTGCTCGATGGACGCGGGGGAGATGCCCTCGCCCACCATGGCGATGGCCTCGTTGAGGAACGTGCCAATCACGCGGCTGGTGAAGAAACCCCGGCTGTCGTTGACGATGATGGGCGTCTTCCCAATCTGCACCGCGATGTCCATCGCCTTCGCCAGCGTGGCGTCGCTCGTCTTCTTGCCGGCGATGAGCTCCAGCAGCGGCATCTTGTCCACGGGGGAGAAGAAGTGCATCCCGACGAAGTCGTCCGGACGCTTCACGCCCTCCGCCAGCAGGGTGATGGGCAGCGTGGAGGTGTTGGACGCGAGCACCGCGTCCGGGGCCACCACGTCCTGAATCTCCTGGAACACCTTGTGCTTCAGCTCCACGCCCTCGAACACGGCCTCGATGACCAGGTCGCAGCCCTTGAGCGCCGCGGCGTCCGCGGTGGGCAGGATGCGCGCGAGGAGCGCGTCACCCTTCTCCTTCGTGACCTTGCCCTTCTCGATGCCCTTCTGCACCAGCTTCGCCGAGTACTGCTTGCCCTTCTCGGCCGACTCGAGGCTCACGTCCTTGAGCACCACGTCGATGCCGGCCTTGGCGCAGACGTAGGCGATGCCGGCGCCCATCATCCCCGCGCCGAGCACGCCGACCTTCTTCGCCGTGTGCTGCGGGAAGCCCTTGGGACGGCCACCGCCCGACTTGATGTGCTGCATGTCGAAGAAGAACGCCTGAATCATGTTCTTCGCGACCTGGCCGGTGGCCAGCTCCGTGAAGTAGCGCGACTCGACGGTGAACGCGGTGTCGACGTCCACCTGCGTGCTCTCGACGGCCACGGCCATGATGGCGCGCGGCGCCGGCATGTTCGCGCCCTTGAGCTGCTTGCGCAGGTTGGCGGGAAACGCGGGCAGGTTCGCCGCCAGGGCCGGAGTGGACGGGGTGCCGCCCGGAATCTTGTAGCCCTTCTGGTCCCACGGCTGCTGCGCGCTCGGGTTCGCCTTCACCCACGCCTTCGCCGCGGGCAGGAGCGCGTCCACCGACTCCACCACCTCGTGCACGAGGCCGACTTCCTTCGCCTCCTGGGGACGGTAGCTCTGGCCCTGGAGCAGCACCTTCATCAGCGCGTCCACGATGCCCAGCATCCGCACCGTGCGCACCACGCCGCCGCCACCGGGGAGCAGGCCGAGCGTCACCTCCGGCAGGCCGACCTGCGCGCCCTTCACGTCGGCGATGATTCGCCGGTGACACGCGAGCGCGATTTCGAGCCCACCTCCGAGCGCCGCGCCGTTGATGGCCGCGACGACGGGCTTGCCCAGCGTCTCCAGCGTCCGAAGCTGCGCCTTGATTTCCTGGCCGAGCTCGAACGCCTGCTTCGCGTTCTCCTTCTGGATGTTGCGCAAGTCGTTCAGGTCGCCACCCGCGAAGAAGGTCTTCTTCGCCGAGGTGATGACCACGCCCGAGATGCTGTTCTTCTCCTGGACCAGACGGTCCACCACCGCACGCATGGACTTCATGTAGGCGGCGTTCATGGTGTTCGCGGACTGGCCCGGGTCATCCATCGTCAAGATGACGATGCCGTCGGCGTCTCGTTCCCAGCGGATGGTGTTCTGTTCGCTCATGGGTTCGCTCGATGCTTGTCGAAAAGAAGGGAAGAGGGACTCAGACGCGCTCGACGAGGGTGGCCACACCCATGCCGCCGCCGACGCAGAGGGTGACGACCGCGCGGCGCGCCTTCCGCCGCTCCAGCTCGTCCACCACGGTGCCCAGAATCATCGCCCCAGTGGCTCCGAGCGGGTGGCCCATGGCGATGGCGCCGCCGTTGACGTTGAGCTTCTCCTCCGGAATGTCGAACTCCTTCTGGTACTTGAGGACCACCGAGGCGAAGGCCTCGTTGAGCTCGAAGAGGTCGATGTCCTTCGCCGTGAGGCCGGCGATGCTGAGCAGCTTCTGGGTCGCCGGAATCGGGCCCGTCAGCATGATGGTGGGGTCCGAGCCGGACGTGGCGACGGCGGCGATGCGCGCCCGCGGCGTGAGGCCGAGCGCCTTGCCGGCCTTCTCCGAGCCCACCAGCACCAGCGCCGCGCCGTCGACGATGCCGGACGAGTTCCCCGGCGTGTGCACGTGGTTGATGCGCTCCACGAAGTGGTACTTCTGAAGCGCCACCGCGTCGAAGCCGCCCATCTCGCCCATGCCCGCGAAGGACGCGTTGAGCTGACCGAGCGACGCCACGGTGGAGTCCGGGCGCATGTGCTCGTCGCGGTCGAGGATGACGAGGCCGCTCGGGTCCACCACCGGAACGACGGACTTCTTGAAGTAGCCGCCGGCCCACGCCTTGGCCGCCAGCTCCTGGGAGCGCATGGCGTAGCGGTCCACGTCCTCGCGGGTGAAGCCCTCCATCGTCGCGATGAGGTCCGCGGAGATGCCCTGCGGCACGAAGTACGTGTCGTAGTTGGTGGCGGGGTCCATGGCCCAGGCGCCGCCGTCCGAGCCCATGGGCACGCGCGACATGCTCTCCACGCCGCCCGCGATGACCAGGTGCTCCCAGCCCGAGCGCACCTGCTGGGCCGCCATGTTCACCGCCGTCAGGCCCGAGGCACAGAAGCGGTTGAGCTGCACGCCGCCGGTGGTCTCCGGGAGGCCGGCCGCCAGCACCAGCGTCCGGGCGATGTCCGCGCCCTGCTCGCCGACGGGTGACACGACGCCGAGCACCACGTCGTCGATGTGCTTGGGGTCCAGGTTCGGGTGGCGCTTCTTCAGCGCATCCACCAGGCCCACGAGCAGCGACACGGGCTTGGTTCCATGCAGTGCACCCTTCTTGCCCTTGCCACGAGGGGTGCGTACGGCGTCGAAGATGAATGCTTCCTGGCTCATGAGGAGCCTCCTTGGGAAACGGTGGGAGGGGTCTACAGGGAGCGGGCGACGAGCTCTTTCATGACCTCGTTCGCGCCGGCAAGAATCCGCAGCACGCGGGTGTCGGCGAACAGGTGGGCGATGGGGTACTCCTTCATGTACCCGTACCCGCCAAACAACTGCAGGCAACGGTCCGCGACGATGCAGGACTGGTCGGTTACCCAGTACTTCGCCATGGCCGCCGTGGTCACGTCCAGCTTCCCCGCGAGGTGGGACTCGATGCAGTCATCGATGAAGGTGCGACAGACGCGCCTCAGGGTGGCGCACTCCGCCAGCTCGAAGCGGGTGTTTTGCAGAGCGAAAAGGGGCTTGCCGAAGACGTGGCGCTGCTTGGTGTAGTCGACTGTCAGCTCCACGGCACGCTCGATGCTTGCCATGGCGATGAGCGCCGTGCTCAGTCGCTCCTGGGGCAGCTGCTGCATCAACTGGACGAAGCCCCTGCCCTCTTCCCCGCCGAGCAGATTGACGGCGGGGACCTTCAGGTCATCGAAGAAGAGCTCGGTCGTGTCCTGGCCCTTCCCTCCGAGCTTGTCGAGGATGCGGCCCCGCTCGAAGCCGGGCGTCGTGTCGGACACCTCGGCACACAGCAGTGAGATTCCGGCGTGGCCCTTCTGGTCCCCCGTCCTCGCGGCGATGATGAGGAAGTCGCACACGCGGCCGTTGGAGATGAACGTCTTCGAGCCGCTCACCCGGTAGAAGTCACCCTCACGCACCGCGCGGGTGGAGATGGCCTGGAGGTCCGAGCCCGTGCCCGGCTCCGTCATCGCGATGGCGCCCACCCACTCGCCGCTGGCGAGCTTCGGCAGCCACTTCTGCTTCTGGGCCTCGGACGCGTACGCGAGGATGTAGTGCGCGACGATGGTGCAGTGCACCGCGAAGCCCATGGACGGGTCCCCGGCGCGAATCTGCTCCTCGATGAGGACCGCCTCGTGGGCGAACGTGCCACCGCCGCCGCCGTAGGCCTCGGGGATGGACATGCACAGGAGCCCCAGCTCGCCCGCCCGCCGGTAGAGCGCCTTGTCCGGGTACCCCTGCTCCACGTGCTTGGGCACGTTGGGGAGGACTTCCTTCGTGAAGTAGATGGCCGCGAGCCCGCGCACCTGCTCGAGCTCGTCCGAGCTCCACCGAGAACGTGCCGTCATTGTCTGTCCCTCTTCCGCGCTAGAGCCCGAACGTCTTGCCGATGATGTCGCGCTGGATTTCGCTCGTGCCGCCGTAGACGGTGGAGATGACCGTGGCCCGCAGATGCGACTCCATGTCGTACTCGGTCGCGTAGCCGTAGCCGCCCATCATCTGCATGCCTTCGAGCGCCACGCGCTTGGCCGTCTCGCTCGTCTTCAGCTTCGCCATGGAGGCCTCGCGCGGGAGCATCCGCTCCGGGGCCTCGTCCGCCATCGCGGCCACGCGGTAGACGAGCAGCTCGCAGCAGTCGAGCTCGGTGGCCAGGTCCGCGATGCGATGCTTGAGCGCCTGGAAGGAGCCCACCGGCTTGCCGAACTGCTTGCGCTCCTTCACGTACGCGACGGCGTCATCGAACGCGCGCCGGCCCCGACCGAGCATCGTCGCCGCGAGGATGAGCCGCTCGCTGTTGAGCCCCGACATGAGCTGCGGCCAGGCCTGGTCCACGGCGCCGACCACGGCGCTCTCGGGCAGGAAGCAGTCGGTGAAGAAGACGTCGTTGACGTCCTTGCCGGCCATGGTGGGGATGCCGCGAATCTCCACCCCGGGCGTGCTGGCGGGCACGCAGAACATGGTGAGGCCCTCGTGCCGCGAGCCCGAGGTGTGGGTGCGCGCCACGAGCAGGAGGTGGTCCGCGAGGTGCGCGTTCGAGCACCAGGTCTTCTGCCCGTTGATGACCCAGCCTCCCTGCGTGCGCGTCGCGCGGCAGGTGATGGCGGCGGCGTCCGAGCCGGCCCCGGGCTCGGAGATGGAGATGGCCTCCACGCGGCCCCGGGTGATGCCACCGAGGACCTTCTCGCGCTGGGCCTCGGTGCCGTACTTCACGTACGGACCGGCGGAGACCGCCGTGGTGACATAGCCACCCACCGGGGCGAGCCCGTACGCGGTGCGCTCGGCGAAGACACACATGTCTTGGATGCCGCCGCCCGAGCCGCCATGCTTCAGCGGGATACCCGCCCCGAGCCAGCCGAGCTCGGCCATCTGCGCATAGAGGGCGGGGTTGTGGGCCTCGGTGCCGTGCCGGGTCAGGGCGTCGCGCTGCGCGCGCGTGCCGGTCCTGTCCCGACAGAACGCGTCGATGGCTTCCGCGAACGCGGCGTGCTCCGGGGTTCTCGCATGCATGGGGGTGCGCTCCGTGCTTCCGTTCCAGCAGGTGGGGTCAGGCGTTCGCGTAGAGCGCGGCGATGCGCTCGGCGTACTTCTCGAGGATGACGCGGCGCTTGAGCTTGAGGGTCGGCGTGAGCTCGCCCGTCATGGGGGACCACACCTCGGGGACGACCTCGAAGTGTTTGACTTGCTCCGACCGGGAGAGCCGGGCATTGGTCGCGGCCACGAGCGACTCGAGCTCGGTGCGAATGGCCGGGTCGCTCAGCAGCTCCGCGAGCGACTGCGAATGGAGACCCCGGGCCTTGGCCCAGAGCGGCGCGGCGTCCGGGTCCAGGGAGATGAGCGCGGTGACGTAGGGCCAGCCATCTCCCACCGCCAGCGCCTGGGCGACGAGGGGGTGCGCGCGCAGCATGCCCTCGATTTTCGACGGGGCGATGTTCTTCCCGCTCGAGGTGATGATGAGCTCCTTCTTCCGGTCCGTGATGGAGAGGAAGCCCTCGGAGTCCACGGTGCCGATGTCGCCGGTGGCGAGCCAGCCATCCGCGTCCGTCGCACGGACAATCTTGCCATTGGCGGCGAGGTAGCCGAGGAACACCACCGGGCCCCGGACGAAGATTTCCCCATCCGCCGCCAGCCGAAGCTGCACGCCCGGAATGGGCCGACCCACGGCGCCAAGGCGGAAGTCCGTGGGCGTGTTGATGGTGGCGCAGCCAGTGGTCTCACTCATGCCCCAGACCTCGAGCACCTTGATGCCGAAGCCGCCGAGGTACTCGAGGATGTCGACGGGGATGGGCGCCGAGCCGCTGCTCGCCCACTCCAGCGCATCCAGTCCGAACATCTTGCGCAGGGGCTTGAGGATGGTGGCCTCCACCTCCTCCACCTTCTTCGCGAGCTCCGGAGGCACGGCCTTGCCGGCGCCTTCGAGCCGGAAGGCCTCCAGCGCCAACGCGTGCGCGGCGAGGATGGGCTCGCGCTGGGCGGCTTCGAGCGTGCCCAGCTTCGCCCGCAGTCCCCCGGCGAGCTTCTCCCACAGGCGCGGCACGCCGAAGAAGGCGGGGGGCCGCACCTTCGCCATCAGCGGCACCACGCCCACCGGGTCCGGGCAGATGTGCATATGCAGCGCCTTGTAGAGCGCGCGGTAGAAGCCGAGCTCGCGCTCCGCGATGTGCGCCAGCGGGAGATAGGCGATGGAGGGAATCCGCATCGGGACGGGCGCGGAGAGGTCCACCGCGATGGCCTCGTAGAAGGCGTTCCGATGGCTCAGGACCACGCCCTTCGGGTCGCCCGTGGTGCCCGAGGTGTACATCATCGCGATGGGGTCATCGGGCCGGATGCTCTTCCACCCTTCCTCGAAGACCGTGGGGTCCGCCTGGTGCAGCGCGCGTCCCTCGGCTTCGACCTGGGCGTAGGAGATGAAGCGCGCATCCCCCGCGGGAATCGCCGAGGCGTCGAGGACGATGACCCGCCTGAGCGTGGGAAGCGTGTCGAGCACCCGCAGCCACCGGGCGACTTCGTCCGCGCCCTCCAGCACCACCACCGTGGCGCCGCTGTGCTGCGCGACGTAGCCCACCTGCTCGGGGCTCAGCGTCTGGTACGCGGTACAGGGGATGGCGGCGAGGTGGGCGGCGGCATAGTCGATGACCCAGTGCTCCGGCCGACTGGACATCATGATCATCATCCGCTCACCGCGCGTCAGCCGGAGCGCGCCAAGGCCCCGGGAGAGCGCGGCGGTCTGCTCGCGCAGCTGTGCCCAGGTGAGCGTCCGGTCCCCTGTGCTGAGGGCTGGAGCGTCCGCGTATTCCTCGGCATTGCGCTTGAGGAGTAGCGGCAGCGTGAGCTTGTCCGCCTGTGATTGGCACTGCGCTTCCAGGGCTGCGAGAGACGAACTCATGGCATCTCCTCCGGAGTCAATGACCAGACGTGCTGTCGTGTTCCACTTCAGGGGTCGACGTAGAGGTCGAGCAGGACGTCGTCGCCGCCCCCATAGCGGGTGAAGTCGGTGACGCCCTCGGCGCGGAGGACGTCTTCGTCGATGAAGGTGTGCCCGGTGCAGTCGCGCGGCCGGCGCTGGAAGATGGCCACGGCCGCGTCCGCCATGATTTCCGGCGCGCGGGCCCGCTGCATCGACGTGTCGCCTCCGAGCAGGTTCTTCACGGCGGCGGTGGCGATGAGCGTCCGGGGCCAGAGCGCATTCGCGGCGATGCCGGCCTCGGCGAACTCCGCGGCCCAGCCGAGCGTGAGCAGCGTCATCCCGTACTTGGCCAGCGTGTACGCCGGGTGCTTGCCCAGCCAGTGGGGCGCGAGGTTGACCGGCGGAGACAGCGAGAGGATGTGCGCGTGCGGAGAGCGCCGCAGATGCGGTAGCGACGTGCGCGTCAGGAGGAACGTTCCCCGCAGCTGAATCTGCGTCATCAAGTCGAACCGCTTGACGGGCAGCTCCTCCGTCTTGAGCGGCGCGAGGGCGCTCGCGTTGTTCACGCAGAAGTCGATGCCGCCAAAGCGCGCCACCGTCGCATCCACGGCGCGCTGCACGTCCGCTTCTTCACGCACGTCGCCAACCACCGCGAGCGCCTTGCCTCCCGCAGCCTCGATTTCCGCCGCGGCCGTGTGCACCGTCCCTGGCAGCCGTGGGTCCGGGGTGTCGGTCTTCGCCAGCAGCGCGACGTTGGCGCCGAGCCGTCCCGCCGCGACGCCAATCGCCAGCCCGATTCCCCGGCTTCCTCCGGACATCAACAGCGTGCGTCCCGCGAGCGGCTTCGAGGTCATCAGGAGTCCTTTCCGCGCTTGGGCCCCGACTTCGGCGCCCGCGTGTCGTCACGCCCGGGGCCGGCCGTCTGGGCAAGCTGGGGGAACACGTCGCGGACGATGGTGATGAGCGCCTCGCTCAGGAGCAGGTGCGCGTCCTCACGGGAGATTGTCCCGCCGCGAATCCACTCACGGATGGTGGCCTTCACCAGACCCGCGTAGGAGCGCATCATCGCCCTGTGCCGCGCGTCGCTTCCGACCTCGACCTTGAGGCCCAGGAACGCGAGCGTCTTCGAAGAGGCCACGTCGTCCGCCTCCAAGATGAAGCGCTCGACCTCCGGGTCCGAGCCGATGCCTCCCGAGCCGGTGACGGCCACGTACGTCTTGCCATGGACCGCCACCGTGTCGAGGTACCACTCGACACTGCGCTCCACCCGCTGCCTCAGGTTCCCGGTCATGGGCACGCTCTCTTCCAGGCCAGGCATGAGCAGCATCCTCTTCACGACCTTCAAGTAGAGGTCCCGCTTCTGCCCGAAGTAGTGGTTGATAAGGCCCCGGGCGACGCCTGCCTCCCGGGCGATGTCCGTGGTGGAGACGTCCGCGTACGGGCGCTCGCCGAACAGCCGCGCGGCGCACTCGAGAATCTGTTCCCGGCGCGTGTCCGGCTCGAGCCGCTTCCAGCGGGGAGTGGCGGCCTGGCTCATGACTTCTGCTCCAGCCAGGGGAGGAACGCCGGCAGGTCCTGCCCCAGCGTCCGGGGGAACTTCGCGGGACGCTTCTGCAGGAAGGACATCACGCCCTCCACCGCGTCCGCGTTCTGGCCCAGGCTGGCGATGAGCCGGCTGTCGAGCTCGAAGGCGGGCTCGGGCGAAGGCAGCGCGCTCATCCGGTAGAGCTCCTGCCGGATGACGGCCACGGACACCGGGGCGGTGTTCTCCACCAGCTCGCGGGCCAGCGCATAGGCGGCGTCGAGCAGCGCCTCGGGCTCGTGGAGCGAGCGGACCAGGCCCGCGCCGAGCGCCTCTTCCGCGTTGATGAGGCGGCCGCTCACCATCCAATCGAGCGCGCGGCCCATCCCGACGATGCGCGGCAGGAACCAGCTGGAGCCCGCTTCCGGATAGATGCCACGCCGGCTGAAGACGAAGCCGAAGCGGCTGTCCTTCGAGGCGAGGCGGAAGTCCGCGGGGAGGATCATCGTCGAGCCCACGCCCACCGCGGCGCCGCGCACGGCGGCGATGACCGGCTTGCGCAGCGCGAACATCCGGCGCGTCACCCGCGTCGCCGGCTCCACCCAGCCGTGCGCCAGCGTCTCCTCATTCATCACCTCGAGCGACTTGCCGCTGAGGTCCGCGCCCACGCAGAAGTCCCTGCCAGCACCGGTGAGGACGACCACGCGCACGTCTTCATTCGCATCGGCGGCGTCGAGCGCGTCACCGAGCTCGTCCGCCATGGTCACTGTGAAGCCATTGCGCGCTTCAGGACGGTGCAGTTCCAGGGTGGCAACCCGGTCCGCGAAGGAAGACCGGATGTGTTGGTAGCTCATGGAAGGAGCCTCCGTGCTCCTGTGAGGGTGATGATGGGAAGTTGTTGGCACAGTGTCAACAAGAACGGCCGCTCGGCGGCCTGTCTGCCTTTCGACGGATTGCGTCATGCGTTAGGTAGGGTGGCATGACTCGGACCCTCGGCGCCCACGGGCCCGCCGTCTCTTCGTTGGGCCTTGGACTCGCCGCGCTCGGTCGGCCGGGCTACATCACCCTCGGCCATGGCGGCGACTTCGGTGGGGAGCGCACCGTCTCGGCCATGGAGCGCCAGGCCCACGCGGTGCTCGACGCCGCGTATGACGCCGGCCTCCGCTACTTCGACGCTGCCCGCTCGTACGGGCGCGCCGAGGCCTTCCTTGCCTCCTGGCTCGCCGAGCGGAACCTGCGTCCCGGGGACGTCACCGTGGGCTCCAAGTGGGGGTACACGTACACCGCCGACTGGCAGGTCCAGGCCGAGCACCACGAGGTGAAGGACCACTCGCTGGCCACACTCCAGCGGCAGCTCGGGGAGAGCCGCGCGCTGCTCGGGCCGCACCTGGCGCTGTACCAGGTGCACTCCGCCACCTTCGAGAGCGGCGTGCTGGACGACACCGCTGTCCTCTCCGCGCTGGCGCGGCTGCGCGAGCAGGGCGTCGTCGTAGGACTGTCCCTCAGCGGTGCCTCGCAGGCGGACGTGCTGCGGCGCGCGCTGAAGGTCCGCGTGGACGGCGCGCCGGTGTTCTCCTGCGTGCAGGCCACGTGGAACCTGCTGGAGCGCTCCGCCGGGCCCGCGCTCGCGGAGGCCCACGCCGCGGGCTGGGGCGTCATCGTCAAGGAGGCCGTGGCCAATGGCCGGCTCACCTCACGCGACACGAGCGCGGAGCTTCAGCCCCTGCGGGCGCTGGCGTCCGAGCGGGGTGTGACTCCGGATGCGCTCGCGCTCGCGGCGGTGCTGGCGCAGCCGTGGGTGTCCGTGGTGCTCAGCGGCGCTTCCACCGTGGAGCAGCTCCGGGACAACGTGGCCGCGCGCTCCGTGCAGTGGAGCGCGGACCTGGACACACGGCTGCACGGATTGGTGGAGGCGCCTCGCGCGTACTGGGCGAAGCGCTCCTCCCTTCCGTGGAACTGAGACACCGTGCCTACTTCGCCGGGGACACGCGGTCCGCGCCCTGCCGCTCGAGCATCCACTGCGGGTACTCGGCCGGGAGCTTCGAGGCGGCGTCGAGCTTCGCGAGCTGCTCGGGCGTGAGCTTCAGCGTGGTGGCCAGGAGGTTGTCTTCGAGCTGCTGCTCCGTCTTCGCGCCGATGATGATGGTGGTGACGTGCGACTGGTGCAGCAGCCACGCGAGCGCCACGCGCGCCACGGAGACATCGTGCTCCTTCGCCACGCCGTCCATGACCTCGACGACGTCATAGGCGCGCTCCTTGTTGATGGGCGGGAAGTCGAACGCGACACGGCGGGAGCCCTCGGGCCCCTGCTGGTCGCGGCGGTACTTGCCGCTGAGGAAGCCACCGGCCAGCGGGCTCCACACCATGAGGCCCAGGTGCTGGTCCTTCATCAGTGGCACCAGCTCGCGCTCCAGGTCGCGTCCGGCGATGGTGTAGTAGGCCTGCAGGGACTCGAAGCGGGAGAGGCCGCGGTGCTCGCTGATGCCGAGCGCCTTCATGAGCTGCCACGCGGCCAGGTTGGACGCGCCGAGGTAGCGCACCTTGCCCTGGTGCACGAGGTCGTCGAGCGCGCGCAGCGTCTCGTCCAGCGGCGTGACGGGGTCGTAGCCGTGAATCTGGTACAGGTCGATGTAGTCGGTGCCCAGGCGCTTCAGGCTCGCGTGCACCGAGTCCATGATGTGGCCACGTGACAGGCCCAGCTCGTTGACGCCCGGCCCCATGCGCCCGCGGACCTTGGTGGCCAGCACGACGCCGGAGCGCTTCGCCCCCAGGGCCTTGCCGAGGAGCTGCTCCGAGGCGCCGTTGGAATAGACGTTCGCGGTGTCGAAGAAGTTGATGCCCGCGTCCAGGGAGCGGCCCACGAGCTTGTCGGCCTCCGCCTGGCCCTGCGTGCCAATCGCCTTCCAGATTCCCTCTCCGCCGAAGGTCATGGCTCCGAAGCACAGCTCCGAGACATAGAGGCCGGTGCGGCCCAGCTGCCGGTAATTCATGTGCGTGCCACCTCGCGTGTCCTGCTTGGGAAATGCGGGGGCAAGATGTAACGGGGCGGAGTGGACGGCGCAGCCCTCATGGCCGCTGCGCTTCCTACATTTCGCCCCAGAGGTAGGCCAGCTCCAGCTCGGCGGCCTCGAAGGGCTCGGCGCGAACGAGGGCCGGGCCCGAGTGCGTGGCGTGCAGCGAATAGTCCGTGCCCTCCAGGCTGAACACCTCCAGCGTGCGCGCCTCGGGGTCCATCAGCCAGACATGTCGCACGCCCTCGCGTGCGTACACGGGCAGCTTCACCTTCCGGTCCAGGGCTTTCGTGGAGGGCGAGAGCACCTCGCAGACCCAGTCCGGCGCGAGGGTGTAGGCCGCGGTCCTCGGAGGCCTGGGCATCCGCTCGCGGCGCCAGCCGGCCAGGTCCGGGACGAGCACGTCCTCTCGCAGGTGCAGCTCCGGCTCGATAAGGAGGATCCAACCTCCGGGCCCATTTCTTCCCCGGTCGAACGGACCTCCCAGCTCGATTTCCAGCCGGGACGCCGCGATCGTATGCGGCCCAGCCGGACGGGGACTGGCATGCAGCGCTCCGCCGATGAGCTCCCCGACCACGTTGTCGGGGAGTGCCTCCAGGTCCGCGTAGGTGGCTGGTTTTCGTTCCATGACTGCCCCATGTTCCCCGACGCCCGTCTCCAGTTCCATGGAGGGGCAATAACAGCCGGGTCTGACGTGTCAGGGAGGTGACTCGCGGCCCTTCCTCATAGGTTGTCCCTGAAGGCGGAGTGATGCAAGGCGCCCTTCGTGTTTCCCGGCGAGGTGTACTGACTCGCGCCGTTGTCACCGCTGTCCACGGCGTTGACAGTGACGTGCCCGTGGCCCCCGTGAGGCCCTGAGGTTCCGCACGGTTGGAGCGCCGCGCGGCCCTGGCCGCCCGGTTGCACAGGGGCCGGGTATGACCGCCGCCTTCTACCTGCTGCTCGCCATCGGACTGCTGGGCGCCTTCGACGTCCTCTACTTCCACACGTGGCGCGGCCGTCTCCAGGAGCGCGCCGAGTGTCAGCGTGAAGTCCTCTGGCACACCGTGCGCCACCTCATCTACGGGCTCCAGTTCCTCTGGGTGCCGCACCTGCGCTTCCAGGGCCTCGCGCTGGGACTGCTCGCGGTGCTCTACGCGTCCGACGTCTTCGTCGCCTGGGCCGATGTCTGGGAGGAGCGTGACAGCCGCGCGCCCCAGGGTGGCCTGCCTCGCGGCGAGTACTTCATGCACGTGGTGCTCAGCGTGCTCGTCGGGCTGTACCTCATGTCCATCTTCCATGCCGTGTGGCCGGACCGACTCCTGCCCACGGGCCTGCGCGTGGCCCCTCCCTCCGTCCCCGTGGCCCTGCGCACGCTGATGACGGTGATGGGTGTGGTGGCGCTCGCCTCGTTCGCTCGGGACCTGTTCCGGTGGTTCGCCTTCCGCCGCGTGCCGGTGGCGGCGCTCCCGAAGCAGCCGCCTCCGCGCCGCATCGTGGTGGAGGCGCTCATCCCCGCCCCCGTCGAGCGGGTGTGGGAGCGCACGCAGGAGCCGGAGCTGCACACGGCCTGGGACGTGCGCTTCACGTCCATCAAGTACCTGCCCGAGCAGGACGCGCGCGGCTTCCACCTCATGGACTACCGGACGCACCTGGGCTTCGGACTCGAAATCAAGGGCTGGGGCCGCTACCTCGCGAACACGCCCCTGGTGCGCTCCACCTTCGAGTTCGGCTCGGACGACTTCCGCAGCGTCATCCTCAAGGGCCGCGGGCTGTGGCTCTACGAGCGCCGGCCCGAGGGCACCTTCTTCAAGACGGTGTTCGACTACCAGACGCGGCACGGAGTCGCGGGGGAGCTGCTCGACGCGGCGCTGTTCCGCCCCGTCATGCAGCTGGGCACCGAGTGGGGCTTCGAGACGCTGCGCCGCTGGTGCGCGGGGGAAGAGGGTGCGCTGGCTCGGGGTCGCTCACGGTGGCGGTTCGCCCTGTTCTTCCTCTCGCGCGTGCTGGGCAGGGCGCCGGCTCCTGGTGCGGCGCGGAGCTGGCTCGGCTCCGGCAATGAGCACCGGGCGCCGGGCGCGGCGACGGACTGTGGAGAACTTGTGGAGGTGTCGCCATGAGCGGGGCAGCCGTGGCGGAGCTGGCTGCTGGCGCTTCGTCCCGGAGCAAGACGGAGCGGCTCGGGCGAAGTGGTGCGCAGCGTGAAAGCGCGTGTGAGGTCTGCATGGCGACCCCGGACACCCACGACTTCGCCTCGGAGTCCTCGATGGCGGGGCAGGGGCGGGCGCACGAAGCAGGCCCTCTCTTCGTGGAGGGCCTTGCTCCCTCCGAGCTCGCCGACGCCCGGAAGTGGCTGCCCGGTACCGCCTCGACGGAGGACCTCCACGCCTTCGTCCTCCGCCAGCGCGCGTCCCGCAGGTGTGTCGCGCTGCTCGCGGACTTCTACCGTGCCCACCCGTGCCGCATGGCCCGGGTGCACCTGCTCGTCGCCAGCGCCGTGGCCCTGGGCCGCTTCTGGGGTGTGTCCGCTCCGTTCGCCCGCCTGGGCGCGGCCGTGTTGCCGGTGGATGCCCAGGGGCGGCCTCGCACCACCGCGTGGGCCTCGTATGCACGGGCCTGCGAGGAGAATCTCCCCCTGGAGATTCGCGAGGAGCGGTGGATTGAGGCCCACATGCGGGATGCCTCCGAGGCTCGGGAAGCGGGACACGAAGCGGCCTTCCTCGCGGAGGCCCGGGCCCATGACGGCGAGCCACTGTGGCGCCTGCTCGTACAGCACCTGGAGATGACGCTCGGCTCCCGCTTCTTCGACCAGCCCGCGCTCGCGGGCGCCGTGTCGGGTGAGGCGGCCATCGCCCACGGCATGGCCCTGACACTGGGGCGGCTGTTGCGCGCCGGGTGGAGTCTCCTCCAGCACTACGCCCTCGCCACCGCGCGAGCAGTGCTCATCCCCCGCTGGCCCGGACTGCCAGGACTCGTGGATGAGCGGCGAGCGGCCTGGCTGCTCCTCTCCAGCTTCATCACCGCGTGGGCCGCGGCCGGGGTGTATCGCCGGGGCGTGCGCGCCCTTCACTGGGGACAGCGCGTGGGTGCGGCGGAGGCCTGGCCCCTGCTCGCGGCCACGCTCGGTGAAGGCGTGACGCGGGTGGACCCGCGCGTGGTGCGCTTCTACAGCAACCCCGGTGCCTGGGCCGTGCGCGCCTCGGTGGAGCTGCGCACGCGTATGGCCCGGCGGATTGCATGGGTGGCCACCCGGCTGCTCGGGCAGGGCGTCTCCGAGCACGGGGCCCAGGCCTTCCCCTCGCGCTTCCGCACCTTCCGCCGCGTCGACGGCTCCATGCACTTCGTCCGCGAGCTGTACTGCGATGGCGTGCTGCGCGTGTTCGACTCCGACTTCGTCGTGCGCAAGGGCCGGCTCTACGAAGTCTTCCTCGAGCACGGCCTGGAGGTGGAACTGGACGTCCGTGTACTGGAGGACGGCGGCGTCTCCCTGAAAGGCCGCCGCGTGCGCTGGCATGGACTGCCGGTGCCGCTGTTCGGACTCTGCGTCGAGTTCCGCACCCACCCCGCCCCGGATGGCTCCGAGCACGTGGACATCATCGGCACGCTGTCCCCCGAGGGCCTGCATGAGACTCCGCTGGGCCGCATCCACTACGAGGCCTGGAGGGACGAGGTCCGCGCGACACAGGCTCCAGCGAAGGCCTGAGCGGGAACACGTCCACAAGTTCTCCACAGTGCCCTCGCACCGCACACCTCACTCACGTAGCCGCGTGCCGGGCGCTCATGCCCGTCGCTTGCCTCCGCCTCGCGTGTGGCCTCGGGGACGTTGGGGTCCCAGGTTCCGCACCGGCACGGCGCGCCGGATTCTCGGAGTCGCCCGCTGCCTGCCCACGTCCTCGAACGTGAGGTCCACGAAGGGCGCATCCTCGTCCTGCACCGTGGTGCTCAGCGCGCACCGGGCCTGGAGCCGCTCGTTCGTCGGTGTATGGGGAATGCCGTTGTATGTGCCACTGAAGGCGGAGATGACCGCGCACCGCTGACGTCCATCCGGCGGCTGCTCGGGAAGGATGGCGTCGAAGAGGTCTCCCTCCGGCGTCCCGTTGTGGCTCCCGTGGTGGCTCACCTTGAGGAAGTGCACCGGCTTGAGCACGCCGTGCTTCTTCATCGTCTTCCAGCTCCGCAGCTCCGCGTCCCCCGCGAAGAGCAGCCGCCAGCCCCGCCACTCCAGGCTGAAGACGATGCTCGTGTTGTTCGCCGCCTTGTCGATGGCCAGCAGGTCATCTCCCAGTCCCCGGCGCCGCCATGTGAGCAGGTTGTAGAAGGCGCTCGCGTCCACTCCGGGCGGAGGCGCCGGCACGTTGAGCGACACCTCCCCTCCCGGCTTGCGCTCCAGGCCCAGCGCCACCGGGAAGAACCTCCCGTAGTAGTCGCTGGTGTCCTCCTCGGGTGCCCAGACTTCCAGCCGCGCCTCCTTGAACGGATGCGTCCCTTCCAGCGGCGCGCCTCGGTGCACGTAGTGCGTGTGCTCGGCCAGGCCTCGCAGGTACTCCACGCACGCTTCCGTCCTCCGGTAGTCGTTGTTGAGCAGGATGGACGGCACCGCCCGGCGCGCGGCCTCGGGCCTCAGCCGGAGGTACTCCCGCAGGTCGTCATAGAGCGCCTTGCGCAGCGCGAGCTGCTTCGCCGACTCGGGATGCCGCTCGTAGTAGTCCGGCGCCGCCGACGCCGTCAGCCACGCATGACGCGGCTTCAGCCGCTCCCGCAGTCCTCCCTCGTACAGGCGCCCATCCGCGTAGAACAGCCCCTGCACATGGTCCAGGTGCTCGTGCGTCATCACGTAGAGGTCCAGCGGCGCGCCATCCAGCTCCGCGAGCACGTCGTCGAGCACCGGCTGGAACACCGTGTCCGCCCCGCCCGCGCCCGTCTGCACGTTGCCCACGTCGATGAGCAGGTGCCGCACCGTGGTGACGCCCGTCTCCGCGTCATGGTCCGGCACCGACACGAGCAGCGCGTCGCCGAACCGCACGTTGTACGTCCGCACTCGCAGCGCTTCCATCATCCACCCCCGTTCTGGAAGCGGTCGGCCACCAGGTGAAGCATGTGCGCCGTGCCCACCACCCGCAGGATTCCACCGGAGACCTCCGCCTGGACGGCATGGCACAGCGGCTTGCCGTCGGGCCCGAGCGCCTCGTCACCCACGCGCAGCAGGTCCTCGTCCATCAACCGCCGCAGCATCCCGTCGCGGTCCACCTTCCGCGAAGGCTTCCGGTCCGACGTGAGCAGCGACCGCACCCGCCGCGTCTCCCAGTCGATGACCAGCGTGGTGCCGAAGGTGACCTGCCTCACGTCGGGCAACCCACCGCCGGGCAGTACGTCGGGCTCGTCCACCTTCCAGGAGACCTTGAAGATGCACTCGCGCACACGCCGCCTGCCGTGCTCGCCTCCGGAGTAGGAGAGCTTCTCCACCACGAGCCTCGGAGCGATGTGGAAGGACACTCCGCGAGGAATGCGAAGGAAGCCGCGGTGCCGGTTGGCGAAGGCGTACGCGGCCCAGTCGCTCTTCGCCAGCGTGTCCAGGTCCACGTGGGCGAGGCAGGGGTGCTCGAAGTCGGTCCGCACCTGCAGCTCGCGGGCGTTGCGGACGATGCCCCTCCGGACGAACTCGTAGCACAGCCACTCGCGCTGCTCTCCGCTGTCCGGATGCGACGCCTGGTCCGCGGTGAGGATGGCCCTCCCCAGGTCCGCGAACGACACCTCTCCCGGCGGCAGGTAGTCCAGCCCCCGGTACAGGCTGCGCTTGAAGCGAGACGCCGCCACCGCCAGCGCCTTGCCCGACACCCGCCGGCGCGCGTCCTGCCAGGCCTCCCAGGAAACGAAGCCCAGCTGCGCCAGCGGAGGCGCGGGCGAGTCCTCGGGAGGCAGCGCCTGCCGGGCCGTCTCCGCTGGAGCCACCAGCGAGGGCCGCGCCTGGTCCTTGCGCGCGAACTCGTCCTTGAGCGCCTCGTGCAGCCGCAGCATGACGCTGTAGAGCGCGCCGGAGAGCACCTCGCTCAGCGCGTGCGGCTCCAGCGTGGAGACGACGTCCTCCGGCCTGCCCCCTTCAATGGGCTTCAGCGTCTTGTCATTGAGCAAGTCCCTCAGGGGGCCCCGCTCACTGCCCAGCGCCTTGCCGAACTGCTCGCCAATGGCGCTGAACGCGCCGGAGCTGGCGATGCTGCCGCCCTGCGTCCGCAGCACCTGCCGCACCAGCGGCCGGCACCGGAAGGCGGCGAGCGCCGCGGTGAGGTCCGCCACCGACTCATGCAGCGCGAGCGCCTGCGGCGACAGCGCGTGGTACAGGTCCGGGAGAATCCCATCCAGCACCGCGTGCGCCGTCTCGTGCGCGATGATGTCCTGCGACTGGCAGGTGTAGATGCACTCCTCCCCGCCCCCCTTCAGCCGCGGGTGGTGGAAGTAGAAGAACTGCAGGCTGCGGGACTCGCGCTGGTAGAAGGCGTTCGCCCACTCGCCCGCCCGTGGCACCACGAGCAATTGCGAGCCCTCGAAGGCCCAGCACACCTTGCGGCCGAGCGCGTCGTCCTCTTCGAACATCTCCAGCGTCCGCAGCACCGCGCCGAAGACGCTCACCTGGATGATGTCGGCCGAGTCCAGCCGCTCCGGTTCCTGGAGGCGGAACGTCCCCGGCTCTCCCTCGCGCTCGGGCGGCTGGTAGCGCGCGCCCCGCCTCAGCCTGCCGGTGCGCGCGTCCAAATCCAGCACCGCCACGCGCGGCGACACCGGCCCGTCCAGCACCACGTCCTCGCTCTTGAGGCGTACCCATTCCAGGGGAGGAAGGCTGCGCTCCTCCGCGGCGACAGGGTCCTGCACCAGGACCGGGATGCGGACTTCGACGGCCATGCCTTCCCCCACGTGTGCCTGCTCATCGGAGGGAGCCACGGACGCCGCGATGTGACGGGCCCAGGTGCCAGGAATCCAGGCGCTGCTCTCGACGCCAGCCTGGAGAGCGCTAAGGTGCGGCACCCAACATGAAGCCACTGCTCCTATCGGTGCTGTCCACCATCAGCGTCATCCTCGCTGTCACGGGCCTGGGCGTCCTCGTGTGGGGCCTCCGCCGGATGCAACAGATTGCGCGCACGGCGGACTGGCCCACCACCGAGGGCACCATCCGCTCATCGACGGTGACGTCGCGCGAGGTCGCTCCCATCAACGCGGAGACGAGCTACGACGACGATGCTCCGAAGCCCGCGCCGCAAATCCTCTACCGCCCGGAGGTGGAGTACACCTACACCGTGGACGGGCAGAGCTACACGGGCACCTCCCTGGGCAAGGACGTCGTCGAGGTCAGCAGCAAGCAGCACGCCCAGGCCCATGCGGCGCGCTACCCCCGCGGCACGCCCGCCAAGGTCTTCTATGACCCGGAGGACCCGAGCCAGGCCGTGCTCGAGCCCGGCGTCCAGGCCACGTCCTGGGCCGTCCCGGGCGCAGGCATCGCCTCCATCGCCGTGGCCACCGCCATGTACTTCGTCATCCGCTGGTTCAGCGGCCGGTGAGGGCCACCGCGGGCCCGCACGGCCCGTGTGGGATGTACGCGCACCCGGGTTGGAGATCCAAAAGATCCAACCCCACGCAACCCGGCGCTACATCCCCCCGACAATGGCTCAAGATTTAAATTCCTGACCTGGAGCTTCCGCAAATGACCACCAAGAGCCTCCGCGGCTTCAACTTCCTCGGGCTGACCAAGAGCCTCAAGCAGTCCACGCCCGCCAAGACCCAGACGGCGCCGCAGAAGAACCAGGTCGCGACGCAGCCGGACACCAACAAGCAGGGCGGGCTGACCAAGGACGGCCGGTACCAGAACAGCTTCCAGGCCGGGAGCTCGACGACCCGCACCTTCAACAAGAGCTACTCGAACGGCGACACCAGCGACCTCTTCACCCCCAACGCCAACCAGAGCAAGGTGGGGAAGCTGGCCGGGAAGCTCCCGGGCGTGACGCTGGCCGAGGGCTCCTTCGAGAAGAGCGCCGCTGCCTACAAGGCCGCCGGCAGCTTCGGCAGCCCCGGTAGCATCGCCCAGGGCCAGGGCAGCATCTCGTTCGCCGAGGCCTCCGTCAGCGGCTCCGGCAAGGTCTCCCTCGAGGGTGGCGCGCTGAAGGCCACCGGCCAGCTGCAGGCCGCCGCCACGCTGCTGAACGCGCAGGGCTCGGTCAAGATTGGCAAGGGTGACTACAACCTCACCGCCCAGGGCGAGGCGTATGTCGGCGCCAAGGCCAAGGTCAACGGCGAGCTGGTCATCGACCCGGCCAAGGGCATCTACGCCGCCAAGGTCGGTGGCGAGGCCTTCGCTGGCGCCCGCGCGGGTGCCGAGGCCAACGTCAACCTGGGCAAGTTCGGCAGCGTCGGTGCTCGCGCCGAGGCCTGGGCGGGTGTGGGTGCCTCGTTCAACGCCGAAATCGGCTTCAAGGGCGGCCGCCTGAAGGCCCGCTTCGACATCGGCGCCGCGCTCGGCATCGGCTTCAAGATTGGCTTCAACGTCGACATCAACCTGAAGGGCATCGCCGACACCGTCAAGAAGGTCATCGAGAAGCCGGTCGAGATCATCAAGGACGTGGCGAAGAGCGTCGGCAAGTTCTTCAAGAGCCTGTTCTAGTCAGCGCTCCCCCTGCAGACCCACACCCCCGGGCGCGAGTCGTCCGCGGTGCCTTCCAGGCGCCGCGGGCCTCGCGCCCTCTGTTTTCCGGGCACTGCCCACCCCTGGCATACTCCCCGCCATGACCACCCAGAGCATGCAGGCGTTGTTGAAGGCCGGTGAGGTCGACAAGGCTCGGGCGCTCGCCGAGAGCGCCCTCAGCAAGAACAAGGACGACCGTGTAGCGCTGCTGACGCTCGCGAAGCTGGCCTCGGTCGAAGGGGACTGGGCACGCGTGGAGACGTTGGTGAACCAGGCCACCCGCGGCGGCGTGGAGGACCCGGACTCCCTGCTGGTGAGGGCAGCGCTGGCCACGTCGCGCGGAGACGACGAAGCGGCCCGCAACCTCTATACGCAAGTCATCCGCGAGGCGAAGCCCCCTCGCGCCGAGGCGCACTTCGGCCTGAGCTACATCCTGGGCGGGCTGGACGACTTCCCGGGCGCGCGCAAGGAGCTGGAGAAGGCGGTGCAGCTGGAGCCCGACGTGGCCCAGTACCGCTTCAACCTGGCCCGCGTGCTGCTGGCGCTGGAAGAGCTGCAGCTGGCGCTGCCGCACCTGCAGCGGGCGCTGGAGCTCAACCCGCTCAACCCGCCCGTCTACGTGGTGTGGACCATCGTGCTGCAGCAGCTCGGCGAGCTGGAGCAGGCGGAGGACCTGCTGCGCCAGGGCCTGAAGCTGCTGCCGGACAACGCGGAGCTGCTCAACTCGCTGAGCAGCGTGCTGGCCGCGCGCGGCAACCCGTCCGAGGCCTTCGGCATCGTGAAGAAGCTGGCCGTCCAGTTCCCGGACGATGCGGCCGCGCAGGGGAACCTGGCGCGGATGATGATGGCCACCGGGCACCGTGACGAAGCGCTGGAGGTCTGCCGGGCGCTCGGGCGGCGCGGGCTGTCCACGGCGCAGACGAAGTCCATTGAAGCGATGGTGCTCGAGGCCAATGAGCCGCCCGACATCGAGGGCGCCGTGGGGGCCTGGCGCGAGGCCATGGACCTGGACCCGGATGACTGGTCCTCCGCCAACAACCTGGGCAACCTCCTGTTCCGCTGGGAGGAAGGCGACCCCGACGAGCGGCTGACGGCGGCCAGCGAAATCCTCGAGGAGGCGCGCCGCCGCGCTCCCAACCGCGTGGAGCCGCTGCTCAACCTGGCCCTCGTCACCGCGCGCAAGGGTGACAAGGCGAAGGCGAAGGCGCTGGCCCAGGACGTCCTCAAGCGGGCCCCGGCCGGCGAGAAGGAGCTCCGCGAGCAGGCGGAGCGCCTCATCAAGACGCTCGGCTGAGCATCGGAGTGAGCAGCGCGGGGGGCACCGGATCGGCGCCTCCCGCGAAGCTCCACCGAGGTCAGCGCACCCCGTGCTCGTGGTGGCCGTGGCCCGGCCCGCCGAAGGTGCCCGGCCACGGCTCCTGCGCGGGCAGCACCCCCGGCATGGCGAAGCGCAGGAAGCGCGCCTGGCTCTCGGCGAACGGCGGGTCGCACTCGCCGCACGTGGAGGCGCCTTCCATCAGCAGCAGCCCGCCGGGTGCCAGCTCCAGCCGCTGGGGCGACGAGCGCGGCAGGTACGAGAGCGGGCACTGGAAGGACTCGCTCCCGTCCTTCGCGCTCACACCCACCAGCAGCCGTTGGTTGTTTCCTCCCACCGCCGTGGTGAGCACCAGCGTCTCCGGCGGCAGCCCCTCACCCACGGGCCACGTGGCCAGCTGCAGCTCCTTGGTGTTGAGGCTCTGTCCCTGCTTCAGCGTGTACGTCCACACCGGGCCCAGCGCGGGCAGCCCGTAGCCCGTGAGCTGGGTGGGGGCGGTGGAGCCTCCACCGCCCGGGTTCACCGTGGTGCCCGGCGCGCTGGGCACCACCACCTCGCGCGTGGCCACCAGGCGGCCGAACTCCTGGGGAATGGAGCCCACCGGCGCGCCGTCACCCGTGCTCAGGGCCTGCATGCCGTGCTCGGGCATCAGCAGCCCGTTCACCACCGCCAGCTCGCCGGCGCGGAAGTTCTCCATCTTCTTCCAGCGCGGCACCCCGTCCGAGGAGAAGGCCATCAGCAGCGTGGGCGACCCCGGCTGCAGCGGCGCTCCCACGTTGAGCGTCCGCGAGAAGGACACATACAAGTCCCCCACCGAGTCCGACGCCAGGCCGAACGGGTGCGGGTGGTTGCACTCGGACAGCAGCGGGTCCGTCAGCTCCTGCGCGGACACCATGCGGCCATAGGCGTCCAGCACCACCAGGAAGTACATGCGGCACAGCGTGTCGCGAGGCCCGTTGGCCGGGTAGGCCTCGAAGAGGGCGGCCAGCCGGTCCGGCGCCATCACCGCCAGCCGCGCCAGGAAGAGCGTCAGCGTCCGCTGCGCGAAGTCCGGCCGGGCCTGCGACAGGGTGAAGGTCCACCGCGGTGCGCCCGTGGTGCGCTCCAGCAACGACACCGTGCCGTCCTGTGGCAGGTCCATGCACAGCAGCCGGTCGTTCCACAGCATGCAGCGCCGGGCCGAATTGACGGAGCGCACCGGCGACTCGCTCGCCGCATCCAGCAGCGGGTAGGCGTAGAAGCCCGACAGCGTCACGTCGCCCTCGGGCCCCACCAGCATGTCGTGCAGCTCCTCGCCCGTGGAGCGCGCGTCGTACGTCCAGTCCACCGCCAGGGGCACCGTGCCGGGGCGCTCGCACACCTCACCCTTGCACCGGCCCTCACCCTGGCACGGGCTGGCCGACGCGCACACGAAGCCGTCCGGCAGGTCCTGGCGGGTGCACCGGCCCTCCACGCACACGTCCGCGCTGTCACACGTGCGCACCGGGCCGCAGAAGGCTCCATCCGACGCGGGCTTCAGGCCACAGCCCTTCACCGGGTCGCACGTGCCCACCTGGCACTTCCCATCCCCCGGGCACGGCGGCGCCGGCACCGTCTGACAGCCGTCCAGCGCGTGGCACACGTCCGTGGTGCACGCGTTGCCGTCGTCACACGCTCGCTCGCGGCCTTTGCACCGGCCCGCCTGGCACGTGGCCTCGACGAGGCACGAGTTGCCCGGGTCGCAGACGGTGCCGTCCGGCTGCACCGACTCCACGCACTGCTCCAGCACCACGTCGAAGGTGGCGGTGAAGCACTTCACCGAGGAGCACTCCGGTATCGGCTTCGCCTCGGCCGCCAGCACCAGTTCCACGCGGCCGCCGTCCGAAGCCGTGCCGATGACGGTGATTTCATACGTGCCCGCCGCGGAGGGCGCGAAGCGCAGGCGCACCGGCACCTCGCCCGCCTGCACCCGCACGGGCAGCGCGTCCAGCAGCGAGAAGGGCGCCGTCACCTCCGTCCAGGTGACGTCCAGTGGCGCGCGACCGCCATTCACCACCCGCACCTCCGCGTCGCGCGTGGTGCCGGGGTAGGTGGCGGGGAAGTCCACGCGCGGTGCGGACAGCCGCAGCCGGCCCACGGCGCCCACCAGCGGTGGCTCGTCGCGGCAGGCCAGGCCCGCCACCAGCACCACCGCCAGCAGGATGACCGTCCGTCCCACCCCGCCTGCCCTCGTCGCGCGCGCCATGGGTGCCTCCCCGGAGACGTCGCGTATAGCCCCCGCGCGGCAAGGATGCGAGGGGGGCACCCTGGAAGCGCGGCCGCTGTCCGCCAGCCGCATACCCCCTTTCGGCTGCTGAACGGTCCACCCTGTAGACTGCGCGCCGCCTCCCACCTGGAGCTGTCTCCATGTCCGCCCTCCGCCCCGCCCTCGCGCTCGCCGTGCTCGTCCTGCTGGCCGCGCCCGTCTCCCGCGCCGCGGACGACGTGCCCCGCACCCTCTCCTTCCAGGGCCGCCTGGTGCGCGCGGACGGCACCCCGGAGAGCACGCCCCAGGACCTCACCTTCTCCCTCTACGCCACCTCCACGGGCGGCAGCCCGCTGTGGCAGGAGCGTCACCCCGCCGTCACCGTGACGAACGGGTATTACGCCGTGGTGCTCGGCTCCGCGCTGCCGCTCCGGTACGACCTGGCCGACGGCAGCGCCCTCTACCTGGGCGTCGCGCTCACCGGCCAGTCGGAGCTCACCCCGCGCCTGCAGATGGCCTCCGTGCCCTTCGCCCTGCGCGCCCAGGACAGCCAGCGCCTGGAGGGCCGTGCCGCCGCCACCTTCGCCAGCGCCACCCACGGCCACCCGACGGCCACGCCCTCGACGGCCGGCTTCCTGTCCGCCGCGGACAAGGCGAAGCTGGATGAGCCCGAGCCCACCTACAGCGACGGCCTCAGCGCCACGGGCACGCCCCTCACCGTGCGCGTCAGCTTCCCGACCTCGGGCGGCACCAACGGCACGGCCCGCGTCGCGGCCCGCTCGGACCACGCGCACGCTGCGGCCAACGCGACGGCCGCGGGCTTCATGTCGGTCGCGGACAAGGCGAAGCTGGACGCGGCCCCCTCCTTCGGGGACGGGTTGAACGTCAGCGCTGGCACTCCCGCCACCGTGAGCGTCAATTTCTCCAGCTCGGGCGGAGCGAATGGCACCCAGCGCATCGCGGCCCGCGCGGACCACTCGCATGCGAGGCCCTCGCTGACGTGCACCCACCGTCAGGCCACGGGCAATGACGCGGGGGACAGCGGCAACTCCGTCGCGTGGTGTGCCGCCAACGAGGTGCTCACCGGCGGCGGCTGCACCGGCCTGGACATCGCTCCCGGCGTCGCCTTCATGCCCACCGGACTCACCGTCGAGAGCGGCGCCACGTCCACGGGAGGCCCGGGCTACCGCTGCCGCAACAGCGGCTCGAATCCCCCGGCGCCCACCGCGTACGCCATCTGCTGCCGCATCCCCTGAGGCACTCCGAAGCGAGGGGCGTGCACACGCGAATGACGAGGCGCGCCCTCCTACTTCCCGCGACAGTGGAGACTTCAAACACTTCAGGGTTGTAGCTGGACGTGCCGGTGATTTTTTCAGGTGCGTCCGTCACGAGTCTTCGCAACCGCGCGGAATGGCTGGACTGCACGGGGGTACGGTTCTGGCAACTGGCGTGGGACATGATCTCCGCCGATTCCGCTGGCGCCGCTCAGTCGTCCCAGGCCTTCACCGTGCTCATCCCACGTGGACTTCAGGCCACGGTGGATGGGTTGCCGGCGGAGGCCCGGCAGGAGCTGCTGGCCGAGCTCTTCCGCATGGCCGCCCTGGCGCAGCAGGAGCGCAGCCTGCTTCCCTCCGCCTCACCCTACACGCTGCGCCTGGACCTGGCGGGCTGTCAGGTGAGCGTGGAGTTGGACCCGACGCGCTCGCGCCTCACGCTCGCCGGGCTGGTCCGCGCCCGGGCGCTGGCCTGAACCCGGTGCTCCGCCACCACGAGTCTCTCTGAGATGTCACGCCGGGCCGGATACGAAGAATCCTGGGACCTGACCTACCTGGTCGAACAGCTTCGAGAGCTGATTGGCCGAGACCTCGACCTGGACGCGGAGCTGGCCGACGAGCTGGAGGAGACGCTGGACAGCCTGGTGCAGCGCA
The DNA here is from genome assembly GCF_010894435.1 of Pyxidicoccus trucidator. Lineage (NCBI taxonomy): Bacteria > Pseudomonadati > Myxococcota > Myxococcia > Myxococcales > Myxococcaceae > Pyxidicoccus > Pyxidicoccus trucidator. Next base: position 32,026 of record NZ_JAAIXZ010000035.1, on the reverse strand, counting down.
ACCTGCGCCTGCGCGGCCTGCAGCGCATGGCGAACGCGGAGCGCGAGCCGGATGACCTCGCCATCCTGCGCGGCGCGCTGGAGAACATGGACCGCGAGCTGCTGCACCGCCTGCCCCACCTGCTGGACCGCCTGCGCGCCGCACTCACATGAGCGCGAGGCTTCCCGCTCAGGGAACGACGCCTGGATAGAGCGTGTGCGTCGGACCCTGCATCGGCCCTCCGCCAATGCCTCCGCCCACACTGCCCCGGCCGGACGGAAGGATGGCGGCCGCCGGCGAGACGCCCTGGGCCTCTCCGCGCACGGGCCCCTCGCAGCGTCCGGAACGGCAGCCCTCGAGTCCCTGGCAGGACCGCCCCGCTCCGCACGTCACCTCCAGGCACGCACCCGCGCGGCACACCTGGCCGGAGGGGCACGCGGGCACCGCGGCACACGCGTCACCGGACGTGAGACAGGTGCCCGCGCGGCACGTCTCGCCCGCGCCGCAGTCCGCGCTGGAGGTGCAGGCCAGCGCCGAGCAGGCACCGTCGCGACACACCTGCTGGGCCGGGCAGAGGACCGCCGCGCAGCCGGAGGTCGGCACACAGCGGCCGTCGGTGCCACAGCGTTCGTCCGACTCGCAGTCGAAGTCGCCCGAGCAGGAGATGCTCCGGCACACGCCGCCCGGCCGGCACACCGTGGACTGCGGGCAGGCGACGCCCAGGCACGTGTCATACGCACACGCGGACTCCACGCAGCGCTCCGTCGGGAAGCACGCCACGCCGGAGCCACAGCCCACACGCCCGCAGGCGCCGTCGCGGCACCGCTCGCCCGACTGGCACGTCACGCCCAGGCACGAGGGCTCCACGCACGAGCCCTGCTCACACACCTGCCCCGTGCCGCACGCCACACCCCGGCACGTGGTGGCGAGGCATCGGCCCTCCACGCACGCCTGTCCACCGGGGCACGCCACGCTCGCGCACAGGTCCGGCGCCACGAGGGCCGGAGTCTCCTCGCAGGCGCTCACCGTCAGCAGCACCCCGAGCAGCACGCCCAGGGTGCACACCCGTGAGAGGCATATAAAGGAGGGGGCTCGCCCACGGCTGCGCTCGCTGTCCATGCCGATGCGGCTCCCGTCCCAGCTCGTGTTCATGGCAGCCGCTCCGTGCGGTCCGCGGCAGGCAGCGCGAGCGGCTCCGGCTGGCTGAGCACCACGCCCAGCACCACGCCCGCCGCGGCGGCCAGCCCGACACCGCCGACCACGAAGGGCCACAGCGGACGGCTCCCGTCCTCCTCATGCACCTCCGGGACGGGACGGGCCGGCTCACGAGCCGCCGCCACCGCCGGCGGAGGTGCCTCCATGGCATCGAACCGCAGCGGCGCTCGCATGCTGCCCCGCTCGAACAGGATGGCGCCGCCGGCATCCCTCGCCATCGCATACGCCTCCACCGCGCGCGCCGGGCCCGCCTTCACCGACACCGGCCCGGGCGGAGCTCCCACCGCCGCGGTGAAGCCCGCCGCGCCCGGCAGCCGCACCGCCACCAGCACCTCCACCGCCACCCGCCGAGGCTGGTCCAGCGTCGCCACCACCCGCCCGTCCGGCAGGCGCTCCACCGTCAGCACCGGGCGTTGGCCCTGGAGCGCCTTGCGCGCGGCCTCGAACGGGGCGCGAATCTTCGGCCCCAGCGACGCCTGCACCTGCGCCTCCGGGTCCAGCACCAGCAGAACCTCGAAGGCCTCCTGGGCGGCCTGGCGCTGCCCCATGAAGGCGCGGGACATCGCCAGCCCCCTCCATGCGTCCAGCCGCTCCCCGAGGCTCCCAGGGGCAGCCAGGGCCGCCTGGAAGGCTTCCGCGGCGGTGTCGAACTCCAGCGCGTCGAAGGCCCGCTCGGCTCGCGTCAGCGGCGGCTCCGCGCCCCAGGCCGAAGCCGCGCACAGCCAGAGCAGGAGGAAGAGGGCGCGCACCGGTTCGCCACTCTACAGCCCTGTCGCGGCGACTCCACATTGGGGAAGTCCCCAGCCGACGACTGCTTCTTCTATAGGTTCATAGAGGTATTGATCTAACGGTAGTAGAAGCAGGGAGCCCGGAGTTGGGGACAAGTCAGCAAGCTCGCGGGATGACTGAGGAATTTGCTCCCTGCTACATGTGGGTAAGTTGGAGGTTTCCCCCGGCCTCCCACAGGTGTTGATCCACGCCCCCGCTTCTCCACAACCCCACCCCCCTTGTCCACAGGCCGTCCACAGGAGCCCGGGGGATTCGGGAGCCACGGGGGGTGGCGGCGAAATGTCACGGGACGTCCGCCCCGCACAAGCCTGTTATCGTCTGTGCCGGTGACGGTCCCCGGGAGCGGGGCGCGGGCGGAGGATTTCCCCATCGACTTGTATCGGGGCGAGCGCATCGGGAAGTACGAGGTCGTCACCCAGCTCTCCGTAGGGGGCATGGCCGAGCTGTTCCTCGGCTTCACCTCGGGGCCGGGCGGCTTCCGCAAGTACGTGGTCATCAAGCGCATCCTCCCGGACGTGCGCGACAACGAGCAGTTCGAGCGCATGTTCCTGGACGAGGCCCGCATCACCGCGGCCTTCAACCACCCCAACATCGCCCAGGTGTTCGACCTGGGGCAGGAAGACGACGGGCTCTACCTGGCCATGGAGTTCATCGCCGGGCAGAACCTGAACCAGATTACGGGCGGGTGCCTGCGCAAGAAGCAGCAGATGCCCATCGGCTTCACGCTGTCGGTGGCACGCGACGTCTGCATGGCGCTGCACTACGCGCACACCTTCACCGCGGCCTCGGGCGAGCCCAGCCCCGTCATCCACCGCGACGTCGCGCAGAAGAACGTCATGGTGACGTACGACGGCGTGGTGAAGCTGCTGGACTTCGGCATCGCCAAGGCGAAGGGCAGCCTCGAGCGCACCAGCGCCGGCACGGTGAAGGGCACCACCGGGTACATGTCCCCCGAGCAGGTGCGCGGCGACAAGCTGGACGGCCGCAGTGACTTGTTCTCGGTGGGGGTGATGTTGCACGAGCTCATCACCGGGGCGCGCCTGTTCGCGGGCAAGAACGAGCGCGATGAGATGATGAAGATTCTCGAAGCGCCCATCCCCTGGCCCTCGCACGTGGCGCCGCACGTGCCGGAGGAAGTGTCCAAGGTGGTGATGCAGGCGCTGGAGCGCAGCCGGGAGAAGCGCTTCCTCAACGGCCGGGACATGGCACGGGCGATTGAGGCAGCCGGTGGGCGGCTGCTGATGGACTCGGACCACCGGGCGTCGATGATGAAGGAGCTGTTCGCCGAGCGGATGGCGGCCACGCGCTCGCTGCTGGAGAGCGCGGAGGGCACGGCCAACAGCTCCATGGTGGACAAGGCGAAGCGGGCGCTGCGGGCCGATGACGGGCCGTACCTGCCGGAGCGGGTGGATGAGTCCACGCCGCAGAACGGCGTGTCCGCGGTGCCGCGCAAGCCGTCGCGCCGGGCACGGGCGACGGGGAAGCAGCCGGCCATGGTGGCGGACACGGCGGAGACGGAGCGCAAGCCGTCGAAGCTGGCGAACGTGCTGTGGGGGCTGGTGCTGCTGGCCATCGTCGTGGGCGGAGGCTTCGGAGCTTGGCGCCTGTCGCAGGTGCTGAACGCGACGGTGGAGCCCGTGCCGGAGCCCGAGGAATTGCGCACGTTCCAGGATGGCCCCCAGCTCCCCGTCTACCGGGAGCCGGGCACGGACGGGGGCACGGCGGTGGCGCAGGTGAAGGTGGAGCCGTCTCCGCCGGTGCGGGAGGACAAGGACGGGGATGGGACGAAGCCGGAGCGGGGCTCCGAGCCCGTGGTGCGGGGCAAGGGGAAGTTGACGCTCGTGGTGACGCCGGATGCGGAAGTGTACCTGTCCGGCAAGAAGAAGAAGCTGGAGAAGAGGCTGGGGCGCACGCCGATGTTCAACGTGGCGCTGCCGGTGGGTGAGAACAAGCTCGTCATCGTCGGACCTGACGGGAAGCATCGCCGGCTGTCGGTGCCCATCGAGCCCGGCAAGACGGAGAAGCTTCGCCTGGCGCTCACGGCGATTCCCGAAGGGTGAGGTCGTAGGGAAGGGAATGAGGGGCACCCGGAGGCGTCCTCCGCTATCCTCGCGGCCCCAACTTTCTCCCCGGACTGCATGGCCGCGCTCAACATTGGCTTCCTGATGGACCCGCTCGAGATGGTGCGGGTGAACCACGACTCCACGTTCGCGCTGATGCAGGAGGCCCAGAAGCGTGGCCACCAGGTGCGCTACTTCGAGCAGGGCTGGCTGCGCTTCAACGGCACCTGCGCGGAGGCGCGCATGCGCCACGTCACGGTGCGCGCGGAGCAGGGACGGCACTTCGACGTGCTCGACGAGGCGGCGCATCCCCTGTCCACGCTGGACGTGCTGTTCATGCGCAAGGACCCGCCGGTGGACACGGAGTTCCTCCACGCCACGCAGCTGGTGGAGCTGTGCGGAGACCGGGCGCCCGCCTTCATCAACCACCCGGCCGGCATCCGCGACGCCAACGAGAAGCTCTTCGCGCTGCGCTACCCGGACCTGATGCCGGACACGCGCATCACCCGCGAGCTCCCGGTGCTGATGGACTTCATTGCCCGCAATGCGCAGGGCACCATCCTCAAGCCCATCGACGGCTTCGGCGGCAAGGGCATCCTCTTCCTGTCGCCCACGGACCGGAACGCGCGCTCCGCGGTGGAGCTGCTCACCTCGGGCGGTCGCGAGGCCGTCGTGGCGCAGGCGTACATCCCGGAGAGCCGCCTGGGCGACAAGCGCATCCTCCTGGTGGACGGCGAGCCGGTGGGCGGCGTGCTGCGCGTGCCCTCCGAGGACGACCACCGGGGCAACATGGCCGCTGGCGGCCTTCCCCGGAAGGCGGTGCTCACTCCCAGGGACCTGGAGATCTGCGAGCGGCTGAAGCCCGAGCTCCGCAGGCGCGGGCTGCTGCTGGTGGGCATCGACGTGCTCGGGGACTACCTCACCGAGGTGAATGTCACGAGCCCCACGGGCCTGGTGGAAGCGAACCACCTGGACTCTGTGTGCGTGGAGGCGAAGGTGCTGGACGTAGCCGAGCGCCTGGCAGCCGAGCGCAACGCCCGGTAGCCGGCAAGGCACTTCACGGCACGGCATCCGGGAGCGAAAGTCGGGCCTCACAGCCCGTCCCTCTCCCGTGAGCATCCGGAGTCCGTCGTCATGGCAGCGAACGAGTACCCCTTTGTCCCCCTGCGGTGGCCCTACCTCTCCCCCGCCGATTCTCGAGAGCGCGCGAAGGCCTTCCTCGAGTCCATGGCGCTGCGGCGCTCGGTGCGCCACTTCGCCTCGAGACCCATTCCTAACGGGGTGATGGAGGACGCCATCGCCTGCGCGGCGGCCGCACCGAGCGGCGCCAACCAGCAGCCGTGGACCTTCGTCGTGGTGACGGACCCGGCGCTGAAGGCCAAGCTGCGCGAGGCGGCCGAGGCCGAGGAGCGTGAGTCCTACGAGCGCCGGATGAGCGAGGAGTGGCTGGAGGCGCTCGCCCCACTGGGCACGGACTGGCAGAAGCCGCACTTCACGGACGCGCCGGCCATCATCGTCGTCTTCGAGCAGGTCTACGGCGTGAAGCAGTTGCCGGAGGGCGGCGTGAAGAAGGTGAAGCACTACTACGTGCAGGAGTCGGTGGGCATCGCGGTGGGCTTCCTCATCGCGGCGCTGACGCAGGCGGGGCTGGCGACGCTGACGCACACGCCCTCGCCCATGGGCTTCCTGCGCGAGGTGCTGGGGCGCCCGGAGAACGAGCGCGCCTTCGCGGTGCTGCCGGTGGGCTACCCCGCCCCGGGCGCACGGGTGCCGGACCTCGGCAAGAAGTCCCTCGACGAGGTGATGGTCCGCCGGTAGCTGAATGGTGGTTCATGTTTCACCCATGCTCCCGACGCAGCGCACCATGAGCCGTCGTGACGCTGAAAAGTGAAGCCTGGTTCATGTTTCATGCGTCCGGCGACGCATCGCGCCTTGAATGCCTGAGTGGTGGGGAGTCAGGTCTCGCCCCGCGGCCGCCTTCATTCCCCCCAGTGGCGGCCCGGGAGGCACCATGCACACGCAACGCCCCAGCCGTTCACGGTTGTGCTCGCGGTTCCCCGGATTGCGCCTCGCGGCGCTCCTGCTCTTGAGCAGCGCGGGTTGTGGTTCCTCCGAGGAAGTTCCGGAGCCAGAAGCCGCGCCCGAGCTACAGGAGACGCGGAGTCCCCTGACGCAGGTGACGGGCTTCGGCACCAACCCGGGCAACCTGTTGATGTACCGCCATGTCCCGACGGGCATGCCCGCCAACGCGCCGCTCGTGGTGGTGCTGCACGGCTGCACGCAGACGGCCGCGGGCATGGAGGGCAGCGGCTGGTCGGCGGCGGCCAACCACTACAAGTTCTACGCCGTCTATCCGCAGCAGCAGGGCGCCAACAACAGCGCGAGCTGCTTCAACTGGTTCCTGTCCGGAGACATCTCCCGGGGTCAGGGCGAGGCGCTCTCCATCATCCAGATGGTGGATGCGATGAAGGCCGCGTACTCCATTGATTCGTCGCGCGTGTACGTCGCTGGCTTCTCGGCCGGTGCGTACATGGCGCCGGCGCTGCTCGCCGCCTACCCGGACGTCTTCTCCGCGGGCTCCATCAACGCGGGAGGCCCGTACCGGTGTGCCCTCTCGTCCAACGAGGGCTTCAACTGCATGAACCCGGGCGTGGACAAGACGCCGGCCGCCTGGGGTGACCTCGTGCGCAGCGCCAACACGGGCTACACGGGGGCGCGTCCTCGCGTCTCCCTCTGGCACGGCACCAGCGACTTCACGGTGCGCCCGATGAACATGACCGAGGCGATGGAGCAGTGGACCAACGTCCACGGCATCGACCAGACGGCGGACACCACGGAGACGGTGGCGGGCTTCCCGCACAAGGTGTACCGCAACGGCTCGGGCACGGCGCTGGTGGAGACGTGGGAGCTCACCAACATGGGCCACGGCGTGGCCATCGACGCGCAGTACAGCTTCCCGGGTGGCAGCACGGCCTGCGGCGCCATCGGCGCGTACCTCAGCGACGTGAATATCTGCGCCGTCTACTACCAGGCGCAGTTCTTCGGGCTCACGGGGGCCGTCACCCCGGGTGACACCACCCCGCCCACGGTGAACGTGACGGCGCCGGCCAACGGCTCCACGGTGACTGGCACCGTCACCCTCACGGCGAGCGCCTCGGACGCGGGGGGTGTGTCGCGGGTGGAGTTCCTGGTGGACGGCAGCCCCGTGGGCTCGGACTCGGCGGCGCCGTACGAGTTTGCGTGGAACAGCGCCAGCGTCTCGAATGGCTCGCACACGCTGGGCGCTCGGGCGTACGACGCGGCGGGGAACCAGGCGACGGACAGCGACACGAGCGTCACCGTGAGCAACAGCGGCACGCCGACGCCCGTTACGGTCAACTTCACCAGCGTCACGGCGGATGACGGCTACCTGAAGGCGAACGCGGATGGCAGTGCGCCGGCGCTCGGCACGCTCACGGGCCTGGCGCTGGGGCGAGGCACGGATGGGAAGTACAACCGCTCGTTTCTGTCCTTCGACACGTCGAGCATCCCCGACACCGCGACGATTACCCGCGCGTACCTGACGGTGACGTACTCGTCGGGCTCGGGTGACCCGTGGTCCACGCCTGCTGGGAACACGCTGGTCATCGACGTGAAGAACGGTACGTTCAACGCCTCCACCACGGAGACGGCGGACTGGGCCGCCGCGGCGAGCGCGAGCGACGTGGCGAGCATCGGCAAGTTCACGACGGGCGCGAAGGCGTCGGCGGACTTCAGCGGCGCGGGGCTCTCCTCCGTCAACCGGACGGGGAAGACGCAGCTGCGGCTGCGCTTCACGGGGAACCAGACGGCGACGCAGTACCTGTTCGTCAGGGACGGGACGGGCGCCACGCTGACCGTCGTGTACACGCCGTAACGTGAGGTGCGGACGGCGGGCCGGAGTCTCGATGCGGCCCGCCGTTCTTCTCAGTCGCCCGGGAGGTACTCGAAGCCTGCGTAGTCGAACGCGCGCTCGATGGCCTTCAAGTCGGCCTCGGTGCCACCGCACTCCTTCACGACTTCACGCCAGCGGGCTGAGACGAGCGCCTTCATCTTGTCGATGAGATGGGTGGCTTCTTCTCTCGACAGGCGGAACCGGCCGCAATCGCTCAAGAGGTTCTGGCGGTTGGCTCGGCGGTGCTGCGCGCTGCCCACTTCCATCGCCAGGTCTCGCTCGGTGCTGGCCTGCGGCATCGGCGTGAGGTCGTAGGCTGGGGAGAGGCTCCATTCCGAACCCGCGGCGATGAGTGCATGGTTTCGGGGATGGTCATCAATGTTCGAGATGAGCGCGTTGAACACCATGCGGGAGAACAGCTCTCGCAGGTCCTCGTCCGGGTTGGCGACCCAGCGCTTCAGCTCGTCCGCCAGCAGGATGTAGGACCACTTCGAACGGTCCTGCGGGTGCTCATCGGCTCGGAGCACCGTCAGGGCACTGACCATGCGGTGCCGCAGGTATCCTTCACCGACGCGTTTCCGGTCGAACCGGCGCACCAGGAGAACGTCCCGGCCCGCGACGGAGGTGAGCTTGCCGTGGGCGGCTCTCAGGCCGCACTCGCTGGCGAGCCTCAGCATGCCGCCTTCGACCGCCGCGTTGTTCCAGCGGTCACCTCGGGCCGGGAACTTGGCGACCCACAATCCCTCGTCGTCCTCGACGACATTCTTGGGGCGGGCGCCTCCCATGGAGCTGCCTGGGTTCACCAGGTCGCTGACCTGTTCAGCGGATGGCGGCAGACCCTGCTCGATGCGTTCGACTTCCTGGAGCAGGAACGCCAACTGGAGCACCTTGTTGAACCGATGAACGGGTGCGGGTGGCGTGGTGCTCTCGCCAAAGGACAGTGCTCCTGCCCTGTCCTCAGGGGAGTGGAGGAGGAAGTCGACCTCGGTGAGGTCTACACGTCCCAGCTGGCGTTCAATGACCCTGCGTCCCCATGCATCGGGGGAGGAATCTCTCAGGGCTCCGAAGATGCCGCCGAGCCTGGCCGTCTCGAAGGTACCTGGACGCAGGGGAAGCTCGAACTTCTCCAGCTCGATTGCGCGAGGGTGGGCCAGGTAGCTGTTGCCGTAGACAAAGCGTCCGACGTCGCCCTGCTGCACGAAGCGCCCGCAGGTGACGACCTCCATGGACTCCGGGAACTGGATGTACACGTAGCAGCTGGCGACATCAGAAGTCGGCATCGAGGTCTCCCGCGCCCTTGGGGCGCACACGCTGGGACTGGCGCGCCAGCTCGAGCGTCTTTCCCTCCTCGTCATGGTCGGGTGAAGCGAGGTTCTCGAACTCGCGCTCAAGCCCCAGGGCCCATAGCACGGTGAAGTAGGCGCTGAGTGCGGTGGTGGGACTGCCCTCCTCGATGCGCTTGAGGGTCCCGGGCGCCAGACCCGTCTTCTTCGCGAGGTCCACCTGCCTCAGGCCTCGTCGGATCCGTGCTCTCGCGATGTTCTGGCCCAGGCGGGTGACCGCGCGGACCACTGCGGCGGGTGCCGTGTCGGAAGTAAGGTTCTGTCGGGGCATTTCAATCTATTGGCTCTAAAGCCGGATAAGATACAATCTATTGCACTATTTAGTGCGGAGAATGCATCAATTGATGCGGAGATTGGAGCGGTTCGGCAGGGACCAGACCGCCTGGCTGCACAGGGTTCTGGGAAGCGACCCGCCTTGGGGGAGCCGGTGAATGGAGTACACGCCACGGACCTCGAAAGGCTCCATCACGGTCGACGCGGAGGAAGGAAGCCGGAGGATGGGCAGCCAGAGAAGACGGGGGACCTATCGCAGCGTCCTCGGCCTGCGCATCGACAAGTCCCAGGCAGGCGACGTGAAGGTGTTTCGCACCTGGGGGTGGACCATCGCCCTCACCGTCCCTGAGAACATCAAGGAGGCGCTGGAGCGCACCGGTGCCACCGGCATGAAGTTCACTGAGGTGTAGGCTCCAGCGCTCATCACTCCGCGAGCCGCGCATGTCCGGGCCCACCCCGCCCAGTCCCGCCCCGGACGGGACGCTTGACTCCATCGGCACGGCGGGGGTGCTGCGGCGGCGGAACGGCTACCGCTTCACCCTGGACGCGGTGCTGCTGGCGCACTTCGCTGCGACGGAAGGCGGGAGCACTCCCGGGCCGATGCTGGAACTCGGCGCGGGCAGCGGCGTGGTGTCCTTCCTGCTCGTGAAGCAGTTCGGCCTCCGGCCCGTGGATGCGCTGGAGTCGCGGTACGCGGTACGTGTCCTCCAGGCAGTGCGGTTCTCCACCATCGACCCGGCAGCTCCGCTGGTGCTTTCGTGCCTCGCATGACCCGTAGGGCCCTTGAGCCCAGGGAGGCACGCGTGGTGGCGAAACGCCTGTGGGCCCTGCTGTTGATAGCGCTGATGGTGGGCTGTGCGAGCCCACGAGTCGTGAGGCTGGAGACGGGCAACGGCCAGCTTCGGGAGTACACGCCACGTGACTCGGAAGGCTCCGTCGAGGTCGACGCGGAGGATTTCGAGAAGGCCCTCGCGCGCTTGGTGCTGCACCTGCCTCTCTCCTTGCGCCCTTCGGACACCGGGTGGCTGGTGCGTGCTTCGACTCGCGGCAGCATCCTGGACCGGGCGCTGCGGAGCACGCTGCACAAGGACTATGGCCGGTGGTGCCGGGCGCATGAGGGGCCCGGCGACTGTCTCTCCCTGTTGGAGAACGGCCTCGGCTTCGACGACAGGAGCAGGCTGGCGCTGGCACTGGGTCTGTCGCTGGACCCGATGCACGAGAGCATCGCGGACGCGGTGGAGGAGACTCTCAACCCCACCTTCTTCAAGGCCGTAGTGGTGTCCGCGCTGGTGTCGTGGGCGATACTGGCGGCCAACCCCGAGCCGGTCTTCACCAAGGCAGCGGCCGTGGTGGCGGTGGTAATGCTGGCGTACCTGGGAGTCGACGCCTTCGTCGCCATCGTGAAGGCGTGCGTCGCGCTGAAGCAGGCTGCGGACAGGGCGACCACGTTCCAGGAGTTGGAAGAAGCTGGCGAGCACTTCGGCCAGGTGGTGGGTACTCAGGGAGCCCGCGTCTTCGTGCTCGCGGTGGCGTTGGTGGTGGGTAAGGGCGTTACTGGCGGGACGTCGGGGCTGGCGTCCCGCCTGCCCGTGTTACCGGGCTTCCCTCAGGCGGCGGCCCTGAGTGCATCGCAGCTCGGGGTGAACCTCGCGGCCATCGAGCAGGTGAGTGCGGTGGCGGTGGTAGAGGGAGGCGTCGCCATCGCTCTCGCGCCGGGCGCGGTGGCCATGGTGGTCATGGGCTCGGATGGAATCCGGGGTGACCCGGATGGGAAGGTGCATCACATCTGCACGGACAAGAACACCGAGTCCGAGGTGAACGGTGGACCCTGGACGCCGGTGTTCGAGAAGCTCTTCAGGAGGGCGGACATGACACTGAACGACCCCGCCAACCTGGTACGCATCCGAGGACATGAGGGCCCTCATCCAGAGGCATACCATCGAGCGGTGTTTGCTCGGATACAGCGAGCGCTCGCGAATTGTCGCAGCACATCCACATGTCGAGAGATGCTGGTCGAGGCGTTGAAGAGGTTGTCGGAAGATCTCCTCACGCCACGAAGCCCGCTCCGTCGCCTTGTCACGAAGGACAGGGAATAGGCATGCCAGTACGCTACTTCGACCTCCATCAGAACCTTTACATCCCAGGCCGCTGGTACCCGGACGAGCCCACCGACCTTCATGGCCAGGAAATCGACGACATCTGGCAATTCGCTGAGGGCCACCCCGTGGAGTTCCGGGAACCTCTCCGCATTCCGCTGTATCGCTCCGGTAGAGCGGTGGATTTCTCCCTGACGCCAGTAGGTGTCACCCCCATCATCCATCCGAAAGTCGCATCCGTGTTCGCGGAACTCGCACCGGATGACGTGCAGCTCTTCCCAGTAGAAGTCGAAGGTCAGCCCGAGCCGTACTTTCTCCTCAACGTCACGCGGCTGGTGAGGTGCATCGATGACAGTGCCTGCGAAGAGGTCAAGTACTTCAAGCCGGAGGATGGGCAGCCAGAGAAGACGGGGACCTATCGCAGCGTCATCGGCCTGCGCATCGACAAATCCCTGGTCGGCGACGTGAAGGTGTTCCGCACCTGGGGCTGGCCCATCGCCCTCATCGTCCCTGAGGACATCAAGGAGGCGCTGGAGCGCACCGGCGCCACCGGCATGAGGTTCACTGAGGTGTAGGCTCCCTCGCTCATCACCTCGCGAGCCGCGCATGTCCGAACCCGCCCCGCCCATTCCCGCCCCGGACGAGACTCTCGACTCCATCGGTACGGCGGGGGTGCGGGTGCTGCAGCGACGGAGCGGCTACCGCTTCACCCTGGACGTGGTGCTGCTGGCGCACTTCGCGGCCACCGAGAGCACCAGCACTCCTGGGCCGATGCTGGAGCTCGGCGCGGGCAGCGGCGTGGTGTCCTTCCTGCTGGTGAAGCAGTTCGGCTTCGGGCCCGTGGATGCGCTGGAGCTCCAACCCGCCGTGTACGCACGGTTGGAGCGGGCCGTGGCGCTCAATGACTGCGAGTCTCGCGTGAGGCCGCTGCTGGGAGACCTGAGACGCCTGCGAGAGCTCGTGCCCGGAGGCCGCTACGCGCACGTGGTGTCCAACCCACCGTTCCGCGTGGCCGGCGCCGGAGTGCGCAGTCCAGACGACGAGCGCGCCGTGTCCAAGTCGGAGGTGTCCTGCGACGCGGGTGACGTGGTGACGGCGGCACGGTACGCACTGATGCCCGGAGGCACCGTGAGCCTCGTGTACCCCGCCGCGCGAGTGGCCGAGGTGCTCGGCCTGCTGACTCAGGCGAAGCTGTACCCTTCCGTGCTGCGCTTCGTGCACTCGCGCGTGGACTCACCGGCCACGCGCTTCCTGGTGCAAGCCCTGAGAGACCGTGACCGGGGACTCGCCGTGCGCCCGCCGCTCATCGTTCACGGTGAGGCCCCGGGCGGCTACTCCACGGAGGTGGCCGCGCTGATGGACCCACCGCTCGCCGAGCGCGGCCCTACCCTTCCCTCGGACTGAACCCGGGACACGGCACGTGGACCCTACGGACCCGTGCTCGCCTGTGGCTTCGTGTTCGTCACCTGAATCCCTCCGCTCTCCGACGCGGTGATGAACAGCTCGCTGCTCGCGGGCACTTCGAGCGTGGTGCGCTTGCGGCCCTTCCCAATCGCGAAGACGACCTCCAGGTCATGCGAGCCGGGCTTCACGTCGGTGATGACCACGCTCGTCGCGCTGCTCGAACTCCGGCGCTCGCCATCGAGCAACACCGTGCAGGACTTCTGGCAGCGCACGTTGAGGTGGGACGCCTCGCCCAGGCCCGCCCGCTTCCGGGCCCTCTCCACCGCGTCCAGGCTCTTGTGGTCCGTGAGCTTCACGTTGCCCCTGGAGTCACCGTAGAGCATGGCCTCGGCGCCGGCCGGCAACTCCACGTAGTCCACGAAGAGGCGCCGGTTGAAGAGCCCTCCGTGGGCCTCCACGCGCCGTCGTCCGGGCTCCACGTCCTTGAACTCCCACGTGCGCCCGTCGCGGCGTTGGCCCCGGCGTCCGTCGAGCAACACCGTGCAGTCCTCCGGGCAGCGGACGATGGCCACGCTCTTCTCCAGCGACTCCGCGCCCCCAGCCTTCGCCCGGGGCTTCGCGCTGCGCTCCACCGCCCACTCGGGTGTGCCGGGAGTGGGCGAGCTACCCGGCTCCACCACGATGCGCTTGTCGCGCGCGAGGAAGACACCCGCCTCGGCTACGTCTGGGATTGCCGCGAAGCCGCTGGCCAGCGGTCGGCCCAGCATGCCCGTGGCCTCCACCCGCCGCGTGCCGGGGGTGATGCCCTTGAACTCCCAGGTCGACTCCGTCACCCGCAGTCCCCGCTTCCCGTCGAGGACCACGGTGCACTTCTCCATGCAGCGCACGCGGACGGTGACGCCGTCCTCCGCGAGCGCCGGGGAGGACAGCAACAACGGCAGGGACAGGAGCGACCAGCGCAGGGACATCACGGAAGGAGTCTCGCGCTGGCCGGCACCCAGGTCGAGTCGGACGGTGCACCCGTCAGGACCCTGGCCGCCAGGCGCGGATGCCGCTGGCACGCCTGCCGGGCGAGTGAGGAGGACGTGACTCAAGGTGCCATGAGGAGCGGCCGGACCCAACGTACCCAGGTTTCCAGACGGGCCTCGGGCCCCCATCAAGGAGGAGAGGGAATGAACCTGGCAACCCTGACCGAGCAGCCGAGCATCCTGAAGTCGGCGGCCCTGCTGCCACCCCGTCTGTCGCTCGGGTCGAGCATGGTGGTGCACGGGCTGAGCAAGCTGCGCAAGGAAGGCACGGAGCAGACCGCGGGCTTCTTCGAGCAGCTGGGCCTCAAGCCGGCCCGGCCCCTGGTGCTGGCCACGGGCATCACGGAGCTGGTCGCGGGCGTGAGCGCCATCCTCGGCTTCGCCACACGGCCAGCGGCGCTGGGCGTGCTCATCACCCAGGCGTTCGCCATCGCCAAGGTCCACGGGTCCAAGGGCTTCGACAACACGAAGGGCGGCTTCGAGTTCAACCTCGCCCTGTGCTCCATCGCCCTCGGGCTGTTGCTGCGCGGGCCGGGGCAGCTCTCGGTGCACAGCGCCCTGGAGCGCAAGGTGAAGCGCAAGGAGCTGAGTCGCCTCCGGTTGCTGCGGCGCCAGCGCAGCCGCTCGCTGCTGCTCGACCTGCTGGGCTGACGGGAGGTTCAGGTGGGCCCGCGCCCGAGCCCGCCACGCTGCCCGGTGCCGCACATCCCATCACCCCGGCTGATAGGGATGTGTCGCCTGCCCGGCTGCCGATGGGGCAGGCGCACGCCAATCGCCCCAACGCACCTGGAGGGCCCGTAAGATGCGCGCGCCATGCCCTCGTCCGTCTTCCTGATGCTGGCGCTCGCCACCACGCCGGGTGCTCCCTCGGCGCGCGAGCCCGCTTCCGCCCACAACTTCTCCACAGCCCAGGCCCGCACCGCCGAGCTGCTCTCCACCGCGGGCACCGCGTCCGTGAAGGCCGCGCTCCAGGATGCTCGCGCCGGGGTCCTCGCGGGTGCCGCGCTTGGCGCGACGGCTCCGGACTCCGCCTCGGGCACGGTGATTCCATCGCAGGCAACGACCGCGACGGCTCCGGACTCCACCTCGGGCACGACGGTCCCTCCGTCCTCCGCCGCCCCCGTCCTCTCCGACGTCGGCCGCGTCGCCGCCGAGGCCGCTGCCGGTGCCCTGCGCGCCGCCGGACTGGCCCTGCGCAACGGCCCTGCTCCCACTCCCGCCACCGTGGCCGATGCCGACGCGAGCTACTCGCGCGGCCTCGAAGCCCTCAAGGCGAAGGACACCCGCACCGCCATCACCGAGCTGTCCGCCTGCGTGGAGGCCGCGCCCTCGCGCGTGGACTGCCGCTGGGAGCTGGGCTGGGCGTACCAGGTGGAAGGGCGCTGGACGGACGCGCTCGCGCAGTGGACCGAGGTGCAGAAGCTGGCGCCGGACCACCCGGACCTCGACTCCGCGCTCACCCAGGCCCAGGGCCAGGCCGCCCTCCAGGAGAAGCTCTCCCGCGCGCCCCAGGCTCGCAACCGCCCGCCCCCGCCCCCGGGCGCGAAGGTGCGCATCCGCGCGGTGGGTGACGTCATGCTCGGCACCACCGTGCCCGAAGGCCACCTGCCTCCCGACGGCGCCGCCAGCGTCATCGTCGGCGTGCGCCCGCTGCTCGAGGACGCGGACCTCACCTTCATCAACCTCGAAGGCCCGCTGTGCGACGGCGGCAAGACGACCAAGTGCCGCTCCAAGGGCAACTGCTACGCGTTCCGCTCGCCCACCTCATACGGTGAAGTGCTCAAGCAGGCCGGTGTGGATGTGGCGTCCACGGCGAACAACCACTCGGGCGACTTCGGCGAGCTGTGCCGCCGCGAGACGGAGGCCACGCTCGACGCGCTGGGCATCCCCTGGAGCGGCCCGCCGGGCTCGGTGGCCACGGTGGAGCGCAACGGCCTGCGCATCGGCATGGTGGCCTTCCACACGTCGCCGTCGTGCAACCACCTCAACAACCTGACCACCGCGACGGCGCTGGTGAGCGCGGCGGCGGCGGAGCATGACCTCGTCGTCGTCTCCTTCCACGGCGGCGCCGAGGGCAGCAAGGCGCTGCACGTGCCCGAGGGCCGGGAGATGTTCTTCGGCGAGGACCGCGGCGACCTGCGCACCTTCGCGCGCGCCGTGGTGGACGCGGGCGCGCACCTGGTGCTCGGCCACGGGCCGCACGTGGCGCGCGGCATGGAGTTCTACAAGGACCGCCTCATCGCCTACTCCATGGGCAACTTCGCCACCTACGGCCGCTTCACCCTGACGGGTGCGCAGGGGCTGGGCATGGTGCTGGAGGTGGAGCTGGATGGGCAGGGCCGCTTCAGCTCCGGCCGCATCCTCCCCACGAAGCAGGTGGACAAGGGCATCGCCGTGCCAGACCCGTCCGGCGCCGTCATCAAGCTGGTGCGCGGCCTCACCGCCGACGACTTCCCGGAGACGGGCGCGCGCATCTCCGAGGACGGCACGGTGAAGCCCGCCGCGAAGGGCCCCGTCAGCTCCCGGTAGCACCGCGCCTTCCCGACCTCCGCGCACCCGCGCCCACGGGTGCGCCGTTCTCCCGCACCTTCAGTTTCCGCGCGAGCCGCGAGAGACCTGTCACGTCCGCGTCGCTCGTGACGTCCGTGCGCTGTCACCCAATGCACGGTGAAGCCCGGCTGCTGCCCCCTCTGCCAATCTCGTCATTGCGGCTCAAAGCATGACGCGAGGTGTGGGGGCGTGCTGCCCGGTCGTGCGCTACAAGGACGTCTGCCGTGCGCGCACTCCGACTGCCACGCCTCTCCTCGCTTCGTGCCTTCGACCACCCCGGCTACTTCGCTGTGTGGGTGGGCGCGCTGGTCTCCACCATCGGCACGTGGATGGAGACGGTGTCGATGGGCGTGTACGTCACGCAGGAGACGGGCCGAGCTGAGTGGACGGGCGGCATCGTCGCGCTCGCCTTCCTTCCCTCGGTGGTGCTGTCTCCGCTGGGAGGTGCGCTCGCGGACCGGTTCGACCGGCGCGCGTACGTGGCGCTGGGCACGGTGGTGCAGCTACTTCTGGCCGGCGTGCTGACGCTGCTCGCCTTCACGCACCAGCTCAGCGTGCCCGCGGTGGCCCTCGTCACGTTCCTCAACGGCTGTGCGGGGACGCTCACCAACCCGGCCTTCGCGGCGATGCTCACGGAGCTCGTTCCTCCGCGTGACTTGCACAGCGCGATGAGCCTCAACTCGGCGCAGTTCAACCTGGGGCGCCTCATCGGCCCGGCGCTGGCGGCGGTGGTGCTGGGAATCGGCGGGCCGTCCTGGGCGCTGCTCGTCAACACGCTGTCCTTCGTCGCGGTGCTGGTGGCGCTGTCGCGGGTGCGGACGCCTCCGCGTGACACGGTGAAGGCGTCGACGGGGCTGTGGAAGCAGATTGCCCACGGCTTCTCGGTGGTGCGAGGGGATGCGGAAATCTCGCTGATGCTGTGGAGCACGCTGGTGGTCGCGGTGCTGGTGGCGCCCTTCATCGGCCTGGTGCCGGTGTTCGCCATCCGCGAGTTCGGCCAGGGAGCCGCCGCCACGTCGCTGCTCGTCGCCTGCCAGGGGGCGGGCGCGGTGACGGCCGCGCTGTTGGTGGGCACGCTCGTGGACGCGTTGGGACAGCGGCGGCTGCTGGGCTACCTGGCGCTCTCCATCGGCGCGGTGTCCTCGCTCTACTGGTTGTCTCCGACGCTGCCGGTGGCGGCGGTGGGCATCTTCGTGCTCGGCGCCAACTACATGATGCTGATGAGCGGGACGCACGCGTACTGCCAGATGCGGGTGCCCCGGGAGCTGCGGGCGCGGATGAGCAGCCTGTACAGCATGGTGCTCGCCGTCGGGTACGCGTCGGGCGTGTGGGGCCTGGGCGCGCTGTCGGACCGCGTGAGCCTGCGCTTCGTGATGATCAGCTCCAGCGTCCTGTACCTCGCGCTCGTGCTGACGCTGCGCCTGCTCCGGCCTCGCAGCTTCGACGGCGCCGAGTCGTAGGCCGCCGGGCTCGCAGGCGCTTCCACGGCCGTCGCGGTCCACCCGTGGACACGTGGCCCGCCCTGCCCGTCCAAACCCCTGCGCCCACCCGCTCCCCGCGCTACACACGGACCTCACGTCCCGAGCCAAGGAGCGAGCCCCATGTCCGTCCGTCCCCCCATCCTGGCCCTCACCGCCCTGCTGCTGGCCTCAGCGCCCGCGCTCGCCCAGCAGACCCGCGCCACCGAGCCCGTCGGCATCGCCATGGAGGGCTTCCCCTCCCCGTTCCCCGTCCAGTTCCTCCCCGTCACCGTGGAGGGCCAGGACCTGCGCATGGCGTACCTGGACGTGAAGCCCACGGCCCGCGCCAACGGGCGCACCGTCATCCTGCTCCACGGGAAGAACTTCTTCGGCGCGTACTGGCAGGCGACCATCAACGCCCTCACCGCCGCCGGCTACCGCGTCGTCGTCCCCGACCAGCTTGGCTTCGGCCGCTCCTCCAAGCCAGACATCCACTACAGCTTCCATACCCTCGCTTCGCTCACGAAGAAGCTGCTGGACACGCTCGGCATCAAGGAGACCGCCGTGGTGGGCCACTCCATGGGCGGCATGGTCGCCACGCGCTTCGCCCTCATGTACCCGGAGACCACCACGCACCTCGTGCTGGAGAACCCCATCGGTCTGGAGGACTACCGCGCGAAGGTGCCCTGGCAGTCCACCGAGGACTACTACCGCGAGGCCCTCAAGGCCACCGAGGAGGGCACGCGCAAGTACCACCAGACCTACTACGTGAAGTGGAAGCCCGAGTACGACGTCTGGATTCAGCTCTTCGCCCGGCAGCTCCAGAGCGCCGAGTACCCGCGCCTCGCCTGGGTATCCGCCGCCACGTCGCAGATGATTTATGAGCAGCCCGTCTCCCACGAGTTCCCCCTCGTGAAGCCGCGCACCCTGCTCGTCCTCGGCCAGGAGGACCGCACCTTCATCGGCCGCGGCAAGGTGCCCGCCGACGTTGCAGCCACGCTCGGCCAGTACCCGCAGCTCGGGAAGGCCGTCGCCAAGGCCATTCCCAATGCCACCCTGGTGGAGCTCCCCGGCGTGGGCCACGTCCCCCACTTCGAGGCGCCAGAGAAGTTCCACTCCGCGCTGCTCGGCTTCCTCGGGAAGTGAACGCCTGCCCTCCGGGGCTGTGGACAACTTGGGGACACGCCCCGCGCTCCGGGTGAAGGCCCCCTGCTCCCTCGCGAGGTCCTCCGCGCTAGAATCCTCTGCGCCAGGGCACCGGGGCCCTGGCGCATTTCGCAGGGGGCACGATGAAGAAGCTGCTCGGACCGATGCTGTACGTGGAGGACTCGCAGACCCCGGACACGTGGAGCTTCTCCGTCAACCTGTACCTCTCAGGCACGGACCCCGCGGGGCCCGTACCGCTCCGCCTCGTCTTCCTCGACGCGAGCGGGACGGAGCTCTCCGGCGCCGTCGAGCCTCGCGCCGAGGTGGCCGCCGACTTCTCCAGCCTCAAGAGCCCCGCGGCCGGCGTGCTGTGGAAGTGGCGCGTGTCCGTGCCACGTGACGCCGCCCCGAAGCGCGTGGCCTACCGCTTCGTCCCCACGGAAGGCGCCGCCCCGCTCGAGGGCGTGGACGACGTGAAGGACGTCGTCATCCCGGAGCGGGGAGGCCTGCCTCGCGCGGCCTTCTTCTCCTGCAACGGCGGCGGCAGCGCGGATGCGTGGAACTCGGTGTCGAAGATGGGGCGTCCCTTCGGTTGCTGGGACGATATGAAGGAGCAGCACGAGGACGAGGCGGGCGGCTTCCACCTGCTCCTGGGCGGTGGAGACCAGGTGTACGCGGACTCCATCTGGTACACGTCGCAGCAATTGGTGGACTTCCGCAAGCTGCCGCTGGAGGAGAAGCTCGCCTGTGAGCTGCCCGAGGGCTTCCACGACGAGTTGGTGGCCCGCTACGTGGAGGTGTACTGCGAGCGCTGGAGCGGCGCCTCGGGCATCGGCCCGATGCTGGCGCGCGTGCCCGGCCTCTTCACCTGGGACGACCACGACATCTTCGACGGCTGGGGCTCTCACGAGAAGCTCCAGGTGTGCTCCTGGTACCGCAACATCTACAGCGCGGCGGCGCTGACCTTCGAGGCCTTCCAGCTCGGCGGGTTGAGGACGGCCGACAAGACGCCCCGCGAGCGCAAGCCGGGGGAGACCCACTACCTTCAGAAGGTGCACTTCCAGGGCAACGAGTGCGACCTGGACGTGGTGTCGCTGGACCTGCGCAGTGGGCGCACCAGCCGCGTGCGGAGCAGCGGGAAGACCGAGTACACGGTGATGAGCAACGCGCAGTGGGCGGCCCTGGACGACTGGCGCCGCGTGCACCGCGAGCGCCCGGAGACGGGCAGGAAGCACCGGCACGTCGTCATCGTATCCTCGGTGCCCCTGGTGCACCTGCGCTTCGGGCAGGCCGCCGAGGGTGTCGGGGCCATGATTGACCTGCGCGACGACATGCTGGACCAGTGGGAGTCCCTCGTGCACCGCGGTGAGCGCACGCGGCTCATCATGGACCTCTTCCGGCTGGCGAAGGACTCGTCCTGCGCGGTGACGGTGGTGTCGGGCGACGTGCACGTGGGCGCGCGGGGCCTCATCCGCTCGCGCAACCCGGAGCACCTCCACCACGGGCTGACGGAGGCGGCGATTGAACAGGTGACGTCCTCCGCCATCGTCCACCCGCCTCCCGGCCTGCTCCAGTTCCTCGGCATGCGCATGCTGGCCGCGGAGGGCGTGGAGGACCTGCCCTCCTTCGTGGAGACGGAGCTGCTCCCCGTGGGCAGCGACCGCTACCTGCGCGAGCGCAACTGGCTGTCGCTGTGCGTGAAGCGGTCCGGGAACACTCCCTCCTCCCGTCCCAAGCTGTGGCTGCGCTGGGAGGCCGAGCACACCTCCGTCTCCATGCAGGTGGTGGTGGAGCCTCCACCCCTGGCCCCTCGCAGCTGAAGCCCGTGGCTCCACCTGCTGCCCACCGTCCAGTCAAGCGTGCGCCCGTGCCGTCGTGGGAAGCTTGGTTCGCCCGGTCCGCGCTCCGACATTGAGCCTCGTAGCAGTAGGTGGCGTGGGGGCTTCCCCGCGCCCTTCGACGAGGAGCGCCACATGGCCAACCGGAAGTATGACCCCCTGAAGGGCGGCAAGGAGTCCCCCACCAAGCCTCAGTACGCGAAGGACCGCGTGGAGGGGGGCCTGGAAGCGGACGATACCCGCCCGCTCTACGCCGCCGACTCCATCCACGCCTCCAGCGAGCAGAAGTTCGCCTTCGACAGCGACGCGCCCGTGGGCGGCGACGTGCCAGACATCCGCAGCCCCATCGACGAGGCGGACGAGCTGGAGCGCGAGCGCATCGGCCGCGAGCGCGCCGAGGAGCGCAACGCCGGCCAGGGCGAGGAGCGGTAGCGCCAGGCAGGGCCGCCGGGGCCCGCGAGTGTTCGCGAACCCCGGCGTGGCCCTGGAACTACTTCGAGGCGCCCGGCACGGGAGCCACTTCCGGCTCCACGGGCGTCAGCTTGCCCAGGTTGAGCGGCCCCACCTGCTCCTGGATGGTGGCGGGGTCTCCCACGAGGACCATCTGCATCGCGGCCGGGTCCAGGTACAGCTCGGCCACGCGCTGCACCTCGGCGGCGGTGGCCTTGCGCAGCCCGTCCACCGTCCGGTTGAACTCATCCATCGGCAGGCGCTTCAGGAACAGCTCGGCGGCGCTGCCTCCCAGGCCCTCCACCGTCTCGAAGGCGCCGGGGAAGCCGCGGATGAGGCCCTCGCGCGCGGCCTCCAGCTCCTGCTCCGTAATCGGTCGCTCCTTGAGGCCGGACAGCTCGTTCATCACCTCGGTGATGGCCGGGCCCGTGACGTCCTGGCGCACGGAGGTGAAGGCCACCAGCGGCCCCACGCCCAGGCGCGGCTCCAGGCTCGCGCCCGCGCCGTAGCTGTAGCCCTTGGCCTCGCGCAGGTTCATGTTGAGGCGGCTGCCGAAGAAGCCACCGAACACCGTGGTGGCCAGCTCCAGCGCGTGCTCGTCCGGGTGGCCCACCGCGAAGGCGGGGCGGCCAATCAGCACCACCGTCTGCTCCAGGTCGGGCTTCGGAATCACGCGCACCAGCTGGCGCGGCGGGGCCGGCACGGCGGGAGGCGGCGCGGGCGGCGTCGCCTTGCTCTTCCACGCGCCCAGGTGCTTCTTCGCCAGCGCCACGGCCTCGTCCAGGGTGATGTCCCCGGTGAGGATGAGCGCCGCGGCGCGAGGCCCCGCGTGCCGCTGGTAGAAGCCCTTCGCCTCCGCCAGCGTGAGCTTCTCCACCGTGTGGGGCAGGCCGTCCGAGATGTGCGAGTACGGGTGGTCCTCGCCGTAGATGGCGGTGAGGGCCGCCAGCTGCGCCAGCGTGTACGGCGAGCCGAGCATGCGCGCCAGGTCCGCGAGCTGCTGCTTCTTGCGCCGCTCGAAGGCCTGCGCGCTGAACGTGGGGCGGATGGCCACGTCCGCCAGCAGCGCGAGCGCCGGCTCCAGGTTGCGCTTCAGCACGCGCACGCCCACCTGCGCCCCGTCCGACTGCACGTCCATGCCGGGGGACACGCCCAGGTCGGCGAAGGCGTTGTCCAGCGCCACCGTGTCGCGCTTGCCCGCGCCCTCCAGCAGCATGCGGTAGGACAGCTCGGCCAGGCCCGCCTTGCCCTTCGGGTCCTGCGCGCTGCCCGCGGCGAAGGCCACGCCGGCGAACACGAGCGGCAATTCCTTCCGGGTGCTCACCACCACGGTGAGGCCGTTGTCCAGCGTGGCGCGCTGGAAGGTGGGCAGCACCAGGTCCGGCGCCTCACCGGGCTGGGGCGGCTTCGCGCGGAAGGCCTCCGGATCCTCGGCGGGAGGCTTCGGCGCCTCGGCCGCGGTCTCCCCCAGCGCTGGAGAGTCCGGGCTGGGCTGCGAGGGCTGCGGGGTGCTGGCGCAGGCGGCCAGCGTGGTGACGAGCAGGGCGGTGAGGAGGCGGCGCATCACTTGCGCTCCTTCGGCTGGGTGGGCGCCTGCTCACTGCCAGGCGGCACGGCGTGGAGGACGACGCGCGCGTCGTTGCGCAGCGTGTCCCGGGCGAAACGCTTCACGGACTCGGGCGTCACCTGCTCGTAGCGCGCCAGGTCCTGCGCCACGTAGCTGGGCTCCCCCACGAAGTGGTTGTAGCTCTGGAGGACATCCGCCTTGCCGCCCGAGCCGCCGACGGCCTGCAGGCCCGCGAGCATGCGCGTGTCGTAGCGCGTCCGGGCGCGGGCAATCTCCTCGGGCGTGACACCGTCGCGGCGCACCTCGTCCAGGATGGCGTCCACCTCCTTCAGCAGCGTGTCGGTGGAGACTCCGGGGCGGGCCACGACGTCTATCGTGAAGACAGACTGGGCGCCCTGGCTCTGCTGGGCGGCGCTGACGCTCTGGGCCAGTTGCTTCTCCAGCACCAGCCGGCGGTAGAGGCGGCTCGCCTTGCCCGTGGACAGCGCGGTGGCCAGCACGTCCGCGTCGGCATCACCCTCCTTCAGGTACGGGGCGGTGAGCCACTGCACCGACAGCAGTGGCAGCCGGGCCACGCGCTCCTCGTGGCGGATGACCACGGGCTTCGTGAGCTTCACCGGAGCCACCTCGGGGAGCGGCGGCTTCGGCGTGCTCGGGAGCGAGCCGAAGTACTTCTCCACCAGGGCCTTCGTCTTCTCCACGTCGATGTCGCCCACAATCGTCAGCGTCGCGTTGGAGGGCGCGTACCACTGGCGGAAGAAGCCCTTCACGTCGTCCACGGTGGCGGCGTCCAGGTCCTTCAGCGAGCCGATGACGTCACCGTGGTACGGGTGCGGCAGCGGGAACAGGGCGTGCCACGCCTTCTCGCGGGCCATGCCGTACGGGGCCGTCTCGGTCCCCTCCCGGCGCTCGTTCTTCACCACCTCGCGCTGGGTGTTGAGCTTTTCCAGCGTGAGGGCGTCGAGCAGGAAGCCCATGCGGTCGCTCTCCAACCACAGGGCCGTCTCCAGCTGGTTGCTGGGAACGGTCTGGAAGTAGTTGGTGCGGTCGAAGCTGGTGGTGCCGTTGAGGTCCGTGCCACCAATCTGCTCGAGCAGGGAGATGTGCACGTCGTCGGCCACGTTCTTCGAGCCCTGGAACATCATGTGCTCGAAGAGGTGCGCGAAGCCGGTGCGGCCGGGCTGCTCGTGGTACGCGCCGACGTGGTACCAGACGTTGACGGCGACCACCGGCAGCTTGCGGTCGACGGAGAGGATGACCTCCAGCCCATTGGGCAGGGTGTACTTCACATGCTGGATGGCGAGCGCTTCACGTCCGGCCGCGGGCTTCGCCTCCCGCGGTGACTGCGCGAGCGCCGGCAGCCCGACTGCGACGAGGGCTGCGGCGACGAGGGCCTTCATTGGGGACAAGGTGCCTCCGGGTCTCGATGCCAAGGACTCACGTCCTGCGCTTAGCACGCACCCCCGGGCCCATGGGTGGGGAATGAGAGTGGGAATAAGGGGCACCGTCGAGTGGTTGGCGCCCCCCTTCCCGGCCCCTCAGTGCCCTCGCGCTTCACGCTCCGCGCGATACGCGTCAATGGTGAGATTTCGCACCTTGGAGCTGCGCCCCGCCTCGTTGTGGACGAAGCCCACGCTGGCCACGTACGGCTCGATGACACGGATTTTCTGCAGCGGCGTGACGATGAGCAGCTGCAGATTGAGCCGCCGGAACAACTCCAGTCCGTACGACGCCGACTCGTCCGAGCCCCGGCCGAAGGCCTCGTCGATGACGACGAAGCGGAACGAGCGTGAGCGTGTCTCGCCCCACTCCAGGCCGAACTGGTAGGCGAGGCTGGCCGCGAGCACCGTGTACGCCAGCTTCTCCTTCTGACCACCCGACTTGCCGCCCGAGTCCGTGTAGTGCTCGTGCTCCCGGTCGTCCTCGCGCCAGCGCTCCGACGCGGAGAAGCTGAACCAGTTGCGCACGTCCGTCACCCGCCGCGTCCACCGCGCGTCCGCCTCCGCGCTGCCCTCGCGCCCGCGGAAGCGCTCGATGATGCGCTTCACCTCCAGGAACTTCTTCTCCGAGTACGCGTCGTCGTCCGGCCCTCCGAGCGCGGACAGCGTGCCCTCGGTGCACGCGCGCAGGTCCGCCTGGAACTCGCGCACGTCCGCGTCCGTGCTGGGGGTGGCCTCCAGCAGGATGTACCGCCCCGGGTTGTAGTCGATGGCCCGGAGCGAGCGGTTGATGGTGTCGATGCGCTCGCGGATGTCCTGGCGCTCGCGGAGCAGCTGGCCCTGGAAGTTCACCACCTCGCGGATGGTGTTCTCCGTGAGCAGGCTCTTGAAGCGCGTCTCGAAGCGCGGCAGGTCGTCGGTGCGCAGCGCCTTCAGCATGGCGCTGTATTCGGCGGCGGCGTCCAGGCTCGCGTCGACGTCCTGTGTCTCCAGCGGGAAGGCCGCGCGATACGTCTGCATGGCGCGGATGATGGCCTCGCGTCCGCGCTCCATCCGCTTGCCCTCCGCGTCGATGCGCTTCTGCAATTCTTCCCGGAGCTGCCGCTCGCGCTCATCGCCCGCGTCGGCCTCCACCGCGCCCTTGCCCGCGACTTCGGCGTAGAGCGCTTCCACGCGCGGGTAGCACGCGCGCAGCTCGTCGGTGGCCTCGCGCTGCGCCTTCTCGTACGCGGCCAGGGCCTTGCGCGCGGCCTCCTCCTGCACTTCGAGGCGGGCCTGGCGCTTCTCCACCTCCTTCAGCTTCGCCTCGGTGCGCTCCAGTGCGCGCTCCTGCTTCACGAGCTGGCCCTCCAGTGTGTGGAGCACGTCGGAGGCGGACTCCAACTCGCGGAGCTGCTCCTCCATCCGGTGGAGGTCGGAGGCGACGGGGCGCCAGTCCAGCTCGCGGAAGGCGTCGAACACGGCGAGCTGGCTGAGCAGCTCCCGGCGTCCCTGCAAGGCCTTGCGGCGGGACTCCAGCGCCTGGATGCGCGTGGTGACGTCGACCAGCCGTGTCTCCAGCGAGCGTGCCTCGGCTTCGAGCGCGGCGCGCTTCTGCTCGTTCGTCCACCCGAGCACGTAGCGCGAGCGGTCATCCAGCCGGAAGCGGTCGTCCTTCTCGTGCTGCTCGCCGCCGCGCTTGAGCTGTCCCGAGCGGGTGAGGGCCTGACGCTCGCGCCGGAACTGCTCCAGCGTGTCGCAGCAGGCGTAGTCGAAGCGCCGCGCCAGCTCCGCCTCCAGCCAGCGGTACATGCCGGAGTCCGGCTTGAGCGCCAGCTTGCGCAGCAGCGAGTGCGGCTGGAGCGTGGGCACGCGCGCCGCGCCCTCTTCCTTCACCCGGTAGTAGACCAGCCGGCCGTCCAGGTGCGTGCGCTCCACCCACTGCGCCACCTTCGCGTAGCAGGCGTCCGACACCAGCAGCGACGTGCCGAACCCATGCAGCACGCGCTCAATCGCGCCCTCCCAGTCCCGCTCCTCCTCGCGCACCTGCAACAGCTCACCCACGAAGGGGAGCGCCTCCGCGTCCAGCCCCAGCTCCGCGCACATGCGCTCGCGCAGCGCCAGCATGCGGGACGGCAGGTTGGAGCGGCGCCGGCGCAGTGACTCCAGCTCGGCGCCTACCTCGGCGTGCTTGTGTCCCAGGGCGCGCGCCTCCACGCCCACGTCGGTGAGCCCGGCCTGTACCTGGGCCAGCTCTCCCTCCCCCGCCGCGAGCAGCGTCTGGATGGAGCGCGTGTTGGAGAGGAACGTCTCCGCGTCCACCGCCACCGGCAGGTCTGCCGCCAGGGCGAGCTGGGCATAGCGCTCCGCCTTCTGGAAGCGCGCGTCCTTCTGCCGCCGCCGCTGGGCCAGCTCCGCCTTCACCGTCTCCAGCCGCGCGCCCCCGTTGGCGGCGATGGCCTGCTTCAACCTGTCCCGCTCCGTGCCCTGGCGGCGGCGCTCCTCGGTCAGCTCTCCGGCCTCCACCCGCGCCTGCTCGCGCTCCGTGGCCCAGCCCGTGAGCTGTGCTTCCACGACGCGGGACTTCTGGACGGCGAACCACGGACGCAAGGCTTCGCGGCAGCGGCGCAGGGTGGCCAGCTCGGTGGCCAGGGCCTCGTGGCGCTCGCAGTCGCGCACCAGCGGCTCCAACTGCGCCATCTGCTTCTTGGCCTTGAGCACGGCCTCGTGCGCGCGGTGCAGGTCATCGAAGTGGCCGATGAGCGCGGCGAGGCGCGGCTCCACCGCGGACGGCTGGAGCATGTGCTGGCGCACGAAGTCGGTGAGGTTGCCCACCGCCTTCATCGACACCGTCTGGTGGAAGAGGTCCAGCGCCTGCTCATCCTTGATGCCGAAGCGCCGCCGGAAGGCCGCCGCGTACGGCGGGAAGGTCTCATGCACCTCGCACTTCAGCCCCTTGAGCCGCTTCTTCAGCGCGGCGATGTCCGCCCCGAAGCCCGCGAAGTGCTCGGCCACGGAGAGCCGCCCGTCCGCGACGATGTAGAGACGCGCCGGCTGCCCCTCCGCCTCGCGCATCCACAGCACCTGGGCCAGGGTGACGTGCTGGTCATACCCCTCGTTGTAGAAATGGCCGAGCAGCACGGAGTAGCTCGTCCCGTCGCGCAGGAAGATGGGCTTCGCGCCCTGCCCTCCGTCCCCGCGCTCGGACTTGTACTGGCCCAGCACGTAGGAGCGCAGGGTGCGCTCCCGCGACTCCGCGCCCGCCGCCTTGTTGTAGGCGAGCTTCTGGGGCGGCACGAGCAGCGTCACCACGCCGTCCACCAGCGTCGACTTGCCCGAGCCGATGTCGCCGGTGAGCAGCCCGTTGTCACCACCGAGCCCCAGGTGCCAGACGCGCTGGTGGAAGGTGCCCCAGTTGTAGGCCTCGAAGCGGTGCATCCGGAACCCGGCGCGCGCGTCGGTGGCGCCGAGGTCGAGCAGGTCCGCTTGATTGAAGGAGTGCGCGGTGCTCATGGCGTGGCTCCGTTTTCCTCGGTGAGGTGGGCGCGCAGGTGCGCGCGGTAGTCCGCGAGCTTCTGCTGGAAGGCATCCAGCCACTGCGCGTCGACGAAGGCCTTCAGGATGCGGCGGACCTCGTAGGCGTCGTCCCCGCCGCGCAGCTTGCGGAGGAAGCCCAGCTCGATGACCCGGGCGAGGTCCGCGTCCAGCTTGTCCACCATCCGCGCCTCGTTCGTCCCCTCGGGGAGGAACAGGCGCACCAGGTCGAGAATCTCCTCGCGCCGCAGCACGAGCCGGGGGCCGCCCACCGTGGCCTCCGACTCGGCGAGCTTCTTGCGGAGCAGCACGAGCAGCAGGCTCACCCCGTAGCCGAGCTGCCGCCGTGCCACGAGGTGCGGCAGCGCCGAGCGCCCCTCGGCGGTGGGCTGCTGGCGGAGGTAGGCGTAGCCCTCCGTCTCATCGAGCACGAGCTGCAGGCCGAGCACCGTCACGTGCTCACGCACCCGCGCTTGCAGGTTGAGCAGGCCATGCCACAGGTTGGCGTCGCCCTCCTGGTAGACGACGCCCTTCATCAAGGCGACCAGCACGAGGGACAGGGAGTCAGCGGCGTCAGTGGGACGGTTCGTGTTGGGAGTCATCGGTGGAAGAGCACCAGGGGAAGGGTGATGCGGCGCGCGCGACCGCGCGCATCCGTCCAGGTCAGGGTTTGAGTCCGTGAGTCCTCGAACAGCGCCGTCCGCTCGTCGGAGGCGAGGTCGAGGTAGGCCACCAGCTCGGCGAGGCCTTGCTGGAGCGGGGCTTCGTGGAGCAGCTCCGCGAGCGACACCTGCTCGCGCGTCTGCAGCGCGTGGCGGAGGTTCTCCCGCAGCCGCTCCTTGTCGATGAACGCCTGGGAGAAGAGTGCCTCCGCCGGCACGTCCTCGCTGGCCTCCAGCACCTCGGAGTCCGCCATCCGCAGCCGCACGGGCGGCGAGAACAGGGGACGCTCCAGGGGCAGCTCCACCGAGGGCGACGGCTCGTCGATTTCCATGAAGGCCCGGCCCGGCGGCTGGTTGCGCACCGCGAGCGCGTGCTGCTCCACCCCGCGCAGCAGCTGCATGATGCGGCGGTTCTCCAGCCACGCCCGGTCATCGAGGTAGCGCCGGAGCTGCTCGGACAGCCGGGCGACGGTCCGCTGCGTGTGCTCTCCCGTCTCCAGCCAGTCGAAGTGGATGCGCAAGAGCCTCGGGTCCGGCTTGAGTGCCTGGACAGCGGGGAGCGCGAAGACGCGCTCCAGCTTGCGGGTCAGCTCCTCCTGGCGCGTGGGGGACATGAGGAAGTCCCAGAACGCGCGGAAGCTGCGCCCCTGGTCCGAGCCGCTGATGGCGTCATGCTCGCCCAGCACCGTCTCCAGCAGCTCTCCCTGGGTGCCCTCCCAGGTGGCGATGCGCTCGCGCACCACCCGGTCCAGCTCGCGGAAGCCGTGCTCCAGCTCGCGGAAGTCCGACAGCAGCCCGAGCGCGGTGTCCGACATCTGCTGGAAGCGGTCCTTGAGGGCGGCCTCGTCCATCAGCTCCACGCGGCCGGCGCGCACCTGGGCCATCTCCGCCTCGAGCTCGGCCTTCCGGCGCTCGAGCTCCGCGAGGCGGGCCTCCGGGTCCACCTCGGTGCCCTCGGTCATCTGCTCCAGCAGGTGGAACACGGTGCGCAGCCGCGACTCCGTGCCCACGAAGGAGCGGTCGGCGAGCTGTGACAGCCAGCGGATGGCGCGCTCGGCCGCGGAGGTGAGGTCGAAGTGGGGCTCGTCCGTGTCCGGCGGGTAGAACTTGCGCAGCCAGCCCCGGCCGTCCGCCGCCCAGTCATCCAGGTACGCCGCCGCCGTGCGCGGAAAGGCCTCCTCTCCGAGCCGCTCCCGCAGCGTGTGCAGGTGGTCCTCCAGCTTGAGCACCAGCTCCCGCTGGGGAAGCGCGCGCGCGTTCGCTTCCAGGAAGCCGCGATGCAGGAAGC
The DNA here is from genome assembly GCF_010894435.1 of Pyxidicoccus trucidator. Classification (NCBI taxonomy): domain Bacteria; kingdom Pseudomonadati; phylum Myxococcota; class Myxococcia; order Myxococcales; family Myxococcaceae; genus Pyxidicoccus; species Pyxidicoccus trucidator. The sequence goes on along the minus strand of NZ_JAAIXZ010000035.1, from coordinate 2,013 downwards.
TGGCGATGAGCGGCGCGTGGTCCGCGACGAGCAGGCGCCACGCGGGGTGCTGATGTCTCAATGTATCGAGGGTGGCGAAATCCATCACACCACAAGCCATACAACCCGGGACTGACATGGACATGAGGCCGACCCGCGAGGGTTGATGCCCCTCTGAGAGCAGGCAGGCAGGCGTGATATATAACTGGGCCCATGTCCTTCGAGGTGTCCCCCAACGCGCTGGCCCGGTGCGCCACCCATCCCGAGGAGCTGGCGGGGGCCACGTGCCAGCGCTGCGGTGTCTTCGTCTGCACCGCGTGCACCGCCTGGGTGATGGGCACGCTGTACTGCGCCCCGTGCGCGGCGCGGCCGGAGGTGAACTACCTGGAGACCTTCCGCCGCGGGCTCTGGGGGAAGCGGGACTCCCGGGCGTGGCTCGTGGGCGGAGGTTGCCTGCTGATGGCCCCGCTGCTGCCGGTGGCGCTGTCCTACGGGCGGGTGCTGACCACGCTGGGACTGCTGGCCACGGTGGTCGTCGGAGTCGCGTGGTTCGAGGGACGGCGGTGGGCGCGCTACGCACTGCCCCTGGTGCCGCTCGGTCTGGGCCTGCTCGCCGTACCGTTGGTGGGTCCTCCCGTGCTCGGGCTCGCCCTCATCCCCTTCATCAACGCGCTGCAATTGCTCCAGGACACGCGCTGCAAGCTCTTCTTCCGCGTGGAGGTGTCCGAGCGTGAGCTGCTCCGCCTCTGGGACCGCGAGGTCAACAACCCGATGGCGCGCAGCGCGCTGTCGCTGGGACTGGGCGCGGTGTTCCTGCCTCTGTTCGCGCCGCTGGCCATCGTCTTCGGCTTCCTCGCGCTGCGGCGCGTGGACCTGAAGGCGCGGCCTCCCATCGACCGGCGCGCCCAGGCCATTGCCGGCATCGTGCTCGGAGTGGGGGCGCTCGCGCTGTGGGTGCTGGTTGTCATCCCCCTGTTCGGGGGTGGCATCCCCTGGTTCTTCCGCGCCTGACGTTTCTTCGTGGTGTGGCTGAATAAACCAGGCAGGCGCCCGTCAGGAGGCACGTCCACCACGCAACGTTGGTGGAGTTACTCCAACCCCGCACGAACGCCTCCATGAACACGTCCACCTTCAAGAAGCTCACCGCGCTGTCGCTCCTCCTGTCCTCTCCCGCCGCCCTGGCCGACTGGCGCAATGACGGCTTCCTGCGGCAGGAGGATGACCCCTCCTATAACGAGGGCTACGAGGGCGCCGATGAGGACTCCGAGGAGGGCGGGCAGGGCGCGGGGTTCGTCCTGGGCCTTCGGGCGGGCTACGGCGTGCCCTTCGGCAATGCCGTCGGCACGGAGGATGAGGATGACGAGGGCGCGAAGCTGAGCGACACCGTATCGGGTGTCATCCCGCTGCAGGTCGACCTGGGCTACTTCATCAACTCCAACCTCTACCTGGGCGCCTCCTTCCAGTACGGGTTGGGGCAGTTCGCCGAGGACTGCGATGGCGACTTCGACGACGCGAGCTGCGGGGTGACCCAGCTGCGCGTCGGCCTCAATCTGGCCTACCACTTCTCCCCGAGCGCAACGCTCAGCCCCTGGCTCGGGGTGGGCGTCGGCTACGAGCACCTCTCCCTGAACGTCTCTGGAGAGGCAGCGGGTACGTCCATCGATGCCAGCACCACCGCCTCGGGCTTCGAGTTCGTCAACGCCCAGGGCGGCGTCGACTTCCGCGTGAGCGACAAGATCTCCGTGGGGCCCTTCGCCACCCTCACGGTGGCGCAGTATTCGACGTCCGGCGTCAAGCTCGACGTGGAAGGCGACAGCCCCCTGGACTTCGATGAGTCGGAGGACATCGAGAACAAGGCCATCCACGCGTGGCTCTACGGCGGCGTGCGGATGCAGGTGCGCTTCTAGCACTACTGCATCAGGGGCCCGCGGGGTGCACGGGGAGACCGGGCAGGCTGCGTGAGGCGCGTCGGTGGTTGGAGCGGTGGCAGGTGGGACAGCGAGGCAGCCAGGTGGCAATCACGCGCGCCATGGC
>NZ_JAAIXZ010000034.1 GCF_010894435.1 Pyxidicoccus trucidator | reverse complement strand
CCTTCTACGCCTTCTGGTGGGAACTGGTCGGGTGGGCACTGCGGCATCCGGACCTCTTCAGCTTCACCTTCCTGCACTGGCATGCCCATGAGTATGGGGCGCAGTCCGCCCCTGCCCCCGGGCCCCGGATTCCGGGCGCTCTCCTGCCACAGTCGAACGGAGGAGCCACCCGCGCACTGGTGCGCGAGGTGCTGGAGAAGGGCGAGAAGGAGGGCGTGCTGACACCGGGCTGCGGCCTTGTGGGCGAGGGGCTGGTGTGGGGCACGCTGTTGGAGCTGGCGCGCGCGGCCCGGCAGGGCGCCAGGGTGGGTGAAGTCGAAGTGCAGTCCTCGGCCGATGCTCTCTGGCGCGCCCTGGCACGTGCGGAAGGCTCCGGGCCACGAGGCACAGGCACGCCACCTCCAATCGCGAAGGAGCCCTCATCCGGGACCTCCGGCAACCTCGTGGCAGCCCCTGGACCTTCGCCGGAAGCGCCATCATCTGGGACGCGTGGCGTTCTCGCAGTCGCCCCTACTCCAGTCCCTCGGAAAGCGTTCCAGCGCCTGGCCAGGAGTACACCAGCCCGGGTAGACCCAGCCGTTCAGACCTCGCAGTCGGAGCTTCCCATTCGAGGGGCCACCCCATGCCCGGTCCGTCTGCGTCAGGCCACCCTCCAGGCCGCGCCCCGCCCTCAGGCCCATCTGCGTCAGGCCGCCCTCCAGGCCGCGCCTCATCTCACGATCCACATCTACCCAGCCGATGCCGGTATCTCCCGGCCCGATGCAGTCCGCCGCCACGCTTTGAAAGAGCCGTCCCCGTGGCGGGTGAGGCCCGGGCTCGGCAAGGCCGTCCACGAACTGACAGACGCGGCCCCGAGCCGGCTCCCTGCCGCGTCACGGGATGGTTACTCCTACCGGCCTGAGGGCGGGACGGGCGAAGGGGAGGAACCAGGTGGGCAGAAAACGCTTTCCGAGCGTCTTGCTGGCATGTGTCACATGCCTGATGGTGGCCTGTGGAGGCTCCGGCGCGGGCGGCAGTCCGTCCGCCGGGCCAGGGCCCGCGGACGAATCCCCGGCACCCAGCCCAGCTCCGGGGAACGGGCAACCCGACGCGGGCGGAACGCCCACCGAAGACACCGACAGCGGGACTCCAGACGCCGGCCCCATTCCAGGCGAGCCTGACGCGGGCTCACCGGACGCGGGGACGACTCCTCCGCCGAAGCCCACCGTGTGTGGCCCTACGGCGGGTGACGCCCGCTGGGTGCAGGAAGGCGAGCTGCTGACGGCCACCGTGACATGCGGCACGGGGTACTCGGCGGCGGACGTGCGCTTCACCGTGGACAACCTGCCCCAGGGCGCGAGCTTCGACGAGGCCACCGCCACCCTGCGCTGGACGCCAGACCGAGCCCAGTCCGCGGTGTGGAACCTCGTCCTGCGCGAGCAGAGCACTGGCGAGACGGGCGCGCTCAAGGTGGGCGTGGCGCCGAACATCCAGGCCTCGGACAAGGTCGAGTTCGCGGACCCGGCGACCTACACAGAGGAGTACGGCCTGCCCGTGTTCCACCTGTCCTTCGAGGGCAGCCTCACCTCGGGAGGCTACAGGCCCGCCCAGCTCGTCTACCGGGGGCGCCGCTTCGACATCGAGGCGCAGTACCGCGGGGCCACCTCCAGCGTGTTCCCCAAGCGCAGCCTCACCTTCAAGTTCAAGGACGAGGACCTCTTCAACGAGCCCGTCTACGGCGATGGCTTCACCCACAAGAAGCGCGTGGTCCTCATCACCACCTTCAATGACAACTCATACCTGCGGGCACGGCTGGCCTTCGACCTCTGGAACCGGATGGCGCCGGACCATGTGAAGGTTCGCACGTACAGCGCCGTGCTCTACGTGAACAACCGGTTCATGGGCCTGTATACGGTGGCGGACCACGTGGACAAGCGCCTGATGGCCGCGCATGGCATCTCCAAGGACGCGGACCTGTTCAAGGCCGTGGACAACAACGCCAACTTCTCCAGGCTGAAGAAGAACGGCGAGCCCAAGCCGAACCTGCACCTGGGAGTGGAGAAGAAGGAGGGCACGCCCGAGGAGAACGCGCCCCACGCCTTCGACACGCTGGACGCGCTCGTGGCCTTCGTCTCCGACTCCGACGCGGCTGGCTTCCGCGCGGGCTTCCCCCAGCGGATGAAGGCCAGCGAGTACGAGGACTGGTGGATCTTCAATACGCTCATCCTCGGCGTGGACTCACAGGGGAAGAACGCCTACCACGCCTATGACCCGGCCACCGGGGGCCCGTGGCGCTACATCCCCTGGGATTTGGACGCGAGCTTCGGTCAGAGCTACGACACCACCCGCACGTCGCCGACGGCGCGACCCACGTTCGCGGAGGACAACCTGCTCTTCCAGCGGATGCTGGACGAGCCGACCGTCGCCGGCCCCATGCGCGAGCGCTACCGGAAGCTGCTGCGCGAGGAGCTGCAGCTGGAGACGGCGCTCTCCCTCATCGACGGCTATGTGAGGGAGTCCGCGCCGGTCGCGAAGCGGGACTGGGCGAAGTGGGGAACCCGGTACACGACGTTCGCCTCACCGGACGAGCCTCCCGAGAACGGCTACGGCAACTTTCCCAACTGGCACTCGCGCCAGGACTTCAACTCCTATGAGGAGGAGGTGGAGTACGTGCGTCAGTGGGTGAGGACCCGCTGGCCGGCGCTGCGGGAGCAGCTGCCGTAGGCCGGCGAAGGCTCCGCCAGCGTGCGACGAGGTCCCGGGCGGCCCGGGGCCAGTCGGGGAAGTGGAAGGTGAAGCCGGCCTCGAGCAGGCGTCCCGGCACCACTCGCCGGCTCTTCAGCAGCAGCTCCGTGTCCGTCCGCAGGAAGAACGCGCCCACCTCCAGCATCCACTTCGCCGCGGGAAGACCGGGCCCCACGCCCGCCGCGGCGCGGAGCTCCTTCATGAAGTCCCGGTGGGGGAGCGGGCGTGGCGCGGCCAGATTGAAAGCGCCCTCCAGGTCGTCGCGCTCCAGCAGGAACTGGACGGCCCGGACGAAGTCGTCCTCGTGAATCCACGACACGAACTGGCGCCCGCCGGCGACCGCCCCACCGAGCCGGAAGCGCACCAGCCGGAGGAGCACGTCGAAGACGCCGCCCGCGTCGGCGCTCATCACCATGGCGGTGCGGAGCGCCACCTTGCGCGTGCGCGGCGTGTCCGCCTCCGCAAGCGTCCGCTCCCACGCCTTGGCGATGTCGATGCTCTGTCGCCAGTACGCCGGCGCATCGGGCTCTTCGCCGCCGATGAGGCCCGTGGCCTCGTCGTTCGGCGCGTCGAAGCGGTGCGCGTACAGGGTGGCCGTGCTCATCTGGAGCCACAGCCGGGGCGGCTGCTTCGCCCGCGCAATGGCCTGCCCCACTGCCCGGGTCGACTCCACGCGCGAGTCCATCATCGCCCGCAGATTCTCGGCGGTATAGCGGCAGTTCACGCTCCGCCCGGCCAGGTTGATGACCACGTCCGCGCCGTCGAGTTCCCCGGCCCAGGCGCCCACGGTGCGGCCATCCCACGGCACGGTGCGCGAAGCCCCGTCTCCCCCACCCCGGCTGAGGATGACGACGTCATGCCCCCGCGCTCGAAACGCGCGAGCCAGAACCCCACCCACCTGCCCCGTGCCTCCAGGAATCACGATTCTCATGGCCGCTCCCTTCGGCTGTCCGTCGCTGGGGGCCTCCGTCACCCGGCCTCGGCGAGAGGACTGCCTGGAACTTCTCTTGCGCCGCTTGAAGGCACCGTGCAATAAATAAGTGAACGCGTTCACTTTAAATGGTGCGACGATGAAGAAGCAGGGCAGCGCGGGGGACGGAGAGCGTCGGCGCAGGGGACGCCCCCGAGGCGCCACGGAGCAGGGGCTGGAGACGCGCCAGCACCTGTACGCCACGTCGCTCGGGCTCATCGCGGCGCGCGGCTTCGACGAGACGACGCTGAGGGACATCGCGAAGGAGGCCGGGGTCAGCGTCGGGCTGCTCTACCGCTACTTCCCCAGCAAGCGCGCCATCGTCCTCGCGCTCTACGACGAGCTCTCCGCCCGGTACGCGGAGCGCGCCGCGAAGCTGGCGCCGGGTCCATGGCGCGAGCGCTTCCTGCTTGCGCTGGGGGCCAGTCTGGAGGTCCTCGGCCCCCACCGGGAGCCACTCAAGGCGCTGGTGCCGGTGCTGGTGGGAGGCCAGGAGGAAGGGCTCTTCGCCCCCGGTACGGCCTTCTCACGGCTGCGGGTGCAGGGGGCCTTCAGCGAGGCGGTGCTCGGAGCCACGGACGCGCCCAGGGGCAGCGTGGCCCCGGCGCTGGGCCGCGTGCTGTACGTGGTGCACCTCGCGGTGGTGCTGTGGTGGCTGCTCGACAAGAGTCCCCGGCAGCGCGCGACGGACGGCCTCATCCGGCTGCTGGAGCGACTGCTCCTCCCCGCCTCCCTCGCGCTCCGGGTCCCCGGGGCCGGCGCCTTCGTTCGCACCGCCGACGCCCTGTTCCGGCAGGGGCTGCTCGGAGAGCAGGAGTCCGCCGCCGAGGAGGAGGAAGCCTCATGAGCCTCGCACTGCACTCCCACAACCACCACGCCTTTCCGGGCTCGGCGCGCATGGGACGGAAGACTCACGAGTGGGACCTGGGCTGGGCGGTCCTCCGGGCCTTCGAGCGGCTGGGACTCGTCAGGGCCGTGAGTCCCTGACGGACGGGGAGACGGCCCGGGCACCTACGGACTGGCGGAGACGAGCGCCTTCACTCGCTCGACCACCGGGAGCAGCACCTCACCAATGCCCGCGTCGATGCGCAGGTCGGCCACCTCGTCGAACGGCGTCCCCTCCCGGCCGAGCAGGATGAGCCGCGCCCCGGCCTCCATCGCCACGCGAGGCAGGTCATTGTCCGGGAACACCTCCAGCGACGGGCCGATGGCGAAGAACACCTCGCTCTCCGCCGAGTGCGCGAGGGCCGCCTCCACCTCCTTCGCGGGCAGCGAGTCGCCGAAGCCCACCACCGAGGAGACGATGCGGCCCTTGCACAGGGGACAGCGCGGCTGCCCCTTCAGGGGGCGCTGGGTGCGGTAGGCCTCGCCCCACACGCGGCGGTCCCACCCCACCTGCCCGAAGGTGAAGCGCGCCTCGCAGCCCAGGCACCGCATCAGCTTGCCGTTGCCGTGCAATTCCGCGAGCCGCTCGGCCGGGAAGCCCGACTCCAGGTGGAGGTTGTCCACGTTCTGCGAGATGAGGAACTCGAGCCGCCCCAGGCGCTCCAGCTCGACGAGCGCCAGGTGCGAAGGGTTGGGCCGCGTTTGCGCGGGGGCCGTGCCCCACTTCGGCGGGGGCAGCCCCGCGTCCCGGCGGCTCCCCACCCCGTCCGGGCCCCGGAAGTCCGGCGGGCCCGAGTCGGTGCTGATGCCAGCTCCGGTGAAGGCCACCACGTGCCGGCTGGCGGCAATCCACTCGGCCGCCTGGTCGATTTGTCGGTTGAGCTCGGCTGTCACGGTGGGCGCCCTCGCTGGCCCGGATGGGGCCAGACTTCATCTAACGCGCCGCACCGTGCGAGCCATCCCGACTCGCGACGGGTGCTCTAGAATTGCGCTTGGCCCGGGACGCGCGGGTAGGGAATGGCGTCGCGGATGTTCTGCAGGCCGCACATGTAGACGATGAGCCGCTCGAAGCCGAGCCCGAAGCCGGCGTGCGGCACCGTGCCGTAGCGGCGCAAGTCGCGGTACCACTGGTAGTGCTCGGGCTGGAGGCCGAACTTCCGCATGCGCGCGTCGAGCACGTCCAGCCGCTCCTCGCGCTGGCTGCCGCCGATGATTTCGCCGATGCCGGGGGCCAGCACGTCCATGGCGGCCACCGTCTTCCCGTCCTCGTTGATGCGCATGTAGAAGGCCTTGATGGCCTCCGGGTAGTTCATCACCACCACGGGCCGGCCCACGTGCTCCTCGGTGAGGTAGCGCTCGTGCTCCGTCTGGAGGTCCTTGCCCCACTCGGGCGCGTACTCGAACTTCTTCTTGGCCTTCTTCAGGATTTCGATGGCCTCGGTGTAGTCGATGCGCTCGAAGCTGGAGTTGATGAACTTCTCCATGCGCTCGGTGACGCCCTTCTGCACGCGCTCCTCGAAGAACTTCATGTCCGGCGCGCAGTCGGCGAGCACCGCCTTGAAGACGGACTTGAGGAAGCGCTCCGCCAGGTCCGCGTCCGCGTTGAGGTCCGCGAAGGCCAGCTCCGGCTCAATCATCCAGAACTCGGCCAGGTGGCGCGCGGTGTTGGAGTTCTCCGCCCGGAAGGTGGGGCCGAAGGTGTAGACCTTCGACATCGCCAGGCAGTACGCCTCCACGTTGAGCTGGCCGGAGACGGTGAGGTACGCCTCCTTGCCGAAGAAGTCCTTGTGCCAGTCAATCTTCCCTTCCGGCGTCCGGGGCGGATTCACGGCGTCCAGCGTGGAGACGCGGAACATCTGCCCGGCGCCCTCCGCGTCGCTGGCGGTGATGATGGGCGTGTTGACCCAGAAGAAGCCCTCCTCGTCGAAGAAGCGGTGCACGGCCTGCATCGCGCGGTGGCGCACGCGCGTAATCGCGCCGAAGGTGTTGGTGCGCACGCGCAGGTGGGCCACGTCGCGCAGGAACTCCAGCGTGTGCTGCTTGGGCTGAATCGGGTACGTGTCCGGGTCGTCCACGAAGCCCAGCACCTGGACCTCGTCGGCCTGGACCTCGAAGGACTGCCCCTTGCCCTGGGACTTCACCAGCGTGCCCCGGCAGACGACGGAGCAGCCCGCGGTGAGGTGCAGCACCTCCTTCTCGTAGTTGGGCAGCGTGGCCGGGGCCACCACCTGGATGGGGTCGAACGTGGAGCCGTCGCTGACGTTGACGAAGCTGATGCCTGCCTTCGAGTCGCGGCGCGTGCGCACCCACCCGCGGACCTCCACCTTCGAGCCCTCCTCCGCCGCGCCCGCGAGGACCTTCTTCACACTGACGACCTGCATTGACGCTCTCCCTTGAGCCAGTTCCCGATTCCGGGGAGTTAGCCGTGCGTCGGGCCAGAGGACAAGGGCGGCGTGGTGCCCGGGGGCCCCGAATCCCCGTCCGACGGGCCGGACTCCGACCTTGAAACGGGCCTTGAAGCGGGGCCTCCAGGGGCCTCGCCAGGGGCCGGAACCCGGGCGCCGTGGGGGTCCCCCTTCCCCACCCCACCCGGAGGCCCTTTTCGGGGCATCCAGGGGCCCTGGCGGGTGCCCGGACGGCCCCCGAGCATGTCAGACCCCATAGGTATCTTCTTCCCATGGCCGCCAGAAAGGGGCCCAGCACTCCCGCAACACTTCCACGCCATTCGCGGGCCTTCGGGCCTGCCCTGGCCTTGCCATACCTGGAGAGTCACATGGCTTCTCGCACCACGTCCAAGCGCAACGCCGTCGCCCGCAACCGCTCCGCCGAGGCCACCAAGGCCGCCTTCGACGAGCTGGCCCGCAAGTCCCGCAACAAGCCCGTCGTCGTCTCCAAGGAGCAGGAGGCCCGCGACACGCACGCGAAGAACGTCCTGGCCGACGTGTCCGGCCTCACCGCCGAGACGGCCGTGAAGAAGGTGACCGAGGCGGGCCTCACCATCAACAAGACGCTGGCCGGCATCAACGAGCAGGTCATCTCGCTGGTGGAGGAGCTCAAGCAGCTCGACGAGGCCATCCACCTGAAGACGGAGGAGCTCAACGGCCTGCACGGCAAGGACGTGGCCGCGAGCGCCATCGACGTGCTGGTGGCCGAGTACGACAAGAAGAAGGCGGAGCTCGAGGCGGAGATGGAGCGGCTCCAGAAGGACATCTCGGACACGCGCACGAAGGCCGCCGCGGAGCTGGCCGCCGAGCGCGAGGCCGCCGAGGTGGCCCGCAAGCGCGCCGAGGAGGAGTACTCCTACGACACCCAGCTCCAGCGGAAGAAGGAGCAGGACGCCTTCGCGGAAGGGCTGCGCCAGCAGTCCGCCCAGGAGCGGGACCGCAAGGAGAAGCTGGAGAAGGAGTGGGCCACGCGTGAGGAGGCCCTGAAGCAGCGGGAGACGGAGCTGGAGAGCCTGCGCAAGCAGGTGTCGGAGTTCCCCCTGGTGCTGAAGAAGGAGACGGACACGGCCTCCGCCATTGTCGGCAACCGCGTGAAGGCGGAGTGGGACCTGAAGCTGACGCTCGCCACCAAGGACGCGGAGACGTCGCAGCGCGTGGCCAGCATGGAGATTGCTTCGCTGAAGGACACGGCCACGAAGCAGGCGCAGGCCATCCAGACGCTCCAGACGGAGCTGAACGAGGCCAAGCGTCAGGTCCAGGCGATTGCCGAGAAGGCCCTGGAGTCCGCCTCCGGCGCCCGCGCGCTGGCCGAGGTGCAGGGCGTCATCCAGAGCCGCGAGTACAACAAGGGCAAGTAGCCCCGCGTGACGGCCGTGGAGGGCCTGTCTCCGCGAGAGCAGGCCCTTCCCACGGCCGGGCCCCCTGAGAAGTGGGGCGTGCCAGGAGAGTCCCTGGCCACGCCTCACGAGGTTTCCGCGCGGGCCTCATCGTCGCGGAGGACCCGCGACTGTCCGCGTCCCTTCCTCGCCCCGCCAGAAGGCGTGGCTCTACAGCGGGTTGACCTTCGCCGCCAGGAGGATGGCCGCCGCGGTGTCCTTGCCGGACAGCGCCGCGCCCTCCATGAAGCCCTGGTACATGTAGAACGAGTTGGCGTGCTCGCCAGCGAAGTAGAGGCTGCCCACGGGCTTGCCCTCGTTGCCGCAGATGGAGGTGAACTGCCCCGGCTTGTAGGCGGTGTAGCTGCCCTTGGTGTTGGGGTTGCTCGGCCAGTGCTCCAGGTGCGCGAGGATGCGGCCGCCCGTGCCGCGCTTCACCGCCGCGGCCGTGCCCGGAATCACGCGCTCCAGCGCCGCCACGAAGCGCTCGGCCTCACGCGCCACGTTGTTCGGGTCCAGCGCGGCCCCGCGCGCGCCGCTGGAGTAGTCCGTGAGGATGGCATCCTGCGCGGTGGCGCCGCGGGGGTTCGTCTCCCACGTGGCCTGGTGGTCCGCCAGGTCCGAGTACGACGCGCCGTTGCTGCCGTGCTCGCCCCAGACGGGCCCCTTGAAGCCCACCATCATCTTCGCGTTGGTGCCGTAGCCGAGCTGCTGAATCGCCAGCGTCTTCCACGCCGGCAGCGCCAGGGACACATCCAACGCGACGCCGCGCAGGACGGTGAAGGGCACCGCGAACACCACCGCGTCATACGTGGCGGTGAGGGCCGTGCTCCCCCGCCGGAAGGTGAGCTCCACGGCGCCGGCCGCCGTCTTGCGCGCCGCCTCCAGCCGCTCGCCGTAGCGCAGTTGCCCGGGCAGCCGCGCCGCCAGCGCGCGTGGAATCTGCTGGTTGCCACCCAACAGGTGGTAGCGCTCGTCACTGGAGCCGAAGGGCTCGAAGCGCGAGCGCCGGTTGGCGCGGATGAAGAAGAGGAAGTTGAGGCAGCTCTGCTGGTGCGCCGCCAGCCCGTACTCGCCCTCGTACGCGGCGATGATGGCCGCCTTGATGACGGGCCCCGCGCCGCGCGTCTCCAGGTAGGTGGCCAGGTTCATCAAGTCGTACTGCCGGTCCACCGGGGTGTGCACGTCCGCGGACGGGGCGCCGGAGAGCGCCTGCAAGTCGGGCCGCATCGCGGCCACGAAGGCACGGTACTCGTCGACGACGGTGGACTCCGGGTGGCGCTGCCCGCGGAAGAAGTAGAACACCTCTCCGGGCACCTTCTGGACGTCCTCCTTCGCGAGCTTGAACTCCTGCGCGTAGGCCAGCATCGTCTTGTGCCCGTTGTCGATGAACTCGCCCCCGCGCTCCACCACCTGCCCGGGGAAGCTCACCGGCCCGCTGAAGCTCCCTCCCATGGAGAAGATGCGTCCGCCGGGCCTGTCGCTCGCCTCGTGCACGGTGGCGAGGATGCCCGCGCGCCTCAGGTCATCCGCGCACGCCAGCCCCGCCATGCCCGCGCCCACGATTCCCACGCGCAGCGAGGACGGCGGCGGCTTCGCGTCCTGCGCACCCGCCCGCGCCCCCGCGAGCCCCACGCCCACCGCCGACAGGCCCTTGAGCACCGAGCGCCGGTCCATCCGCATCCACTGCGTGGCCTCCTGGCTGGGAGCCCCTTCCCGCTCGGAAGCCAGTGCAACGCGAGTGGTCTGACGAAACAGCTCGAAGAGGGGGGTGCGCGCCAAGGGGCCTCCAGTGCGGCGGGAGGCCCCATTTCTCCATATTTCTCGAATTAAATGAAGACGGCAAATTCAAGCGTGTCTTGAAAAAAGCAGGCACGAACTCACGGATTGCCGAGGCCGTAGCCCAGCAGCTCGAGGGGGGTGGCGTAGTAAATCCACCCGAAGAAGCCTCCCACCGCCGAGTTGGAGGGCGGGCGGAGGTACGCCTTGTCCCTCACCCCCAGGAGGGCCAGCCACCAGCCGAAGAGCAGCGTCCAGGCCAGTTGGAGGGTCCCCGTGACGACATAGGAGACCACCACGAAGGGCAGGTAGAAGGGCCCGAGGACTCGCGCCTGCAGCAGGTGCTGCCGCTCATGCTGGCCCGCGCCGCCGAGGTTCACCGTCCCGAGCGTCTGGAGCACGGAGTGGCCGAAGCCACCCGCGCCCCTCGGGGAGAAGCTGATCCACGCCTGCCCTTCCGAGTCGGTGCGCGAGGGTGTGCCGAAGAAGATGTAGAGGATGTTGCCGACGACGAAGCCGAACAGGGTGTTCGGCAGGCTCCACGTCAGGTCCACGACGAGCTCGAGCCAGCCGAGCGGCGACTCCAGGTCGTAGATGTTCAGGAGGGCGGCCTCCAGTCCATACAGGAGCCCGAAGCCTCCGCCGATGGCGAGGGCAATCAGGGGAGGGATGACGCCACCCGTCACGTCCAGCAGGCTGAGGGTGAGCAGCACCGCGGACGGGACGATGAGGCAGAAGAGGAAGGTGATGAGCCCCTGCACGAACTTGGACATGAGACCTCCGTGACGAGCGAGGTCTTCCGGGCCCATCCACGGGCCCTGGGAATGGACTCCCGCCGCGCTCGAGCCCGGCGGTAATCCCCGGGCCTTTCCACGGCGGATGGAGTCCACCCTGCCCGTCCGTGACGGGCAGTCGGTGGTGCCGGCCCCCGCCCCGCCCTCCGGGCGGGCACCCAGGCCTCAGGCCGGCAGCGCGGGGGCGGCCCGGCCCACCCCGTGGTGACAGGCAGGCCAGGGCCTTGGCGCTCCGCCCTGGCGTCAGGCCGTCAGCGCGGCGTCGAGGATGGCGAGCGCCTCGGCGAAGACGGAGTCCTGGATGGTGAGCGGGAAGAGGAAGCGGATGACGTTGGCGTGGACGCCGCAGGTGAGGAGCATGAGCCCGCGCTCCATGGCCCGCGCGCGCACCAGCTGTGTGAATTCCGGGTCCGGGGTGTTGCCGCCCGGCTGGCAGAACTCCACCGCCAGCATGGCGCCCAGGCCGCGCACCTCGGCCATGCGGGGCACCCGCGCCTTCAGGGCCACGAGCCGCTCGCGAAGCTGCGTGCCCAGGCGGTCGCCCCGCTCCACCAATTGCTCCTCCTGCATGACGTCCAGCACGGCGTGCGCGGCGGCGATGGCCATGGGGCTGCCCGCGTAGGTGCCACCCAGGCCGCCCGGCGTCGGCGCGTCCATGACGTCCGCCCGGCCCGTCACCGCGGACAGCGGGAAGCCGCCAGCCAGCGACTTGGCCATCGTCATCAAGTCGGGCGCCACGTCGTGGTGGTTCATCGCGAACCACCGGCCCGTGCGCCCGAAGCCCGTCTGGATTTCGTCGGCGATGAGGAGGATGCCGTGCTCGTCACACACCCTGCGCAGCGCGCGCATCAGCTCCGGCGGGGCCACGTAGAAGCCGCCCTCGCCCTGCACCGGCTCGATGATGATGGCGGCCACGCGCTTCGGCTCGATGTCGGCCTTGAAGAGGTACTGCAGCGCCTTCAGCGAGTCCTCCACGCCCACCCCGTGCAGCGGCATGGGGAAGGGCACGTGGAAGACCTCGCCCGGGAAGGGGCCGTAGCCCGCCTTGTAGGGCACCACCTTGCCGGTGAGCGCCATGCCCATCATCGTCCGCCCGTGAAACGCGCCGGTGAAGGCGATGACGCCGCTCCGGCCCGTGGCGTACCGGGCAATCTTCACCGCGTTCTCCACCGCCTCCGCGCCCGTGGAGAAGAACGTCGTCTTCTTCGGGTGCGAGCCGGGGACGAGCTGGTTGAGCCGCTCGGCGAGCGCCACGTAGCTCTCGTACGGGACGATTTGATAGGCGGTGTGGGTGAAGGAGTCGAGCTGCGCGCGCACCGCCTCCACCACGCGCGGGTGGCGGTGGCCGGTGTTCAGCACGGCGATGCCGCCGGCGAAGTCGATGAACCGGCGGCCCTCCACGTCCCACAATTCGCTGTTCTCCGCGCGCGCGACGAAGAAGGGCGCCATGACGCCCACCCCGCGCGGGGTGGCGGCTTCCTTGCGGCGCAGCAGACTGGCGTTGTCCTTCATGTGTGTGCCTCCCCGGGCCGCATCAGTACTTCACCATGACGTGGCGCACGGCGGTGTAGTCCTCCAGGGCATACATGGACAAGTCCTTGCCGTAGCCGGAGCGCTTCACGCCGCCGTGGGGCATCTCGCTCACCAGCATGAAGTGCGAGTTCACCCAGGTGCAGCCGTACTGGAGCTGCGCCGCCACGCGCATCGCCTTGGAGATGTCCTTCGTCCACACCGACGAGGCCAGGCCGTAGTCCGAGTCGTTGGCCCAGGCAATCGCCTGCTCCTCGTCCTCGAAGCGCGTCACCGACACCACCGGGCCGAACACCTCGCGCCGGACGATTTCGTCCTCCTGCCGGGCACCCGCCACCACCGTGGGCTCGAAGAAGAAGCCCTTCGTCCCGCGCGCCTTGCCGCCCACCGTCACCTCCACGTGCTTCAGCTCCGCGGCGCGCTCCACGAAGCCCGCCACTCGCTGGCGCTGCTTCTCGGTGATGAGGGGGCCCATCTCCACGCCTGGCGCCTCCTGCTCGCCCACCTTGAGCGAGGCCACGGCGGTGGACAGGTCCGCCACCAGCTTGTCGTAGACCTTCCGGCCCGCGTAGATGCGGCACGCCGCCGTGCAGTCCTGCCCCGCGTTGTAGAAGCCGAAGGTGCGGATGCCGGACACCACCGCGTCCAGGTCCACGTCGTCGAAGACGATGACGGGCGCCTTGCCACCCAATTCCAGGTGCGTGCGCTTGACGCCCTGGGACGCGGCCTCCAGCACCTTCTGGCCGGTGGCCACGTCGCCCGTCAGCGACACCATGCGGACCTGCGGCTGGCGGATGAGGGGCGCGCCCACGGACTCGCCGCGGCCCGTGATGACATTCACCACGCCGGGCGGGAAGAGGCCGGCCATGATGGTGGCCAGCTTCAGCGTCGTCAGCGGCGTCTGCTCGGACGGCTTGAGCACCACCGTGTTGCCGGCGGCCAGCGCGGGGCCCAGCTTCCACGCCGCCATCATCAGCGGGTAGTTCCACGGGGCAATGGAGGCCACCACGCCCAGCGCGTCGCGGCGAATCATGCTCGTGTACCCGGCGGCGTACTCACCGGCCACCGCGCCCTGCATGGTGCGCACCGCGCCCGCGAAGAAGCGGAACACGTCGGCCACGCCGGGAATCTCGTCCCCCAGCGCCAGCGCGTAGGGCTTGCCACAGTTGAGCGACTCCAGCCGGGCCAGCTCCGCGCCCTGCGCTTCAATGGCGTCCGCCAGCTTCAGCAGCACCGTGGCCCTGTCCCTGGGCGGCGTGCGGGACCAGCCGGGGAAGGCCTGCTCCGCGGCGCGCACCGCGGCCTGCACCTGGGCCAGGGACGCCTCGGGCACGCGCGCCAGCACCTCGCCCGTCGCCGGATTGAGGACTTCCTCCGCCGGGCCCTCGCCTGCCACCAGCTCGCCACCAATCAACAGCTTGCCGTCCATGCGGTCCTCCCGTGGTTGTCATGCGGCCATCCGGGCCGCCCTGCTGTACCCGGCCCCCTCGGGCCGTCAGAGCCTTGTGTCACCTGCTGCTGCCGGCCACGTCCTCCGTGCCTCGCGTCAGGCGCCAGGCGACGAGGATGGGGATGGCGGTGATGAGCATCACCCAGAGCGCCACCACGTTCGTCACCGGCACGTCGCGCGGCCGGCCCAGCTGGTCCAACAGCCAGATGGGCAACGTCTTCTCGTGCCCGGCGGTGAAGGTGGTGACGATGAGCTCGTCGAAGCTGAGGGCGAAGGCGAGGATGCCACCGGCCAGCAGCGAGGTGGCCATCTGCGGCAGCGCCACGTGGCGGAACGTCTGGAAGCCGTCGGCGCCCAGGTCCGCGGAGGCCTCCAGCAGGCTGTGCGGCATGCGTCGCAGCCGGGCCACCACGTTGTTGTAGACCATGACCACGCAGAACGTGGCGTGGCCCACGGCGATGGTCCAGAAGTTGGGGGACACGTCCGCCAGCCGGAACGCGGACAGCAGGGCGATGCCGGTGATGATGCCGGGCAGGGCAATGGGCAGGATGACCAGCAGGTTGAGGGCCTCCTTGCCGAAGAAGCGGCGGCGGTAGAGCGCCCCGGCCAGCAGCGTGCCCAGCACCAGCGCCACCGCCGTGGAGGCCAGGGCCACCCGCAGCGACAGCTGGATGGCGGCCAGCACGTCCTCGCGCTCGGCGGCCGCCCGGAACCAGCGCAGGGTGAGCCCCTTGAGCGGGAAGCTGAAGGCGCTCTCCTCCGTGTTGAAGGCGTAGAGCCCCACCATGAGGATGGGGAAGTGCAGGAACACCAGCCCGCCGTAGGCCAGCACCCGCAGCCACACCGGCGCCCGGGGGCCGTCGTCCCGCCGTGCCTCAGAGTGCATCGAACGCCCCCAGCCGGCGCGCCACCGCCAGGTACAGGCCGATGATGACGATGGGCACCACCGTGAAGGACGCCGCCATGGGCATGTTCCCGATGGAGCCCTGCATCGTGTAGACCATGTTGCCGATGAAGAGGCCGGGCGGGCCCACCAGCTGGGGAATGATGTAGTCCCCCAGCGTGAGCGAGAAGGTGAAGATGGAGCCCGCCACCACGCCCGGGAAGGCCAGCGGCAGCAGCACGGTGCGGAACGACTGCGCGGGCCGCGCCCCCAGGTCCGCCGCCGCCTGCAACAGGTTGCCGGGCACCCGCTCAATCGCCGCCTGGATGGGCAGAATCATGAACGGCAGCCACACGTAGGTGAAGACGAGGAAGCGGCCGAGGTTGGAGGTGGACAGCGACGAGCCGCCCACGCCCGGCACGGACAGCACCCACTCCAGCGCGGACAGCAGATAGAGCCGCTCCACCAGCCAGTAGACGATGCCGCCCTTGGAGAGGAGGACCGTCCACGAGTAGGCCTTGACGATGTAGCTGGCCCACATGGGGAGCATGACGGCGATGTAGAAGAAGCCCTTGCGCCAGCCGGTGGCATACCGGGCCATGTAGTACGCCACGGGGAAGCCGAGCACCGCCGAGGCCACCGTCACCGCCGCCGCCATGCCCAGCGTGCGCAGGACGATGTCGTGGTTGGCCGCGTCCAGCAGCGCGCGGTAGTTCGCCCACGTGAAGTCGGACGTCACGCCCATGGTGAAGTCGTCGAAGGTGTAGAAGCTCTGCACCAGCAGCGACAGGAGCGAGCCCAGGTACACCACGCCGAACCACAACAGCGGCGGCGTCAGCAGCAACAGGAGATAGAGCGTGCCGTGCCGGTAGAGCACGTTGGCCACGGCCCGGGACAGCCGGCCGCGGGGGCGTTCGGGCGCGGGCAGCGCCATGGTGGGCAAGGTCTCCATGCCCTACCCTCCCCCCGGCTCCAGCTGCACCATCGCCTCGGGGGCCCAGGCCACCCGCACCGTGTCGCCCCGGCGCGGCAGGGCCGCCTCGTCCGTCTCGCCGTTGAGCAGGCTGAGGGTGAGCACGTGGTTGCCCTCCACCTGCACCTCATAGCGGCTGGTGGCGCCGTGGTACTGCACCTCCGCCAGCCGGCCCTCCACGCACACCCGGTTGCCGGCGTCGGCGGGGGCGAAGCGGACATGCTCCGGACGCACGGAGAAGGGGCGCTCGCTGCCGGTGAGCCGGCGCGCCAGCTCGCCCCTCACCACGTTGGCGGTGCCCACGAAGCCCGCGACGAAGATTGTCCTGGGCCGCACGTAGAGGTTGCGCGGGGTGTCCACCTGCTCGATGCGGCCCTGGTTGAAGACGGCCACCCGGTCCGACATGGACAGCGCCTCGCCCTGGTCATGCGTGACGTAGACGAAGGTGATGCCCAGCCGGCGCTGGAGCGACTTCAGCTCCGCCTGCATCTGCTCGCGCAGCTTGAGGTCCAGCGCGCCCAGCGGCTCGTCGAGCAGCAGCACGCGGGGCTTGTTGATGAGGGCGCGCGCCAGGGCCACGCGCTGGCGCTGTCCGCCGGAGAGCTGCCCGGGCCGGCGCTCGCCGAAGCCCCCGAGCGCCACCAGCTCCAGCGCCGCTTCCGCCTCCCGGTGGCGCGCCGCCTTCGCCCCCCCCTTCACCATCAGCCCGTACGCCACGTTGTCCAGCACGCTCATGTGCGGGAACAGGGCGTAGTCCTGGAACACGGTGTTGACGTCCCGCTCGTACGGCGGGAGCCCGGCGGCCTGCTTGCCGTGCAGGAGGATGCCGCCGGCCGTGGGCTGCTCGAAGCCGGCGATGAGGCGCAGGCAGGTGGTCTTCCCCGAGCCGGAGGGGCCCAGCATGGAGAAGAACTCACCGTCCTGGATGGACAGGGACACGCCATCCACGGCCTTGACGCTGCCGTAGTGACGACTGACGTTCTGGAGCTCGACGGCGGTGCTGCTCATGGCGTGTCCCTGGCTCCCTGCTACCGACCGCCCATGATGGCGATGTAGTCCTGCGTCCAGCGGCTGTAGGGCACGCACGTCGCCTGGGTGGTGCACTTCGCCACCGGCGTCTTCCAGAAGTGCACCTGCGCGAAGCGCTCGAAGCCGTTCGTCTTGCAGAAGTCCGTGCCGCCCGGCGCCTTCGTCTTGCACGCCTCGGGCACCACCGGGTTGGAGCCGAACCACTCGGCGAGCGAGGCCTGCAGGTCCTTGTTCAGCGAGTGCTCCATCCACTTGTACGCGCACACCGGGTTCTTCGCGTTGGTGTGCAGCATGGTGGTGTCCGCCCAGCCGGTGGAGCCCTCCTGCGGAATCACCGAGTCGATGGGCTGCTTCTCGCCCTTGAGCGCGTTGACCTGGTAGCCCCAGGCGCTGGAGGCGACGACGCCCTCGTTCTTGAAGTCGCTCATCTGCACGGTGGTGTCGTGCCAGTAGCGGTGCGCCAGGGCCTTCTGGGCACGCAGCAGCGCCACCGCGGCGGCGTACTGCTTGTCGTTGAGCTCGAACGGGTCCTTGATGCCCAGCTCGGGCTGCTTCTTCATGAGGTACAGCGCGGCGTCCGCGACGTAGATGGGGCCGTCATACGCCTGCACACGGCCCTTGTTGGACTTGCCGTCCGGCAGCTTCTGCTCCTCGAACACCACGGCCCACGACGTGGGCGCCGTCTTGAAGACGTGGGTGTTGTACATGAGCACGTTGGGGCCCCACTGGTAGGGGACGCCGTAGTGCTTGCCCTCCACCGTGTGCCACGGCGCGTTCTTCAGCCGCTCGTCGACGGTGTTCCACGAGGGGACCAGCGCGGTGTTGATTTCCTGCACCTTCTTGCCGTGCACCAGACGCAGGCTGGCGTCACCGGAGGCGGTGACCAGGTCATACCCGCCCTGGTTCATCAGGGAGACCATTTCATCCGACGTGGCCGCCGTCTTGACGTTGACCTTGCAGCCGGTGTCCTTCTCGAACTTCGTCACCCAGTCGTACTTCTTGTCCGTCGCACCGCGCTCGATGTAGCCGGGCCACGCGATGATGTTGAGCTGTCCCTCGGGCTTGCCGAGCTTCTGCGGAGGAGCGGCCAGCGCCTGCGTCGCCGCGACCATCACTGCACCCACTGCGAGATGCTTCAGCATGCGGATCTCCCTCCCGTTGGTGTTGTGAGGCCGGAGGACTCTAGAGGAGCGCTCCAGGCCGTCAAAGGGCTCCCCGGCCGGTTCCAGCAACGCAGCGGGTCGTGCGTTCAGGGTGTGACTCGAACCGGTGGACAGCGGGGTACGCTGGGCGGTAGGGACAGAGGACGAGGCCCCTGCTTCCCCCGGAGCGACCATGGATTCCAATGAGCTGGCGAGCGTGCCAGGCGTCAACCCCCTGATTCCGGACGCCTCCCGCATCTACGACTACACCCTGGGCGGCACCCACAACTTCGAGGCCGACCGGCAGGCCGCCGAGTTCATGTTCTCGATGGTGCCTTCCACCCGGAAGTGGGTGCGCATGCTGCGCGCCGGCCTGCAGACCGCCGCCCGGCGCCTGGGCGCGGAGGGCTTCACGCACTGGGTGGATTTCGCCTCGGGGCTGCCGACGGCGGACCACGTGCACACGGTGCTGCCGGACGCGCGGGTGCTCTACAGCGACCTCAGCCCGCTGACCATCAGCTCGGCGAAGCACCTGCTGGGGGACAACCCGCGCGTGCGGTACCTCGAGTGCGACATCCGCCGGGCAGGCGACTTCCTGAAGCGGCCCGACGTGGAGGCCTTCCTGGAGGGCCAGCGCCGCGTCGCCTTCGGCGCCAACGCCATCACCGTGTTCCTGTCCGCCGAGGACAACCGGCGGTTCTTCCGAGACTTGTACGACTGGGCCGCGCCGGGCTCGAAGCTCTTCACCACCTTCGAGACGAAGGAGGCGGCGAAGACGACGCCACAGTGGGAGCAGTTCATCGGCATGTTCGAGCGGATGGGCGAGCCGTTCCATCTCTACTCGCTGCCCGAGTACCTGGACATCTGCGGCCCCTGGGCGCAGGACCGCATGGGCGTGGTGCCGGTGCGCGAGTTCCTCGGCCTGCCGCCCGAGTACATCACCGAGGCGGACCGAGAGAATATCGGCGTCGAGTTCTACGCCGTCATCCTCGAGAAGCGCTGAGGCGCCCGCCAGGCCGCCTGCTCCCTCCGTGTCCTGACGTGAGCCCGGACGTGGGGCGGCCGTGCGGCCGTCCCTCCGCTCCGCACGGCGTCCACGTGGCGTGACTACCGTGTCCGTCAGGTAACGCGCGCAACGGAAGGAGACGAGTGCATGTTCCAGGCGAAGAGGCGGGTCCTCGCAGGCGTGGTGATGGGAGCGGCCCTGGCGGTGCTGGGCAGCGGGTGCGCTTCCAGCAAGGCGGCGAAGGTGGATGAGTCCTGGCTGGCCCGAGTCCCGGAGGACCAGCTCGGCGACGTGCGCGCCGCCCAGTCCGAGCGGCGCAAGGCCC
Source organism: Pyxidicoccus trucidator (assembly GCF_010894435.1). Taxonomy (NCBI): domain Bacteria; kingdom Pseudomonadati; phylum Myxococcota; class Myxococcia; order Myxococcales; family Myxococcaceae; genus Pyxidicoccus; species Pyxidicoccus trucidator. The sequence goes on along the minus strand of NZ_JAAIXZ010000034.1, from coordinate 52,727 downwards.
AGGATGAAGTCACCCGGGCCGACGTGGCCCACAAGGACGCGGAGCGCGCGCTGCAGGTGGCCAAGCGCAACGCGGATGCCTCCCGGCTTCGCAAGGAGGCCAACGAGGCGGCGCTGGAGGCCGCCCAGTCCACCGGCCAGCGCGCGGACATCGAGCGGGCGCAGGCCGAGCTGATGAACTCGGAGACGGGCGTCACCGCGGCCCAGGCGCAGGTGAAGTGGCGCGAGCAGTCCATCGAAGCGCTCCAGGCGAACAAGGAGCTGCGCGAGCGGGAGCTGGCGGTGGTCGACGCGCGCCTCAATCAGGCCGAGTACAAGGCCCTGAAGAAGAGCGGGGACGTGCGCGCCGAGGAGCTCTCCGAGGCGGACTTCTCGTCCGCGCTCGCGGATGCCCAGCGCCGGGTGGAGGAGTCCCGGAAGAAGGTGGACTCTCAGTCGCGTGAGGAGCAGCAGGCCCGCGCCCAGTACGAGCGGCTGCGCACCCAGGCCCAGGGCTACGGCGGCAGCGGCGTTCCCGTCGAGGAGTAGGGCCCGGGTGGCACGGGGGGCGGCGGACGCGGGAGAGGCTTCCCCGCCGCGCCCACCCGTGCGAGGGTGCCCCCGCCACGCGCCCCCCGGCGCGGACGGCCGGGTGCGGGCTTGGCCGCAGCCGTGACGCGCGGAGCCCGGACGTGACTCCCTACGAGCGGATCTTCGAGAACAACCGCCGCTGGGCCGAGGAGCAGCGGCGGACGGACCCGGAGTACTTCTCCAAGCTCTCCATCGAGCAGCGCCCGGACTTCCTCTACATCGGCTGCTCCGACAGCCGCGTGCCGGCGAACCAAATCATGGGCCTGCCGCCCGGCGACGTCTTCGTGCACCGCAACGTCGCCAACCTGGTGAACAACGTCGACCTCAACGTGATGTCGGTCATCACCTACGGCGTCGTGCACCTCGACGTGAAGCACATCATCGTCTGCGGCCACTATGGCTGCGGCGGCGTGAAGGCCGCCATGCAGCCGAAGGACCTGGGCCTCCTCAACCCCTGGCTGCGCAACATCCGGGACGTGTACCGCATCCACAAGGCGGAGCTGGACGCCATCAAGGATGAGACGCAGCGCTACGACAGGCTGGTGGAAATCAACGTCACCGAGCAGTGCATCAACATCATCAAGACGGCCGCGGTGCAGAAGTCCTACCTCAAGCAGGGCTACCCCACGGTGCATGCCTGGGTGTTCGACATGCGCAACGGCGTGCTCAACGACCTGAAGCTCGACTTCCGGGAGACGCTGCGCAACATCCAGCAGGTCTACGACTTGACGGGCACGCTCCTGGAGTAGGAGGGCGCCGCCCGGGCCGGGAAGCCGCCGCGCTCACAGTGAGTGGAGCAGCGCGCGGAACGCCTCGTCCTCGGGGATGGGGTGGAGGGCGGCGTCATTGAGCCCCGTCTGCCGCACGGACTCGCCGCCCAGGCGCAGGGCCTCCGTCAGCAGCGAGCGCGCCTCGTCATGCCGGCCCTGGAGGAAGGCGATGTAGCCCGCGTTGCCCAGCGCCAGCGGCTCGCCCGGCCGGCGCTCCAGCGTCGCCGCCACCCGCTGCCGCGCCCGCTCCAGCACGGCCAGGGCCCGCTCCTGCTCCTGGGCCCACAGCCGCTTGGCCTCGTGGAGCAGCGCGAAGCCCGCGCTGTTGAGGGCATTGGCCACGCGCTCGCGCAGCGGGGGCTCCGCCGCGTCGGCGTACCGGCGCACCACCTCGTCGAAGCCCACCAGCGCCTCCTCCACCCGCCGCAACTGCCCCAGCAGCTCCGCCCGGCACACCAGCGCCCGCGCCACCTCCACCCGCAGGTCCAGCGCGCGCTCGTCGCCGAAGCGCCGCGCCACCTCCTCGAAGGCGACCAGCGACTCCTCGTCCCTGCCCAGCCGGCCCAGCAGGGACGCCTTGAACATGAGCGACTTCGCGGCCTGCATCCGCAGCTCCGCCTCGGGCGCCTTGCTGAAGCGCCGCACCAGCTCGTCGTGGACGGGCAGCGCCTCCTCCGCGCGGCCCAGGAAGCGCAGGAACACCGCCTTGCGCAGGAGCGCCTCGGACATCAGCTCGCGCTGGATGAGCTCCGTGGTGCCCTCCAGCCGCTGGAGGGCCTCGTCGCAGACGGCGACACCCTCCTCGGAGCGGCCCAGCTGCCCCAGGGCCACGCACTTGTAGAGGAGCACCCGGACCACCCCCTCTCGCAGCATCGGCTCGGGGGAGCCGCCGAACTGGTGGAGGGACTCGTCACAGGCGGCCAGCACCGCCTCGGGCCTGTCCAGCTGCACCAGCGCCAGCGCCTTGTTGACGAGCGCTCGGAGGACCTGGAGGCGCACGGCCGGCGACAGCGTCCCTCCGAACCACTGGATGACCTCTTCGTAGAGGGAGAGCGCCTCTTCGAACTGCCCCGCCTCGCCCAGCTCGTTGGCCCTGTCGAGCATCCCCCGCACCACCTGCTCGGGGCTCGCCGTGTCATCCATCGCCATGGGTCCTTCCCTCCCGTCTCCATTGGAGCATAGGCCGGACGGCCGCGGCTCCGCTGGGACTCACTTCGGCGGGCGGAAGACGTACTGGAAGACAGGCGTGTCGCGGCCGGGAGGGTACTGCGCGTCCAGGAAGGCGAAGTAGGCGTGGCCGGCGAGGAGCGCGTCCTTGAGGCTGTCGTACACCACGGACACCTGGGTGGCGCGCCCGGCCTCGTCCACCTGGACGCGCACCTTGAGGTTGCCCTTGAGCTCCGGCACCTCCTTGAGCCGCTCCATGTAGAGCGCCACCAGCCCCAGCGACACCCGGTTGTAGATCTGGTCCCCCGTGCCCCGCGCCGGGGTGGCGGGCAGGCGGAAGCGCCGGACGAGCGCGGCGGCCTCGGCCTCCGCCTCGGGTACCCGGCGCTCCGGGGCGGAAGCCGAGGCCGCCGCGCGGTACGCCGCCAGCGCGTCCTGGGGCCGCTCCTGCTTCAGGCACAGCCGGGCCCGGCGCACGTGGAGGTCCGAGCGCTCCGGCGCCCGCTCCGACGCCTTCACCAGGAAGGCCTCGGCGGCGGCGCCGTCTCCCCGCGCCTCGGCCAGCTCCGACAGGCGCAGCGCCGGCTCCGCGTCCTTCGCGTCCGCGTCCATGAGCCGGGCCAGGGCCTTCTCCTCGTCGGCGGCCCGCCCCAGCTCCGCGTACAGCTTCGCCCATTGCGCCAGCGACGCGGGCTCCGCGCCGCCCAGCGCGACGTAGCGCTCCAGGGACGCGGCGGCCTTCTCCTTCTCCGACGCGGCCAGCCACAGCCCGGCCTGGAGCCGGTGGGCCTCCCTGTCGCGGGGCTTGAGGCCGACGAGCTTCTCCCCCGCCACCGCCGCCGCGCGCACGTCCTTGCCCGTCTGCGCCAGCCGCGCCAGCGTCTTGAGGGCCTCGGGTTGCTCCGGCCAGGCCTCCACCGCGCGAGTCAGCTCCGCGCGCGCCTCGGCCTCGCGCCCCGGCTGCTGGGCCAGCAGGAGCCCCAGCCCGGTGCGAATCTGCGGCGCGTCCAGGCCCGCGAGCGCCTCGCGGAACCGGGCCTCCGCCTCCCGGGGCTTGCGCTCGGCCTGCAGGAGCACCGCCTCGCCCCACAGCGCGGGCGGAAAGCCGGGCGCCTCGCGCAGCGCGGCGGCGAACACCGGGCGGGCCTCCGCCAGCATCCCCCAGCGCACGTAGATGAGCCCCATGCCCACGTGGGGCCAGGGGTTCTCCGGGTAGAGGGTGGAGATGGCCTTGAGCTCGTTCCAGCACCCGTCCGCGGGGAACGTGAGCCACGCCCGGTAGATGCGGGGCATGGCGTCATTCGGGCGCGCCCGGGCCTGGTCCTCCAGCTCGGTCTCCAGCGCGCGGGCCCGGCCCAGCACGCGGGCCGTCTCCAGCTGGCGGAGCACCCCCATCACCTCGTCGGCCGGCGGCAGCGCCGTGGACCGCGCCGCCGCGCCCGGCACCGGGACGGCCAGCACGAGGAACACGAGGGCCAGGAGACGGAGGAACGGACGGGGGGCCATGGAGCTCGCGCGGACCATACCAGACGGCCCTTCGCGTACGGCCTGCTCTGTCCGGGAGCGTCTGCTCCCCTGCTCGTCCCCCACGCGCCCCTCTCTAGCCCAGCGGCCGGGGGTCGCCAAGGCCCGGCTGGAGAGGGGGCTGGGAGGACCCGCTCCGGGAGTCAATGCTCCCGGAGCGGAACCTTCAGCTTGCGACTGCTACCGCGAGCGCCGGCTCAGCCGATGATGAGCTTGCAGGTGTTGTCGCAGCCGTCGCGGGGGTTCGAGTTGGCGTCGTCGCACTCCTCGCCGTTGTCGGACTGCTGGATGCCGTCGCCGCAGCGGGGACCCCAGACGCAGCCACGGCCGCACTGCCCGTAGCCGCCGTCATTGGCGATGTCGTCGCACTCCTCGCCCGAGTCCACGGTGCCGTTGCCGCACGTCGCGGTGCACACCGTGCGCTGGGTCTCGAAGTTGTTGAGCGTGAGCTTGTAGGAGGAGCCGGTGGTGTGGCGCTCGGCCTGGAGCACCACGACCTCGTAGATGCCGCCCACGTCCAGGTCCAGCGCGGTGGCCTGCGAGGACAGGGTGATGGTGCCTTCCAGCGGCCCGTGGACGCCGCCCAGGTCCAGCGCACGGCGGCCGTTGATGAACACCCACACGTCGTCGTCACCGCGGAAGATGAGCACCTCGGTGCCCTTGTACTCGAACCAGTAGCGGGCCTCGCTGGTGAAGTTGAAGTTGTGCCCACCGGAGCGGAGCGACTCCCTGCCCGCGGCCACCCAGCCCGCGCTGTCGAGCGGGAAGAAGCTCTGGTCGTCGAACACGTACGAGCCATTCGCCTGGCGCGCGAGGTCCAGCGTGCTGACGACGGTCATGTTGACGTTCGCCACGTCGCGGTACCACTGGTCGAACGCCGCCCTGCCATGGGTGTTGCCGGAGGTGACGCCCTCCTTGCCGTACACGGGCTTGCCGTCGCTGCCCAGGGTGGCCGCAACGATTCCCGTCTCATGGCCAGCGTTGCTGTTCTCGAAGTCGATGTGGCCCCTCGGCAGGCCGTTCCCCGCCGGCAGGTCATAGCCGCGGAAGTCACGGTAGACGACGGGGATGGACACGGTGGCCGGCGGGGCGTCCTTGATGACCTGGCACGCGTAGCCATCCTCGAGCACACAGGTCGGCGAGCAGCCGTCGTTGGCGCGGGCGTTGCCGTCGTCGCACTCCTCGGCGGTGCTGTTGGGCAGCATGACGCCGTCGCCGCACACCGCCTGGCAGACGCCGTCGGTGCAGTCCGGCTCCTTCACGCACAGGGGCGAGCAGCCGTCACCCATGTCATGGTTGCCGTCGTCGCACTGCTCGGTGCCCTCGCGCACGTTGTCGCCACAGTTGGTGCGCGCGCAGGCCTGGCCGACGGTGGGGCACTTCCAGCCGGACTCCAGGCGACACACGTTGCTGCAGCCGTCGCCCGCGGCGCTGTTGCCGTCCTCGCACTCCTCGTCGCCGGCGATGATGCGGTCACCGCACGCCGCGGCCTGGCAGCGGCCACCGGACTGCGGGCAGTTCCAGCCCGCCTCCACCGTGCAGGTGGCGCTGCAGCCGTCATTGGAGGTGATGTTCCGGTCGTCGCACGCCTCGGGGGCCTCGACGCGGCCGTTGCCACAGCCCTCGGTGCGGATGCAGGGTCGGCCGGCGGTGTCGCAGGACCAGCCGGACTCCACGACGGAGCAGTCCGCGTTGCAGCCGTCGCCGCTCACCGCGTTGCCGTCGTCACAGGCCTCGGTGGGCTGGCGCTCGCGATCACCACAGGTGAGGGTGCCCGAGTCCACGCCGGAGTCCGTCGGGTCCGGGGTGGAGCCGCCATCCGGCTTCGAGGAGCCACCGCCGCCTCCACATGCGGCGAGGGCGACAAGAAGAGAAGCGAGCACGAGTCTCGCGATTCGGGGGGTATGCCTGGAGGGGGTCCGCATGACCATGGATGCTGAAATTGCTTGAGCCATGTGTCAATGCATCCGAGCAGCCCGGCCCCTCGGTGCCCCCCATACAGTCCAGGGTGCACGCACATGTGCAGGGCGAGCGGACTTTCGCTCGTTACGCGTGACTCGCGCCCACATCCACATGCATGCCGAGGAGAGCAGCCAGCCTTGGCTTCCCCGCTGTCTCACAAATCGAAGCAAGCGCTCCGGGACGCCTGTTTGGACATGTCTCGCAAGTCTTTCAGCCGGCGGTGTTGCGCAGGTATTGAGCGTAGAAGCGCACCGCGCCCGCGTAGCCCTGCACGGACACGCGCTCGTCGCGGCCATGCAGGCGCGGGAGGTCCTCGCGCTCCAGGCGCAGGGGCATGAAGCGGTAGACGCTGTCGCTCAGCCCGGTGAAGTAGCGCGCGTCGGCGGCGCCCACCATGAGGTAGGGGGAGACGAGGGCCTCGGGGAACACCTGGCGGATGCTCCGCTGCAGCACGCCCCAGGCCTCCGAGTCCGTCCGTGACACCGGCGAGGCCTCGCTCTGGAAGTCCAGCGTGCGCAGCTTCACCCGGGAGTCCTCCACCACGCGGCGCACGTGCGCGAGCACGCCCTCCACGGTGTCGCCGGGGAGGATGCGGAAGTTCACCACCGCGCGAGCACGCGCCGGCAGCACGTTGTCCTTCACGCTGCCCTCGAACATGGTGGCCGCGGTGGTGGTGCGCACCGCCGCGTTGGTGGAGGGCTGGGCGCTCAACTGGCGCAGCACCAGCGGCTCGAAGAGCCACAGGTTGGCGAAGAGCAGCCGCAGGCCGAAGGGCATCTCCGGCCCCATGTACTCGAAGAGCGCCCGGCTGCCCCCGCGCAGCTCCGCCGGCATCGGATGTTCCTCCAGGCGCGTGACGGCGCGGCTGAGGATGCCCACGGCCGTCTGCTTCGGGGGCATGGACGAGTGGCCGCCCTCCCCCTCCACCCCCAGCTCCACGCTGACGAAGCCCTTCTCCGCCACGCCCACCAGGGCCACCGGCGCCGCCACGCCCGGGACGGTGCCCGTCAACATCATCCCCCCCTCGTCCAGCACGGACTCCAGCGTCACGTTCCGCTCGCGGAGCAGGCGCGCCATGGCCTCCGCGCCCGCGTGGCCGCCCACCTCCTCGTCCCCGCCGAAGGCCAGCAGCACCGTGCGCTTCGGCTGGTACCCCGCGGCCAGCAGCGCCTCCACTGCCTCGAGGATGGCCAGCACGCTGCCCTTGTCGTCCAGCGAGCCCCGGCCCCACACGTACCCGTCCGCCACGTCGCCGCTGAACGGAGGGCGCGTCCAGGCCGCCTCGGTGCCGGGCTCCACGGGCACCACGTCCAGGTGCCCCAGCAGCAGCGCGGGCTTGAGGGACGTGTCCGTGCCCGCCCAGGTGTAGAGGGCGGAGTGCGGGCCCACCGGCTCGCGCCGCAGCGCCGCGTGGACGCGGGGGAACTGCGCCCGCAGGTAGTCATGGAGCGCGGTGAAGGCGGCGTCCTCGGCCGGCACCCCCTCTGACGCCGCGACTGTCTTGAGCCGCAGCGCCCCCGCGAGTCGGGCCGCCGCCGCGTCCGCGTCCACGGAGAACGGCGCCGCGGACTCCGGGACGACCTGGCGGGAGGTGAAGCGGAGCGCCCGCACCACGAGGACGCCAGCCAGCAGGCAGAGGCCAAGGAGGAGCAGCAGGAGGAGGCGTTTCATCGGTGGGCTCGCGAGAGGGGGGCGGAACGCTAACAGACCGCGCGAGCCCGGCTTCGCCCACCGCCCGGAATGGGCCCCCAGGCACCCTCCAGAATTCTCACACCCTGAGACAGGTGCAACGGGTATTCAGGTCGGAGAGTCCCGGAAATCGCTGATATACAACTTTCCGCTGTAAGTGTCAGGGAGTCGTCCTATATAGCGCTTGCTCAGAGGGGTGCGCCAATGACAACGCGGTCAGCGACGAAGCCGTGGGGGGCGGTTCTGCTCGGACTCTGCACGCTGCTGGGAGGCTGTGGAGGCGGGAAGCCCGACGCCACGGGGCTGCCTGGTGCCCCGCAGGCGGTGACGGCCGAGGCCGCGGACACCCTCGCGCTGGTGCGGTGGACGCCTCCCTCGACGGATGGCGGCAACCCGCTCATGTATTACATGGTCCGCTGCGAGCCCATCTGTGGCGGCGCCATCGTCACGTCGGACGTGATGCAGGCCACCGTGCGCGGGCTCAACAACGGCTTCTCCTACGTCTTCAAGGTGTCGGCGGTGAACGTCATGGGGGAAGGCCCTTCCTCCCTGCCGACGGAGACTGTGACGCCGCGGGCTGGCACGGAGGTGGCGAACCCCACCGTCCCCGGCCAGCCCCGGGCCATCCGCGCGACGGCGGGCAACAAGGCCATGTACCTGAGCTGGGTGCCACCCGCGAGCTTCGGGGGGCGCCCTCTGAGTTCCTACCGCATCACCGTGGAGCCGGGCGGCGCCACGGTGACGGTGCCTCCGACGGAGGTGAAGGTCCTCATTCCCGACCTGCTCAATGGAGTGCCCTACCGCTTCAAGGTGGTGGCCACCAACGAGGTGGGGGATGGCCCCGAAGCAGCCACCCCGTTGGTGCGGCCCCAGGCAGGCGGAGCGCCTGCGAGCTGGGTGTCGGGCTACTGGGTCGGCTATGCGGCGGCGGTGGGCTCCGAGCTCCCGGTGGAGGAGGTGGACCTGTCGGGCCTCACCCACCTCATCGTCGGCCGCTTCAAGCCGGGAATCTATGGCTGGGTGAACCCAGACCTGGACATCCACCCGAACCCCGACCACGGGCGCCGCGTCGCGAAGGAGCTGGCGCAGCGGGCGCGTGAGCATGGACGCAAGGCCTTGATGCTGCTGGGCGGCGAAGGCGAGCACGACAACTTCGTGCTGGCCACCGCCCCCGAGTCGCGCGCCACCTTCGTACACAACCTCATCCGGCTCATGGACGAGCTGGGCTTCGACGGCATCGACGTGGACTGGGAGCCCATCGACCTGGCGGCCGAGAGATCTCCCGCCAGGGAATGCACTCCCAACGAGGACTGCCCTGAGGAGACGCCCCGGCCCGATGACGGTGAGCGACTGCTGGCGCTGCTGGATGACCTGCGCGCGGCGCGGCCCGGCATCATCCTCACCGTGCCGGTGTACCCGGAGAACCTCAACTTCGGGATAAGCCGCGCGAGGGCGGAGTTCATGGCGCAGCTCGCGGCGCGAGTCGACCAGCTGAACATCATGACCTACGCCATGAGCTACCACTTGTCGGGCTGGGAGAGCTGGCACACCAGCCCGGTGCTGGGCCATACGCCCAACCGCCCCGCCTCCGTGGATGGCTCCGTCCAGCTCTACCTGGCGGCGGGGGTTCCCGCGGGGCGGCTGGGGGTGGGCATCGGCTTCTTCGGGCAGTGCTTCCGGGGCGTGACGGAGCCACGCATCCCGTTCGCCAACCGCCCGGGCGCGTACGTGGGGCCGGGCGACAACCGGATGAGCTTCAACTTCATCATGAGGGACTACTACGAGCCCCGGGCGTACCGCTGGGACGACGAAGCGCAGGCGTCGTACCTGTCCTTCAACCTGCCGGCCGGCCCCGAGCTCTGCGACTACATCTCCTATGAGGACGAGCGGTCCATCGCGGCCAAGGGCCGGTATGTGAGGGACCAGGGCCTGGGCGGGGCCATCATCTGGACCATCAACCAGGGCTATCTCCCCCGGGAGCCCGAGGGGCAGCGCAACCCGCTCATCCAGTCCCTGAAGCGCGCGTTCCTGGACCCGTGAGCCCGGGGCGGGCACCTCACCGCTTGAGGCAGATCTCCCCGCTCGCCTCGTTGATGAACGTCGAGGTGCCGGTGCCCTGGAAGAGGATGTAGCCGGTGGCACCGGCGAAGATGCCGGTGCCGCCCACGACGACATCCCTCGCCCCGATGAGCCCGTTCGCGGTGTCCAGGATGCCGGTGTCGCGGGTGGTGAGCGTGCCGTCCTTGGTGCGGATGGTCAGCAGCCCCGAGTAGACGAGCGTGGTGGGCTCCTCGGTCGCCGCCGCTGGCTGGAGCGAGTCCGCGACGAAGGTGGTCCGGCCCTTCAGCAGCCCGTCTCCCCTGAACTCCCCCGTGGTGCAGATGCCCACCGGGCTGGCGCAGGCCCCCGTGCTCATCGTGCTCGTCAGCGTGCCGGAGATTTTCACGCACTTCGGCCTGGGACGCTCCCTCGCCGAGGCCGAGACGCCCGCCATCACCGCCGCTCCCACTACGACTGGAACCGCGAACCGACGTACATTCCGCCGCATAGCGCACCCCCCGTGCGAACGGAAAGCTACAGCACGCCCATTATTTGTGTAGTGGGTCGGGACTGATTCGAGACCTGCGCCCACCCCTCGGGTCGGGAAGCCAACCCCGGGGGCGCCGCCTCGTGGACACCCCGCTCCCGTCCAGAGTGCTGGCCCTGACGGGAGCGCTGCCGCACCATGGGGGCATGGAGACCCTGAAGCCCGTCCCGACAGCGCTCACCATCGCCGGCTCGGACAGCGGTGGCGGCGCCGGCATCCAGGCCGACCTGGCCACCTTCGCGTTCCACCGCGTCCATGGCACCAGCGCGGTGACGGCCGTCACCGCGCAGAACACGCTGGGCGTCACCCGGGTGGACGTACTGCCCGCCGCCTCCGTCGCCGCGCAAATCGACGCGGTGGCGGTGGACCTCGGCGCCGGCGCGGTGAAGACGGGCATGCTCGTCAACCCGGACATCATCTCCGTGGTGGCCGCGCGGCTGCGCGAGCTGAAGCTGGGCCCGCTGGTGGTGGACCCCGTCATGGTGTCCCGGGCCGGGGCGCGGCTCATCGACGACGCGGCGGTGGGGGCGCTGAAGGAGCTGCTGCTGCCGCTGGCCACCGTCGCCACGCCCAACCGGTACGAGGCCGAGCTGCTCGCGGGCCTGGAGCTGCGCACGCTGGAGGACATGCGCGCGGCCGCGCGCCGCATCCACCGGCTGGGCCCCCGGGCGGTGCTGGTGAAGGGCGGGGGCATGGAGGGGGCGCTGCGCGGAACGGACGTCTGGTTCGACGGCGAGCACCTGGTGACGCTGCACCTGCGCGCGGTGGAGACGCGCAACACCCACGGCACCGGCTGCACGCTGTCCGCGGCCATCGCCGCGCACCTGGCGCTGGGACGGGACGCGCTGGAGGCCACGCGGCGCGCCAAGGCCTACGTCACCGCCGCGCTGGAGCACCCGCTGGCGCTGGGCAGGGGCCCGGGGCCCTTCAGCCACTTCTTCCCGCTGGACGACCAGGCCCCCGGGACGACTCCCCAGGGGCCCTGAGCGGACAGCGCTACTTCGTGTCCTTCGCCTGCGCCGCCGCGCGCGGGACGGGGAAGCCGCGCTTGCGCATCAGCGCGTCGATGCCCGCGTCACGGCCGCGGAAGCCTCGGTAGGCCTCGGCCGGGTCCAGCGTGTTGCCCACGGAGAAGACGTTCTTGCGCAGCTTCTCGGCCACCGCCTTGTCGTAGGCGCCCTTGCCCGCCGTGAAGGCCTCGTAGGCGTCCGCCGTCAGCGTGTCGGACCACAGGTAGCTGTAGTAGCCCGCCGAGTACCCGTCGCCCGCGAACACGTGGCCGAACTGCGGCGTGCGGTGGCGCATGACGATTTCCTTCGGCATGCCCAGCGCGTTCAGCGTGTCGCGCTCGAAGGCGTCCGGGTCGATGGGCGTGGCCCCCGCCAGGTGCAGCTTCATGTCGATGAGCGCGCTGGACAGGTACTCCACCGTGGCGAAGCCCTGGTTGAAGGTGGAGGCCTTCTCGATGCGGGACACCAGCGCCTTCGGAATCGCCTTCCCCGTCTGGTAGTGCAGCGCGTAGGTGTTGAGCACCTCGGGCGTGGCCAGCCAGTGCTCCAGCAGCTGCGAGGGGAACTCCACGTAGTCACGCGCCACGGCGGTGCCCGCCAGCGACGGGTACGTCACGTTGGAGCTGAGGCCGTGCAGCGCGTGGCCGAACTCGTGGAACAGCGTGGAGGCGTCCTCCCAGCTGATGAGCACCGGCTCGCCGGGCCCGCCCTTCACGAAGTTGGAGTTGTTGGAGACGATGGTCGTGACTTCGCCGCGGAACCGCTCCTGGGTGCGGTAGGCGTTCATCCACGCGCCGGAGCGCTTGCCCTGGCGGGCGTACGGGTCGAAGTACCAGAGGCCCACGTGACGGCCGCTGGCCTGGTCCTTCACCTCCCAGACGCGGACGTCGGGGTGGTAGACGGGCACGTCGCTCACCGGGGTGAAGGCGAAGCCGAACAGCTCGCCCGCCACCCAGAACATGCCCTCGCGCAGCTTCTCCAACTGGAGGTAGGGCTTCACCTCGTTCTGGTCCAGGTCGTACTTCGCCTTGCGGACCTTCTCCGCGTAGTAGCGGTAGTCCCAGGGCTCGATTTTCAGCTTCGCACCCTCCTTGTCCGCCACGGCCTGCATGTCCCGCACCTCCTCGTGGACACGGGCCACCGCGGGCTTCCAGACGGCCTCCATCAGCGCCATGGCGCGCGCGGGCGACTTCGCCATGGTGTTCTCCAGCCGCCAATGGGCGTGCGTCTCGTAGCCCAGCAGCTTCGCGCGCTCGGCGCGCAGCTTCAGCACCTCGGCGATGGTGGCGTTGTTGTCGCGCGCGTCCTTGTTGTCGCCGCGGTTGACGTAGTTGCGCCACACCTTCTCACGCAAGTCCCGGCGGGCCGAGTACGTCAGGAACGGCTCCATGGAGGAGCGCGTGTTGGTGATGACCCACTTGCCCTTCAGGCCGCGCAACTCGGCCGCGGCCGCCGCGCCGGCGCGCACGGAGTCGGGCAGCCCCGCGAGGTCGGCCTCGGACTCCAGGACGACGGTGTAGCCCTCCTCGTCGGCGAGCACGTTCTGGCTGAAGGACGTGTAGAGCGACGCGAGGCGCTGGTTGATGGCGGCCAGCTGCTGCTTCGCCGCCGTATCCAGCTTCGCGCCCATGCGGGCGAAGCGCGTGTAGAGCAGCCAGGTGAGCCGCTGCTGCTCGGGCGTCAGCTTCGCCTTCTCGGGCGAGTTGTAGACGGCGTCGATGCGCTTGAAGAGCGCCGCGTTCTGGTAGATTTCGTCGTCGAAGGCCGCGAGCTTCGGCGCCAGCTCCCGCTGGAGCGCCTGGACCTCCGGGTTGCTCATGGAGCCGCTCCAGATGCCGTAGAGCGTCTCCACGTCGGAGAAGGTCTTCCCCGTGGCCTCCAGCGCGACAATCGTGTTCTCGAAGTCAGGCGCGGAAGTCTCGGCGACGATGGCGGCGATTTCGCGGCGGAGCTCCTCCATGGCCACCTCGAACGCGGGCTTGAAGTGCTCCACCTTCACCTGGGCGAACGGGGGGACTCCGCCATAGGGGCCGGCCCAGCTCGCGAGCAGCGGGTTCGAGTCGGTGGCGGCGGGGGTGCCGGGAGCGGCGGGGGTGCTGGGGACGGAAGCCATGTTCCGGGACTCCTGGGCGGGCTGGGCGGTTGTCGCGCAACCGGCGGACACGAGCACGGCCATGCCCGCGCCGGCGAAGAAGAGCTTACGCATGAGAAAGGGGGTCTCCCAACGAAAGGGTGGCTGTCTGGTAGGGGCGGAGCCTGGCGGCGGCCCGCCGCGAACCGTAGGACGGAATCGCGGCGCCCCCAACACGCCTGCCTGGCCTCCTCTTCCCGAGCCGTCCGCCGTGAGTCGCGCCCCAGACAAGCGCGGGGCCCGCCCCCCACCTCGTCCCCCAGAGGAGCACGCACCGTGTCATCTTCCCGCGTCGAGAACGGCCGTCCCACCCCGGGCGTTCCCACATGGCCATGACCGCGACGAGCTCCCTGAAGGACCGCATCGAGAACCCGGAACTGCTGGCCAGGGTCGTCCCCGTCGAGGAGGCGGTGAAGCACGTCAGCGACGGCAACACCCTGGCCATCAGCGGCTTCACCAAGTCAGGGGAGCCGAAGACCTTCCTCCCGGCGCTCGCCTTTCACTTCTCCGAGACGGCGCCGCACTCGCGCATCACCCTGCTGACCGGCGCCTCGCTCTCCGAGGACGTGGAGGGCCCCCTGGCGCCCTTCATCCGCAAGCGCGGCCCGTACATGTCCTCGGCCGCCTCGCGCCGGCGCATCCACGCGGGGGAGATGGACTTCACGGACGTGCACCTGTCCGCCTTCGCGCGCAACCTCATGTACGGCTTCTACGGGGACGTCGACGTGGCGGTGGAGGTGTCCCGCATCCGTCGCAACGGCAGCGTCATCCTCACGTCGTCGGTGGGCATCAGCGTGGAGGCGCTCACCCGCGCGAAGAAGATTGTCCTGGAGGTGAACACCTCGGCGCCGGACTACACGGGCTTCCACGACATCGTCGTGCCAGCCGTGCATCCGCACGTGGGCTGGCCGCTGCCGGTGGTGAACGTGAGGGACCGCATCGGCAGCCCGTATGTGGAAATCGACCTGAGCAAGGTGGTGGCGGTGGTGGAGTCGCGCACGCCGGACCATCCGGTGCCCTTCAAGCCCGCGGACGAGACGGACAAGCGCATCGCGAGGAACGTCATCGACTTCCTGCTCCAGTGCCGGGAGCAGTACGGCTGGGGCAAGCGGCTGCCGCCCATCCAGTCCGGGGTGGGCAACGTGGCCAACGCCATCATCGGCGAGCTCTACGACTCGCCCTTCCAGAAGATCCGCTTCTGGACCGAGGTGTTCCAGGACGGGATGCTGCGCTACGTGGAGGACGACGCGAAGTTCGAGTACGCGTCCTCCACCGCGGTGTCCTTCTCCGCCGAGGGGCGCCAGCGCTTCCTCCAGATGTTCGAGCGCTGCCGGGACAGGCTGGTGCTGCGGCCCATGTGGCTGTCGAACAGCCCGGAAATCATCTCCCGGCTGTTCGTCATCGCGATGAACACGCCCATTGAGGTGGACATCTACGGGCACGTGAATTCCACGCACATCGACGGCTCGCGCATCGTCAACGGGCTGGGGGGCTCTGGGGATTTCTTCCGCAATGCCTACCTGAGCATCGTCCACACGCCGTCCACGCGCAGGCTGAAGGACGGGCGGACGGTGAGCTGTGTGATGCCGTACGTGCGGCACATCGACCACACGGAGCACGACATCAAGTGCGTCGTCACGGAGCAGGGGTACGCGCTCAACATGGACATCCGCTCGCCGAAGCGGCGGGCGCAGGACATCATCGAGCGCTGCGCGCACCCGCACTTCCGACCGCTGCTCACCGCATACCTGGACATGGCGGGCCCCGGGGACGAGCCGCGCGCCACGGACATGCAGGCGCTGAACGGCTGGTGGCGGGACTATGAAGTCGCATGCCGCTCCTTCCCCGCCGGTGGATGAGTCCCGAATGATGGAGCGGAACGGGCGCGAGCCGTGGCCTCCGGAAGTGTCCGAGCAGATGCGAGAGGTGGACCGGCTGCGCAGGAGCGGGCGGTACGCGTCGGCGCTCGTGCTCATCCGTCAGCTCGCGGAGAAGTACCCGAAACAGGTGCGCATCCTGAGCGAGCTGGGGCAGACGCTGGGTATCTGGGGCGGGGCTCCGGCGGAGGCGCTCGTCTGGTACGAGCGCGTGCTGGAATTGGCGCCCGGGCACAACACGACGCGGCTGCACCGGGCGTTGTCGCTGGCGCGGCTGGGGCGGCATGAGGAGGCGGTGGCGGACTTCGACGCGCTGGTGGCGGGGGGGTATCGCAAGGCGCTCGTCATCCACATGAAGCGCGCGGAGTCGCTGGCGGCGCTGGGGCGGGACGTGGAGGCGGAGCGGGACTGGACGCTGGCGATTGAGGAGGACCCGGTCAATCCGTGGCTGTTGCAGCAGCGTGCGGGGGCGCGGGCGCGGCTGGGACGGTTGGAGGAGGCGGTGACGGACCTCACGGACGCGCTCGCCACGCAGGAGGGCGAAGACGTGGACCCGGAGCTGCTGCGGGAGCGTGGGGGGCTGCGGGCGCGGCTGGGGGATGGGGAGGGTGCGCGGGCGGACTTCGAGGCGGGGCTCGCCGCGTTCCGTGAGGGGGATTCGCCCGGGCTGCTGGATGAATTGCGAGCGGGGCTCGCGGAGTCCGCACGCCGGTAGGGCTGTCAGCTTCAGTCAGTATGCCCCGCCCTGCGGCACCCGCCCGAGCTTGTCTGGCACCTTGCCCATCTCCAGGACACGGGCGTCTGTGCAGGTGGACTCGAATGACCACATGCGGAACGAGTCTCCGGGCCGTGTCTGCTCCTTCAGGTATGCCGAGAGTGCTTCGAAATCATCGAAGACCCTACGACTGGGAGCACGGCTTCCCCGATAGAAGCGGTGCTCCACAATGACGGAGCCCTCTTCCGCAAGAACCGTGCGCAGCCGCTCGAGTACTTGCACGTCAGTGATGCGTGCGCCGGTTTCGCTCCATGCGTCAGCTTCGGACATCTTGCACCCCTCGCGACGGATCCTCATCTCCGCAGAGCGACTCGTCATCTTCCTTGGGCCCCACCATCGAATCCACAAGGGCTGCAACGGCGGGGACGGTCATGATGCCGGAGGAACTTCCAGGACGCACACATCGGCGCAAACAGGGAGGAGATGTACCGGTACGCGCGAACTCATCATCTGCTTTGATCTGATTGGTCCCAGCTTGCCCTACCATCTCCTGGCAGGGCCTCCGATTGAGTACTGACGCCATGCGGCTCTACAAGCTGGACCGTGGAGACATCGATCTTCAGCAGGGGACATACGACGCCGCCCCCAAGTGGAAGCTGCCGGGCATCTCATGTCCTGCATGCAAGGCGACCTGGGGCGGAGCAGGCACCAACTACCCGGCCGTCGACTTGTCCGTGCTGCCGGAGGCTCGGAAGTACTTGAAGGCCCGACTCGAAGAAAACTTCGAGGAGTACGAGCGGCTACGCGACCAGGTCCGCCCCCTGCTCCCTCCAGATTACCCGCTTCGACCCGGAACCACTTTTGGTCCCCTGATGGGAAAGGCCCGAGGCCCCTTCTCCGCCTTCATCCATCAGTACGGGCACACCCTGCTGGTCCTGCCAGAGGCCCTGGAAGTGTTGCAGGGCGGGGGCCTTCGCGGCCTCCGCAGCTGTCGCTCCGGGGTGCGGTCGCCATGGTTTCAGCCTCCCCAAGGAGCCCATCCTCGACGCAGCCTCGCTCCCTTCGGACCTGGACCTCTTCCGTCTGCGCAACTTCGCGACCGTGCTCATCGTCACCGAGCGCTTCAAGAATGCCGTCGAGCGCTTCGAGTTGGACGGCCTGATCTTCCGCGAGCTTCCGGTCCGCTGACACGCCCACGGCCTCTGGCCAACCGTGGGCAACGGCCACGTGTGGGTTCCGGGGATGAGAGCACCACTCCCGGGCCTGCGCGGAGCTGCCTGTTCCATCGGTCAGTCGTCAGGGCAACCCGCTGGACTCGAGGTAGACGGGCGCGGCGGTGGGTAGGCGGGCGTGTAACACGCTCCCTTGTAGACGATGTCACCCTCGCCGCAGTCCTTCGCGTCCAGAGCCAGCTTCTTCCAGCATCCACCATTGATGGGAACCTGAGACTGGGGGCAGCGGCCAAGGGCATTCGGCCGGGTCTGTCCTGGGACGGGCTGGGGCGGCACCTCCTCGGCGATGGCCGGCCCAGCAAAGGGGGTCCGCTTCAGAGACACCGGGGCTGTCAGTGCGGAGTCCCCGACGGCCACCGCGCCGCCATCCCTCGCATCCTCGGGCACTGAAGCGTGCACCTTCCCGGCCCCGTCTCCGGAGTGGACGCCCAGCAGCCACCCGGCTCCCAGCGCAAGTGCTCCCAGGCTGGCTGCCACGAACCAGGGCCGCCGGGTGCGCCCAGTTGCTCGCCGCACGGTGTGCCGGGGAGCGGCCCTTGCCTCCACGAGCCGAGGTGCCTGCCTGACGAAGAGCGGAACATCCGCCACCAGCCGAGGCGCCTCCCAGACGAAGAGCGGAACATCCGCCTCTGGCCCAACCTCGTCCGCGGCCTCCTCCAGCGCCTCGGCCAGCTCGCGAGCACTGCCACGTTCCTCGGGGCTCACGGAGAGCATCTGGGACGTGAGCTCACTCAGCGCCTCGCAGCAACGGGCGTTGACCGCTCGCGCGGACGAGGAGCCGGCTCCCTCCACGTGCCCCAAACGCGACGCCGGGTCCGCCAGGGAAGGGTACTCGTTGGTCACCAGCCGGAAGGCGGTGACGCCGAGCGCGAAGACATCATCTGCCGGCCCTGGCGCGTAGGCCACGGCCGAGTCCTGGAGGGGGAGCCGCACGGAGCTCCACGCCTCCGGCGAGCGGTAGGGCGGCGTGCCGGGAGGAAACGGCGGTTCCGTGAGTGTGGCGGCCCCCAGGTAGTGCCCGGAGCCGAAGTCGGTCAGGAAGACCCGACCATCCGCATCACTCACGAGCACGTTGTCGCCCTTCACGTCACGGTGCACGCCCCCCGCGCCATGCGTGGCTTCCAGGGCCCGCGCGAGGCTGGCGAGGACCCGAAGCACCTGCCGGGAAGTGGGCCGGTGCTCCCGAGCCCAGTTGTAAAGCGACACGCCGTCCACCAGCTCCATGGCGAGGTACGGATTGCAGCGGCCCGCCGGCTGTTGCCAGACTCCATGATCCACGAGGCGCGGGACGCACGGGTGGCGGATGCGGGAGAGGAGCTCCACCTCGCGTGCGAAGCGCTCATCCCCGGGGTGCAGGGCCACCTTGAGGGCCACGGAGCCTCGTGCAGTCTCCACGTCGACGGCACGATAGACAGCGCCGTAGGTTCCCAGCCCGCGTCGCTCCACCACGAACCATGGCCCTACCCTCGTTCCCAAGGGAAGGCGCGCAGGGTTCAGGTAGCCAGACTGCATGGGGTGCCTCGCGTGGAGTTGCGCGGTTCGCTCCGCTCTCCGGGAGGCTACTCTCAGAGTAGGTGCGTGTCAGCGCAATCTCCCAGGTCAACGCCCGCCATCGGGCCCCATCCCGCCGCGAACACGTATGCCGTGCAGCGCCCCCACGGACATGCGCGTGAAAGGGCGCCTCGTGTTCATCAATGCACGCCGTCCGGGGCGAGGAGGCGATTCCTGTCTGGATGGGGATGTCCGAGGCTGCGCCCATGCCGGTCATCATCCGGGGCCGCCGCGTCATGTTCCTTCCCTCCCGCCCGGGGGACGGGCCACAGCCCCTGAAGCGACCGCCGTGCAGCTACTGCGGCAAGCCCGGCCATGCTTTCGCGCCGACGTGGGGGAGCCACCTCGGCAGCTCCGGTGTGCTGCGTGACAACATCCTGGGGAAGCGCGAGGCGGATGCACACCGGTGGTACACGGGGCGCTGGTCCATCTCCGCGCACCACCTCATCTGCTCGGAAGCCATGGCGGACGACGACGACTGGGCCACGTACTGCCACGAGTTCGGCTACGACATCAACCGGAGGGAGAACGGCGTCATCCTCCCCTCGCGCATGGGCGTGGCTTGCGAGCTCCATGTCCCCGTCCACCGAGGCAACCACGTCGAGGGCTGGGCCTATGACGTCCAGCTGGCCTACCCGAAGGCCGTCATGGCGGAGCTGAGGCGTATCCGAGCCCAGGTTGCACACGGGGCCTATTGCAGCAACCCGGCAGCCCTTATCCAGCGCCTCGATGAGCTGAGCGCGAGGATCCTGGTGAAGGTCGCGCGCTTCCGCTGGACCCTCTCAAGCGACGGGCTCGACTACCAAGACGATGGAGTGGGATGTGCTGGGGTAACGAGCATCACCGACAAGCCCCGGCGCCCATGTCCTCATGCCCGGAAGCATGGCAGCAAACATGGCGTCACGGGAGAGGCGCTCACGCGCCATCCACTGAGCGTTGGAGGCTAGCCCCATGCAGAGTGAATACTTCATCATCGAGCGAGCCGCGTCCAACAGCCACCCATTGCTCGGATGGGCCCAAAGCGGGAGCGCCTTCTACAAGGGGAAGCCCGTCACGGTGACAGAGCCCATCAGACTTCGTCTGAATGAGCCCATCCCCGCCGTCCCCGTCATGGTGGACCACCACAGCCTTCCCGATCCGGTGTTCTCAACCCGTCTTCGAGATGTGCTGGAGCCACTCCAGCTTCACCGCGTGCAGCTCGTGCCCGCTGACGTGCGGGTGAAGGAAGACGATGTGCGGCGCTACTGGCTCCTGCACGTCTTCAATGAGATTGCCTGCCTGGATCGGCAACGCTCGGTCTTCGACTCCTACTCGGATGGCGATGTCGCCGACATCGAGAAGCTGGTGCTCCATGAGGAGACGCTTCGTGAACTGCCTCTGGAAAAGCGCCTCGTGTTCATCCTGGCCGAGGTCACGTCGATGTGCCTCTTCCACCGCTCGGTCGTGGACCGGGTGTTGTCGCTCTCCCCTCCCGCGGAAGGGGTGCGCTTCATCCCGGTAGAGGCCTGGAACGACTCCGCCGGGTTCAGCTGAGGAGCTGCCAGCACCCGAAGCAACGCGCTACGCCGCCACCTCGGCCTCGGGCGCGCGGCGCACCTTCGCGAGCGCGGCCACGAGCACCTCGGGCCCCGCGCCGGACTTGTGCGCGTTCTCACTCAGGTGCCTGCGCCACGCGCGCGCACCGGGCAGGCCCTGGAACAGCCCCAGCATGTGCCGCGTCATCGCCCCCAGCGGCGCTCCCTGCTTCATGCGCCGCTCGATGTACGGGAGCATCGCCTCCACCACCGCATGGCGCTCGGGCGGGGCCTCCTCGGCGCCGAAGAAGCGACGGTCCGCCTCGGCCAGCAGATACGGGCTCTCGTAGACGGCGCGGCCCAGCATCACCCCGTCCACGTGCTTCAGGTGCTCGGCGGTGGCGTCCAGCGTCTTGATGCCGCCGTTGATGCTGATGTCCAGGTGCGGGAACTCGGACTTGAGCCGGTACACCAGGTCGTAGCGCAGCGGCGGCACGTCCCGGTTCTCCTTCGGGCTCAGCCCCTGCAACCACGCCTTGCGCGCATGGATGATGAAGCGCGTGCAGCCCGCGGCGGACACCTTCCGCACGAAGTCCTCCAGCGTGGGCCACTCCTCCAACTCGTCGATGGCGATGCGCGACTTCACCGTCACCGGGATTCGCACCGCCTCGCGCATCGCGCCCACCAACCGTGCGACCAGGTCGGGCTCGGCCATGAGGCACGCGCCGAAGCGGCCGGACTGGACGCGGTCACTCGGGCAGCCGACGTTGAGGTTGATTTCGTCGTAGCCCCACTCCTCGCCGATGCGCGCCGACTCGGCGAGCGCGGCGGGCTCCGAGCCTCCCAACTGCAGCGCCACCGGGTGCTCCGCGAGCTCGTAGCCCAGCAGTCGCTCCCGGTCGCCGTGCAGGACGGCGCCGGTGGTCACCATCTCCGTGTAGAGGAGCGTGTGGCGGCTGAGCAGCCGGTGGAAGTACCGGCAGTTCCGGTCCGTCCAGTCCATCATCGGCGCGACACACAGCGGCATGGGGCGAGGCGGCATCATGGAAGAACCCGGGGGAGCGCCTGGAGCGTCCCTCGAAGCAGGCCGCTCCCCTGACGGCTGCATCTACCCGGCTTTCCCGCCCCTGCCCACCCCTCTTTGCCGCTCGCATGCACGGAGAGGGAGGAGGCGGACGCCCGTCCCCTGTAGGCTGCGCCCGTGTCCCCGAGCCCTCCCCTCCTGGATGACATGCTCCTCTTCGCCGAAGTCGTGGCGACGGGCGGCATCACTGCCGCCGCCGAGCGGCTGGGCCTGCGCAAGTCCACCGTGAGCCGCCGGCTCTCCGCCCTGGAGGCGCGGCTGGGCATCCGCCTGCTCGAGCGCAACACGCGCCGCCTGCGCCTCACCGAGGCCGGGCGGGACTACCACGCCCACTGCGCGCGGCTCGTCTCCGAGGCCCGCGAGGTCAACCGCGCGGTGAGCGAGTCACGCGGCACGCCCCAGGGCACGCTGCGCATCGCCACCCTCTCCCTGCTCGGCGAGCTGCTCACGCCCCTCATCTCCGAGTTCCTCCTCCGCCAGCCGCTGATGCGCGTGGAGCTGTCCCTCGCCGAGGCCCACGTGGACCTCATCGCCGAGGAGTACGACCTGGCCCTGCGCACCGGGCCGCTCGCGGACTCCACGCTGGTGGCCCGCCGCCTGGGCCGCCTGCGCACGGGCTACTACGCCAGCCCCACCTACCTCAGCCGTCACGGCACGCCCCGCACCTCCGAGGAGCTGAAGGGCCACGAGTGCGTCCTCCTCGCCGAGCCCGGCACCGACGAGGTCTGGTTCTTCGGCGAGGGCAAGCGCGCGAGGACGGTGCCCGTCTCCGGCCGGCTGCGCGTGCCCAGCGTGCGCGCCGGCCAGTCCGCGGCCCGCGCGGGCCTGGGCGTGGTGCGACTGCCGGCGTCACTCGTCGTGGACGACGTGCGCGGAGGAATGCTCGTCCCCGTCCTGGAGGACCAGACGCCTCCGGGCATCCCCGTGTTCGCCGTCTACCCCAGCAGCCGCCAGCTCCCGCCCAAGGTGCGCGCCTTCCTGACGCTGCTGTCCGAGCGCAGCGCCTCACTCCCGTGGGAGGGCATGGGTTAGGGGCGCTTCGCGGAACGAAGCGTTGCGCCAGGGGCTCTCGTCCTCACGTCCCACCGCCATTACACCTTCCTGCGTACCGAGGCGCGGCACCGAGGCCGTCGCCACATGAGGAGGACACGTCATGGCAGGGGAAGTCATCGAGCTGGGGGATGCGGACTTCAAGCGCGAGGTCCTCGAGGCCCAGGGGCCGGTGGTGGTGGACTTCACCGCCAACTGGTGCCCTCCGTGCCGCATCATCTCGCCCATGCTGGACGCGCTGGCGACGGAGTACGAGGGGCGGATGAAGTTCACCAAGATTTCCACCGACGACCACATGGCGACGGCGCAGCAGTACGGCATCCGCTCCCTGCCCACCCTGCTCATCTTCAAGGAGGGCAAGGTGGTGAAGCAGCTCGTCGGCGCCATGCCGCGCAAGCGCCTGGAGGAAGAGCTGCGCCCGCACCTCTAGCCGCTACACCTCCTCCAGCGCCTTGTTCCGGGTCTCCGTTGGAAACGGGTACGCCTTCCACCAACTACCACCCACATGAAACATGACACTCCGAGTGCAATACGCACCCCCGGGGTCGTCCCTGCCCTTCCGCGCTGGCGGACCCGCACGGCGCTGGCTACTCATGCGCACATGAGAGCCTTCGAACTACGAGGAACGGGCGGCATCGACAGCTGGGTCCAGGCGGAGCGGCCGGAGCCGAAGCCGGGTCCGGGGCAGGCCCTCGTCCGAATCCGGGCGGTGTCCCTCAACTACCGGGACCTGTTCATCGCGCTCGGCAGGTATCCAGGCAACCGTCCCCTGTCCCTCATCCCCGCCTCGGACGGTGCGGGCGAGGTCGTCGCCGTGGGGGCCAACGTCACGCGGGTGAAGCCCGGGGACCGCGTGGCCCCCACCTTCTTCCAGACGTGGACGGACGGTCCGAGGACTCCCGAGAAGACCGCCAATGCCCTGGGAGGCAGCGTGGACGGCGTGCTCGCGGAGTACGTCGCCGTGGACGCGGAGGGCCTGGTGCACCTGCCGGAGCACCTCACCTTCGAGGAAGGCGCCACCCTGCCCTGCGCGGCCGTCACCGCGTGGAACTCGTTGGTGTCCGAGGGTGGGTTGAAGGCGGGGCAGACGGTGCTGGCGCAGGGCACCGGTGGTGTCTCCATCTTCGCGCTGCAGCTCGCACGCGCGCTGGGTGCCCGCGTCCTCATCACCTCCAGCCAGGACTCGAAGCTGGAGCGCGCGAAGGCGCTCGGGGCGGACGGCACCATCAACTACAAGAAGCACCCGAACTGGGAGGAGCAGGTCCTGGAGCTGACGGGTGGGCAGGGCGTGGACCACGTCCTGGAAGTGGGCGGCGCGGAGACGTTCCCCCGCTCCATCCGCGCCACGCGGCCCGGCGGGCACATCTCCCTCATCGGCATGCTCAGCGGCGGCGGCGCCAGGCCGGACCCCGCCCTGAGTGGACCGAAGAAGCTCGACGTCCAGAGCACCTATGTGGGCAGCCGCGCCATGTTCGAGGACATGAACAGGGTCATCTCCCAGCGCCAGCTCAAGCCCGTCATCGACCGCGTCTTTCCGTTCGAGCAGGCCCGCGAGGCGCTGCGCCACATGGAGGCGGGCGCCCACTTCGGGAAGCTCGTCATCAGCGTCTGACGGGGGCCGGGCGCCGCCCCTGCCGAGCCGTGCCCAGGCCTGCTCTCTTGCACCAGCAGTGAAATGAAAGGAAGTGTGGCGATTCTCTCCAGGTAGGGTAGTCACGGGCGCGCCACGGGAGTGTCACACCCAGGTTACGACTCCCGGGCAGACCTCACCTGCACATCCAGGTGACTGGAGGGACGGATGCTCGAGAAGTTGATGCCCAAGTCGGATGAGTTCTTCGACGACTTCGACGCGCAGTGCGCCGTCACCGTGCAGGGCGCGAAGCTGCTGCACGAGCTGCTCAGTGACTACCGCGACGTGCCGGAGCGCGTCCGTGCGCTCAAGGACGTGGAGCATCGCGGGGACGAAGTCACGCACACCGCCTTCAACCGGCTCCACAAGCAGTTCATCACCCCGTTCGACCGGGGGCAGATCCACACGCTGCTGTCGCGCATCGACGACGTGCTGGACCTGGCCAACGCCGCCGCGTCGCGGCTGCACTACTACGAAATCCAGAGCAGCCTGCCGGACGCCACGGAGCTGGCGCGGCTGCTGGTGCTGAGCGCCCAGAAGGTCCAGGAGGTGGTGGCGGCGCTGCGGCTCATCAAGAAGCCGGAGCAGATCCTCGCCGGCTGCAAGGAAATCAAGCGGCTGGAGTCCCAGGCGGACGAGGCGCTGCGCGCCGGAGTCGGCCGGCTCTTCAAGAGCGGCGTGGATACCCTCACCGTCATCAAGTGGAAGGAGATCTACGACCTCATCGAGACGGCCACGGACAAGTGCCAGGGCGTGGCCAACATCATCGAGGGCGTGGTGCTGGAGCACTCCTGAGATGCTACTCACCGCCGTCATCGTCATCGTCGCGGTCGCGCTCATCTTCGATTTCATCAATGGATTCCACGACGCGGCGAACTCCATCGCCACCGTGGTGTCCACGCGCGTGTTGTCACCCAACCTGGCCGTGGCCTGGGCCGCGTTCTTCAACTTCATCGCGGCGTTCGCCGGTGGCGTCCACGTGGCGAACACCATGGGCAAGGGCATCATCAACTTCGACATGCTCCGTGCCGAGGGCTCTCCCGCGGTGCTCGCGGTCATCTTCTCCGCGTTGATGGGCGCGATTGCCTGGAACCTGCTGACGTGGTGGTGGGGACTGCCCTCCTCCTCGTCGCACGCGCTGGCGGGCGGGATGATTGGCGCCACGCTGCCGGTGCTCGGCGTCGCGGGGCTGGTGGGCTCGGGCATCGCGAAGATTGCCGCCTTCATCGTGCTGTCGCCGCTCATCGGCATCATCCTGGGTGTGTTGATGATGCTGGCGAGCACGTGGGCGGTGCACCGGCAGACGCCGCTGCGGGTGGACGCGTGGTTCCGCCGGCTGCAGCTCGTGTCGTCCGCCATCTTCTCCTTCAGCCACGGCACCAATGACGCGCAGAAGGTGATGGGCATCATCGCGGTGGTGCTCTTCGGCACCATCTGGAAGGACCGGCCGTTCCACATCGACTGGTGGATGATCATCTCCTGTCATGCGGCCATCGCCCTGGGCACCTTCTTCGGCGGGTGGCGCATCGTCCGCACCATGGGGCACAGCCTCACCAAGCTGGCGCCCATCGGCGGCTTCAGCGCGGAGACGGGCGGCGGCGTCACCATCATCGCCCTGGCGCACTGGGGCATCCCCGTGTCCACCACGCACACCATCACCGGCGCCATCGTCGGCGTGGGCTCCACCAAGGGCTGGCGCGCCGTGAAGTGGGGCATGGCAGGGCGCATCATCTGGGCGTGGGTGTTCACCATCCCCGCCGCCGCGCTGATGGCGGTGCTCGTCTACGGGCTCACCCAGCTGGTCGTGAAGCTGGTGAGCTGAGCAGCGACGGGGCCCGTGAAGGTTCGCGGGCCCCTGCCCTCCTGGCCGCCCGGCCCGGGTATGCGGGAGGCGCCATGGCGGAGCGGAGCAGGCGTGTCGTCCTGGCCCACGCCGCGAAGCGAGCCCCTACCTGGCAGGCGGCTGACGCCCCAGGTCGGTGGCTTGACTTGCGTCGAGGGTTTCAGCCAGCCTTCCACTTCGTGAGCCACCGGAACGTCAACATCGGGCTGAGCGAGGGACTGACGTCCTCGGCCTCCGTGCGCCCGGTGACGGCTCCGTCGACCACGACCACCACCACTACGACCACGACTCCGCGCGGAGCGCGGGCGGTCTAGCTCGGAACCTTCAGGTTCCCCAGCTCGGCCCCGCGCTCCCCGGCGCGGGGCCTTTTTGTTTTTCACGCCCTCCACCCCAGGAACCCCATGCAGCCCACCCCGCAGACGCCCCTCCCGAAGTTCCGCCCCTCCGCTCCCGCCCACCTCCGCGAGGTCGCGCCATGCGAGTGATGAAATTCGGCGGCACCAGCGTGGGCGGCGTCGAGCAGATGCGCCGCGTGGTGGACCTGGCCGCGGCGGCGCGCCAGCAGACACGGGTGATGGTGGTGGCCTCGGCCGTGTCCGGCATCACCAACCTGCTGGTGGAAGCGGCGCGCGTGGCGCAGGAGGGTGGCGCGGTGGAGGCGCTGCGCGCCCGCTTCGACGACACGCACTCCGCCATCGTCCGGGAGCTGGGCGGTGAGCTGGG
The DNA here is from genome assembly GCF_010894435.1 of Pyxidicoccus trucidator. Classification (NCBI taxonomy): domain Bacteria; kingdom Pseudomonadati; phylum Myxococcota; class Myxococcia; order Myxococcales; family Myxococcaceae; genus Pyxidicoccus; species Pyxidicoccus trucidator. The sequence continues at coordinate 26,099 of NZ_JAAIXZ010000034.1, read as the reverse complement.
CGCGGCCCGGCAACGCCCGCTGGAGGAAGGACTCGCGGCCCTGTCCTCGGAGCTGCGCGGGCTGTTGCAGGGCGTGGGACTGCTGCGGGAGTGCTCCCCCTCGGTGCTCGCCCTCCTGTCGGGCCTGGGCGAGCGCGCCTCGTGCCTCATCCTGGGCGCGCTGATGGAGGCCCGGGGACTCGCGCCCCAGGCCGTGGACCCTCGCGAGGTGCTCGTCTGCTCGGGAGACCCGCTCCAGGCCACGCCGCACATGGAGGAGAGCCGCGCGCGCTTCGCCCCGCTGAGAGAGGGCGGCCCGGGGCTGATGCTGATGCCGGGCTTCTTCGGCGGCGACGGCAAGGGCAAGACGCTGTCGCTCGGGCGCGGCGGCTCGGACTACTCGGCCGCGCTGGCGGCGGCGCTGCTGGACGCGGACCTGCTGGAAATCTGGACCGACGTGGACGGCATCTTCAGCGCGGACCCCCGCCTCGTCCCCGAGGCCTTCCCGCTGCCGGAGGTGAGCTTCGAGGAGGCGATGGAGCTGGCCTACTTCGGCGCGAAGGTGCTCCACCCCAAGACGATTGCCCCGGCGCGCGAGCGTGGGATTCCGGTGCGCGTCTGCAACAGCTTCAAGCCCGAGCACCCCGGCACCCGCGTGACGGCCGCCGCCGCGCCGCCCCAGCACCCGGTGCGCGGCCTGTCCTTCCTGCCCGACATCTCCCTCGTCAACATCTCCGGCGCGGGGCTCAAGGGCGTGCCCGGCACCGCCGCCCGCGTCTTCGAGGCGATGGCCCACGCCGGCATCTCCGTGGTGCTCATCACCCAGGGCTCCAGCGAGTGCTCCATCAGCTTCTGCGTGCAGCAGGCCGACGCGGAGCGCGCCGTGCGGGCCCTGGAAGCCGCGTTCGAGGTGGAGCGCGAGGCCGGCAAGGTGGACGCCATCGAGCGGCAGGGCGGGCTCGCCGTGCTCAGCATCGTCGGTGACGGGATGCGCCACCGCGTGGGCGTGGCGGGGACGTTCTTCAGCGCCCTGGCCGACGTGGGGTGCAGCATCGCCGCGATTGCGCAGGGCTCCAGCGAGCGCAGCATCTCCGCCGTCATCACCGAGGCGGACGGCCCGCGCGCCATGGCCCATGTGCACGGCCGCTGCTTCGGCACCACGGAGGTGGTGGAGCTGCTGGTGGCGGGCGTGGGCAGCGTGGGCGCGGAGCTGCTCCGGCAGGTGCGGCAGCAGGCCCCCAAGCTGCGCGCCCACGGCGTGGACCTGAGGGTGTGCGCCATCGCCAACAGCAAGCACTGCGTGGTGGCCAGCGAGGGCGTGCCGCTGGAGGGCTGGAAGGAGCGGCTCGACGCGGGCGGGGACGGCCCGGCGCTGGACACCTTCCGCGACTGGGCGCGCGCCAAGCGCCCCGGCCGGCCCATCTTCGTGGACTGCACCAGCAGCGAGGACGTGGCGCTCGCCTACCCTTCGCTGATGGAGGCCGGGCTGCACGTGGTGACGGCCAACAAGAAGGCCAACGCCGGCCGGTGGAGCCACTGGCGGGGAATGCGCGAGACGGCGTCGCGCCACCAGCGCCGCTTCCTCTACGAGACGAACGTCGGCGCGGCCCTGCCCGTCATCGACACGCTCAAGAACATGCTGCGCACGGGTGACCAGGTGCTGCGCATCGAGGGCATCCTCTCCGGCTCGCTCTCGTTCATCCTCGGCCTCGTCGAGGAGGGCGTGCCGCTGTCGAAGGCGGTGGGCGCGGCGATGGAGCGGCGCTTCACGGAGCCGGACCCCCGCGACGACCTCCACGGCACGGACGTGGCGCGCAAGGTGCTCATCCTCGCCCGCGAGCTGGGACGCACGGTGGAGCTGGAGGGCGTGGGGCTGGAGTCGCTCCTCCCCTCGGACTTCGACGCAACCGGACCCCTCGACGACTTCCTCGCCCGCCTGCCGCAGGTGGATGCCGCCTTCCAGCGCCGCGTGGACGCGCACCGCAAGGAGGGCAAGGTGCTGCGTTACGTGGGCAGCGTCAATCAGGACGGCTGCTTCGTGGGGCTGGTGGCCGTGCCGCTGGAGCACCCGCTGGCGGCGGTGAAGGGCGGGGAGAACGCGCTCAGCTTCCTGTCGGAGCGCTACAGCCCCACGCCGCTGGTGATTCGCGGCTACGGCGCGGGCGCGGCGGTGACCGCGGCCGGCGTGCTCGCGGACGTGCTCCGGCTGGTGGACGTGCCGCTGCCCTGAGCAGCCCCCGCCCGGCGGTGCCGCTACCGCCGGGCTCCCCGCCTCCGGCGGTGGCGCTCCAGCGCCAGCACGGGCAGCCAGGGCAGCACCGCCAGCGCCGGGCCGAGGGCCCTCCGGCCCGGTGTGAGACGTCAGCGGGCCCGATTTTCAGGCCCTGGAAGCGCCCTGCCCCGCGGCCTCCGCGTCCGCCATGAAACGCCTCGGCAGCGTCACCGTGAAGGTGGAGCCCTCTCCGGGCCGGCTCTTCACGGCGATGGAGCCGCCGTGGGCCTCCACGATTTGACGGGTGATGAAGAGGCCCAGCCCCAGGCCGCCGTAGTTGCGCGGGGAGACGGCGCGCTCGAAGCGTCCGAAGATGCGCGAGACATCCTTCTCCGGGATGCCGATGCCCTGGTCCTGGACGATGAGCCGGGCCACGTCGCCCGCATCCTCCACGCTCACCGTCACCGGCCTGCCGGACGCGTACTTGATGGCATTGGAGAGCAGGTTCGCCAGCACCTGCTCCAGCCGGAGCCGGTCATACCGCCCCGTCACCGGCCCGGACGTCCGCAGCACCAGCTCGCAGTGCGCGCGCGCGGCCTCCGCCTGGAACTGCTCCGTCACCTCGCTCGCGAGCTGGCTCAGGTCCAGCTCCTCCAGGTTGAAGCGGAGCTGGCCCGTGCTGATGCGCGACACATCCAGCAGCCCGTTGATGAGCTTGTCCAGCCGGTGAATCTGCTTCGTGGAGACCTCGAGCTTCTGACACAGCGCCACCTCCTGCGTCCTCGAGCAGAGGCGCTGCAGGTGCTGGAGCTGGAGGTGCAGCGTGGTGATGGGGGTGCGCAGCTCGTGCGAGGCGATGGAGAGGAACTCGTCCCGCAGGCTGATGGCCTTCTGCGCCTCCTGGTAGAGGCGCGAGTTGTCCACCGCGTAGGCGGTGCGCCGCGCCAGCTCCTCGGCCAGGGCCTGGTCCTCCCGGCGGTAGGGGTTGCCGGGCTCGTCGCGCAGGAGCGTGAGCGTCCCCAGGGGACGTCCCCGGGCAATGAGCGGGACGACCAGCAGCGAGGCCGGGCGCAGCCGCTGGAGCAGGGGGAAGCGGACGCGGCCGGAGTCCCCCGCTCCGAGCCGATGGAGCAGCTTCGTGGTGTCCGGGAGCAAGCGCGAGCGACCCGTGCGCAGCACCCGGTCCAGCTCCGGAAGCGGCCGGGCAGCCTCCTCCGGGCCGAGCAGGTCCCCACAGAGGGGCTCCGCGCGGCTCCCGGGCGCATGCTCGCAGGCCACCCGCCGGACGACGCCCTCCTCCTGGAGGTGCAGCAGGCACGTGTCTCCCAGCAGCGGGACGGCACGGTGGGCCACGGCGGTCAGCGCCGCCTCCGGGTCCAGCGAGGACACCAGCGCCGCGCTCGCCTCGGCCAGCAGGCGCTGCCGCTGTGCCGCGGCGCTCGCCTCGGCCAGCAGGCGCTGCTGCTGCTCGGCCCGCTTGCGCTCCGTCAAATCGCGGCTGACCTCCGCGAAGCCACGCAGCCGGCCCTCCGCGTCTCGCAGCGAAGTGAGCACCACGCCCGCCCAGAAGCGCGAGCCATCCCTGCGCAGCCGCCACCCCTCCACCCCCACGCGCTCCTGATCCACCGCCCCCTGCAGCTGCGCCTGGGGACGGCCCCTCGCCACGCTGTCCGGTGGGTGGAAGGCCGAGAAGTGCCGGCCGAGCGCCTCCGACGTCTCGTAGCCGAAGATGCGCTGCGCGCCCGCGTTCCAGCTCACCACGTGTCCGTCGGGGTCCAGCATGATGAGCGCCTGGTCCCTCACCCCGTCCACCAGCAGCCGGAAGCGCTCCTCGCTCTGGCGCAGCGACTCCTCCGTCCGCCGCCGCTCCGCCGTCTCCAGGGCCATGGACACCACGTGGCCGATGGAGCGGGCGAACGCCTGCTCCTCCACCGTCCAGGGCCGGGGCGGGCCGATGTGCTCGTGGCACACCACGCCGCCCAGCCTCCCGCGGACCCAGACGGGGACGTCCAGCATGGAGGTGATGCCCTGCGGCTCCAGGTACGACGCAGCGAACTCGCGCGTCCGCTCGTCCCGGCGGGCGTCCGCCGCGTCGATGTACAGCTCGTCCAGCAGCGCCTGGAAGTAGCGGGGGTAGTCGCTCTTCAAGAGCCGGGCGCCGCCGTCGAAGGCGTCGGCGTCCCGCAGGTACATGACGTCGCAGTGGATGGCGTGGGCCTCCGGCGCGAGCGACCAGTAGCTCACCCGCGCCACGCCCAGCTGCTCGGCGTCACTCTTCAGAATCTGTCGGAGGCTCGCCTGGAAGTCCGGCGCCTTCGCCGCCGCCAGCTCCAACAGCACGGATTGTTCCAGGAGCACGGACTGGCGATGGAGCATCCGCTCCCGCTCCGTCCGAGCGACCGGCCCTTCCTGGCCCATGTCCTCTCCCGTGCCCCAGGTGACTCTCACCCGTGAAAGGTGCTGCCGGCCCGTGGGCGCACCAACCAGCCCCCGGACACCCGGCGGCACCCCGCTCGCCTGCCCGGAACGCCCGGCGCTCCCAGACTCTGCTCCACTGAGAAGGATTCCCGTACATGTCCGCACCTTGCCTGGGCATTTGAAGTTGCCTGGAGAACTGCCCAGAATGCCCCCCTGCCCTCGACAAGCGAGCGGCAGGGGGAGAACGGAATGTTCGTGTCTCGCAAGTCACACTGGGGCCACACCACGAGCAAGGTGCTGGCACTCGCGCTCACCCTCGCATTGGCGGGGTGTACCGGCGATGACGATGACGACGATGATGATGATGATGAGCAGCCGAACTGCACCGCCGGCCAGGCGGTGACGCTCAGTGGCAAGGTGACGTACGACTTCGTCCCGGCCGTCTATTCGGCGTCCACGCGGGCGGGCACGCTGGACTTCGCCCAGGCCTCCGCGAAGCCGGTGCGCAACGCCGTCGTGCAGGTGCGCCAGGGGTCCAACGTCCTGGCCACCGGGGCGACGACCGAGCAGGGTCAGTACCAGCTGACCTACACGCCGAGCTGCAGCGGCGCGCTGTCGCTCGTCGCGCTCGCGAAGACCACCACGCCGGACATCCAGATCGAGGACAACACGGACAGCAACTCGGTCTGGGCGCTGGGTGACAGCATCACCACCACCACCACGGCCAAGGACCTGCACGCGGGCCATGGGTGGAATGGCTCGGGCTACACCGCCAACCGGCGGTCCGCGGCGCCCTTCGCCATCCTCGACAGCATGTACACCGCGTCCCGCGCCTTCCTCGCGGTCCGCCCCGCCGCCGCCTTCCCGGCGCTCAAGGTGAACTGGAGCCCGGACAACGTCCCCCAGGGGGGAGACAAGGCGGCCGGCTTCATCAGCACGTCGCACTTCTCCTTCACGGAGAACGAAATCTACATCCTCGGCCGGGCGAGCATCGACACCGACGAGTTCGACTCGCACGTCATCGTCCACGAGTGGGGGCACTACTTCGAGGCCAACCTCTCGCGCTCGGACAGCCCGGGCGGCCCGCACAGCTCGGGTGACGTGCTCGACCCGCGCCTGTCCTTTGGCGAGGGCTATGGCAACGCCCTGGCGGCCATGCTCCTGCCCGAGTCCATGTACGTGGACACGCTGTGGGCGGGCAGCTCCGGCGGGCTGACGGCCTTCGGCTTCGACGCGGAGACGGCGCCCAGCCCCACGGACGACCCGACGCCCGGACCGTTCTCCGAGTCCACCGTCATGCGCCTGCTCTATGACCTGTACGACTCGGGCTCCAACGAGTCGGGGTACGACAACGTCGCGCTGGGCCTGGGGCCCATCTATGACGTGCTGGTGGGGCCGCAGAAGTCGACGGAGGCGCTGACCACCATCGGCTCCTTCATCGCCGGCCTCAGGACGCAGGCGGGGGTGAACGAGACGGCGGTGAACGCGCTCCTGGCCCACTATGACGTCGGCCCGGTGACGTCAGGGTTCGGCGACGGGGATACGGACCTGCGCGCCATGTACAACGTGGTGCCCAACACGTACCCGCACAGCGCCAGCGTCTCCTTCCGCGGCGGCCCGTCGACGTTCAACAAGCAGCAGCAGAACCGCTACTACGTCTTCACGGGCACCGGCCGGATGATGAACATCTCCGCGTCGAACGCGTCGGAAGACGTGGGCATCGAGGTCTACCAGCGGGGCGAGGTGGTGGGCTCCGCGGACAAGTTCCTCGCAGGCACGGAGTCGGTCAGCATTCCCACCCAGAGCGGCACGACGTACGTGCTGGCGGTGATGGGCTTCAAGGAGAACTCGGGCACCTACTCCGTCTCCATCTCCATCACGAGCCCTTAATCGAGGAGCACACATGAATCGCACGGCACTCGCAGTCCTCTCGGGTCTCCTCGCGCTGACGGCGCCGTTGGCCTGCAGCTCTCAGTCGAAGTCCACTCCCTCGGCGGGCGACCAGGCGGACGTCGCCACGTCGAAGGTCAGCGCCCCCGTGGCGGTAGACGCGAAGCTCGACGGTGAGCGGGCCCACGTCACCCTCCGCTTCGACGCCCCGGCCACCGACGTCCAGGTGAATGTCTCGGGCGCGGACGGCCTGTCGGTCCGGAGCGCGGCCACGCCCGTGGCCGGCACCAGCTTCATGAAGGCGGGCGAGACGTCCTTCGACGTGGAGTTCACGCCCGGGCCCGGCCGCTCGCACCTGGTGGTGGCCGTCACCGGCAGCTTCCAGGGCAGCCACATGTCCAAGGTGGCGAGCTTCGCGGTGGGCACGCCCTCCGCCGAGCAGCAGAAGTCGTCTGGCACCACCGTGACTGGCAGCGACGGCGAGCGCATCAAGGTCATGCCGTCGAGCGACGCGCAGTAACCGCTGTCGCAGTCCTCCACGTGAGGCCCGGCAAGGCGGGCCGGGATGGACCGGAAGCAACCGGTTCGTCCCTGCCCGCCGCGCCGTTCGTCCCAGGCCCCGTGGAAGCCGTCCCCGCGCCCCGTTAGCCTCCCTGGCCATGCGCGAGCCCCTGAAGGACCCGCCGGTGCCCTGGCCCGGTGAGGTGCCCCCGCTCCCCTCCTGGGCCGTCTGGTGCGGGACGACGGCCTGGTGGCTGACGGATGGGCTGGTCACCGTCAGCCAGATGCGCCTGCTCCGGAGCCTGGGCGAGGTGGAGGGTTCCGAGGGCGCGATGTGGCGGATGGCCCTGGCGAGCGCGCTATTGTGGGTGCCCTTCACCGTGCTGGGCCTGCGGCTGGCAGAGCGCCTTCCCCTGGGGCGTGAGCGACTGGGCCGCGCCGTGGCCGCGCACCTGGGAGCGCTGGCGCTGGTGGTGCTGGGGCGCGCGGCCTTCGTCCTCCTCACGCAGGACGTCTTCGCCTGGTACGAGCGGCCACCGGGGGCGGGCGTGGTGCTCGTGCAGAGCGTGGCCAACAACCTCCTGACGTGGCTGCTGCTGACGGCCGGGGCGCATGCCCTGGGGCTGGCGCGCCGCGCGCACGTGCGCCAGCGCCGCGCCGACCAGCTCCAGGCGCAGCTCGCGGAGGCCCGGCTGCAGGGGCTCGCGGCCCAGCTCCGGCCCCACTTCCTCTTCAACGCCCTCAATGCCGTGGCCTCGCTGGTCCACCACAACCCGGACGGCGCCGAGCGGATGTTGGCGCGGCTGGGCGACCTGCTTCGCCACAGCCTGGAGTCCGGAGGACGCCAGGAGGTGACGCTGCGCGAGGAGCAGGCGGCGCTGGCGCCATACCTGGACATTGAGCGCACGCGCTTCGGGCCCCGGCTGGAGGTGGAGTGGCAGCTGGCGCCGGACGTGCTGGAGGCCTGCGTGCCCCACCTGGCCCTGCAGCCCCTGGTGGAGAACGCCATCCGCCACGGACTGGCGCCCCGGGCCGAGCCCGGCCGCGTGCGCATCAGCGCCGAGCGGGACGGCGAGGCGCTGCGCGTGCGTGTACGGGACGATGGGCTGGGGCTGCCCGGTGGAGTCGCACCGGCGCGCGGCGGGGGCGTGGGCCTGTCCAACCTGCGCGCGCGCCTCGCCACCTTGTACGGCCCCGGGGCCGCGCTGGAGCTGAGGCCCGACACCCCGCGCGGCACGGTGGCGGAGCTGCGCCTGCCGCTGCGCGCGGCACCGGGAGGGAAGGCGGCATGAGCGGCGGGACGGGCGAGGCCCCCCTGCGCGTGGCGGTGGCCGACGACGAGCCGCTGGCCCGCGAGCGCCTGCGCGCGCTGCTGGCCTCCGAGCCGGACGTGGCGCTGGTGGCCGAGGCCTCCAGCGGCGCGGAGGCGGTGCGCGAGGTGCTCACCCACGCGCCGGACGTGCTGCTGCTGGACATCGAGATGCCGGCGGGAGACGGCTTCGAGGTGCTGCGCGCGCTGCCACCCGAGGCCGTCCCCGTGGTGGTCTTCGTCACCGCGTGGCAGCGCTACGCGGTGCAGGCCTTCGAGGCGCAGGCGCTGGACTACCTCCTCAAGCCGTATGACCGGGAGCGCTTCCGCGCCGCCCTGGCCCGAGCCCGGCAACAGGTGGAGCTGGTGCGCCGGGCCGACGCAAGGCCGCGCCAGGAGGCGCTGCTGTCGGGGCTCGCGCTGGCCGAGGTGCCCCCGAGACGGCTGCCCGTGAAGGAGGACGGTGTCATCCGCTTCGTCGACTGCGCCGCCATCACCCACGCGGAGGCCGAGGCCAACTACGTGCGCGTCCACACGGCGGGCGGGCAGCACGTCCTGCGCGAGACGCTGACGCGCCTGGAGGAGCGGCTGGACGTGCGGCGCTTCGTGCGCGTGCATCGCTCCGTGCTGGTGAACCTGGACCACGTGCGCGAGCTGGAGCCGCTCTCCCAGGGCGAGTACCTGCTCGTGCTGGACACCGGCACCGCCGTGCGCACCGGGCGCGCCCACCGCGCGCGCGTGGAGCAGGCGCTGGGACTGGGCCCCGGCGATCCCGGCGCGCGCTGAGGGCCGTCCCCGCCCCGCGCCCATCCATCCCTCGCTCCGCTCGCTTCGTCCCCGCGCCCCGGACAGCCCCACGCGGCCCGGCTACCTGTGGGCCACGGCGCGAGAGGGGCATCGCCTCCTCCGCCCCGTGCGTCACCCTCACGAGGAGAGAGAGCATGTCCCCGAAGTTCCGTCACGTCCCCGCGCTGCTCGCCGCGCTGGCCCTGCTGCAGACCCCGTCCGCGTCCGCCGCGCCCCGCGTGCCCGAGGTGTTCCTCCCCGGCCTCGTCTCACTGCCGGGGCAGGAGGAGTACCGCATCGCCTTCACCCCGGACGGGCGCACCGCCTTCTGGGGCGTGGGCGAGGAGCTGTTCCCCGTCTCGCGCCAGGCCACCATCGTCTACTCCGAGTGGCGGCATGGCCGCTGGAGCGAGCCGCGCGTGGCCCCCTTCTCCGGCGTGCACAGCGACATCGACCCGTTCATCTCCCCGGACGGCCGCCGCCTGTTCTTCTCCTCCATCCGCCCCGTGAATGGGGCGCCGCGCGCGGACGTGGAGCTGTGGGTGGTGGAGCGACGGGGGAACGGCTGGAGCGAGCCGCGCCACCTGGGCGCCGCCGTCAACAGCACCTCGGACGAGCTGTACCCCAGCGTGGACGCGTGCGGCACGCTGTACTTCGGCTCTGACAGGCCGGGCGGCTACGGCATCTGGGACATCTGGCGCGCCTACCCGAGGGCGGACGGCACCTACGGGCCCGCGGAGAACCTGGGCCCCGCCATCAACACGGAGAGCCTGGACTTCAACCCCACGATTACGCCCGACGGCGACACGCTCCTCTTCGCCTCCATCGGCCGCGAGGACGGCTTCGGCTACGGAGACCTCTACATGGCGGAGCGTGTCAGGGGACGGTGGCGGCCTGCGCACAACCTGGGCCCCCAGGTGAACACCGCGCAGGACGAGTACCACCCCTCCCTCTCACCGGATGGGCGCACCCTCTACTTCGTCCGACACGAGTACGAGCCCGAGTACCTGCCCGCGGACCTCTTCCACGTCCGGACCCGGGGGCTGCTGGGCCCACACGTGGCGCATGACGCGGACGCTGACTCCGAGGAGTAGCAGGCCCCAAAAAAACACAGCGGGAAGCGCGCCCCCCGACGCACTTCCCGCCGTATGAGCCACTCTGACGAGGGCTCCAGGACTTCAGACTCCAGAAAAAAAGCATTGGGAGCACGCCCCCTCGACGTGCTCCCAATGACCACGCGCTCCCACTTTGGAGCGCCCCCTGCCCCGTTTGAAGCCAGCCCCCCCGGGCCAACTTCCCCCCACCCTCAGACGCTGAGCGTCCGAAACCTTGAGTGCCGTCAACGGCCCGGCCCTCCGCGACCACCTCTCAGACGCTCTGCGTCTGAACCCTTGGGCAACAGCGGCTCTGCCCCTGTGCCCCCACCCTTCAAAAATAAATACGCACGACGCCCGGATTCTTGAGTGCGGCCCTATTTATTTTTTCGAACCCCACAGCGGAACACACCCGCCGACGCCTCCACCCGCTCAGCCCGCGGCCTGCGCCTCGGGCTCCAGGTGAAGGGGCGCATCCGCCAGCTTCCGGACCAGCCGTCGGCGCACCACTTCGACGTGCTCCCGGAAGAAGTAGAGATTCTCGGAATATGAGAGCGGCATGGGGATGCGGTTCACCTCGCGCTCCGCCTCGTCCAGCCGGCGCATCATGTCCGCCAGCATCTCCCGGTCCGGATTCTCCTCGAGCTGGAGCTCGATTTCCTTGAGGCGCGCGTACCAGCGGAAGATGCGCGAGCGCACCCGCCACAGGAGCAGCGCCGGCACGGCGCGCACGAGCGGCACCAACACGGCGATGATGGGAACGAGCATGACCCACAGCCGGTCCACCAGGTTGGCGGCCCAGAACGGCAGGTAGCGCTGGAGGAGCGGGACGCCGGACTGGTAGTAGCGGCGGGCCTCGCTGCTGAGCGTGAAGCCCGTCTCCAGCGGCGCGGGGAACTCGCCCGTCTTGTCCAGCATGCCCGCCTTGCCGTGGACGTCGCTGGCGGCGCGCAGCAGCAGGTACGCGAGCGCGGGGTGCAGCGAGTCCTTCGCCACGAGGTTCGCGGTGGGCGAGATGAGCGCCACGTCCTGCGCCGGGATGTCCGCCGCCAGGTCGAACACGCCGCGCGGCAGCACGTGCCGGGAGAGGTACGTGTACCGGCGGGCATAGGCCTCCGCGCGGGCGAAGCTGAGCAGGTGGATGCCGGGCACCGCCGCGAGCTTCTGGATGGCCGGAGACTCCGCGGTCGACACGAGGAACACCGCGTCGAGCTTCCCCTGCTTGAGCTGCTCGATGGACTCGTCGCGGCTGAGCGCCAGCAGCTCCGTCGGCGCGGCGTCCACCTTGTTGGCCTTCAGCATCGTCAGGGCCAGCGAGCGCGTCCCGCTCTCCTCCGGGCCCACGGCGATGCGCCGACCGCGCAGCTCCCGCACGTCCTCAATCGGCTCGCCCCGGTAGAAGACCCACAGCGGCACATAGGACAGGGCGCCGAGCGAGACGACGCGCGTGGCAGCCTCCGCGCTGACGGCGCCGCTCTGGACGAAGGCCACGTCGACCCCGGCGGTGTCGTCGGCGAGCAGCTCGATGCTGGTGATGGAGCCCTTCGTCGGGCGAATCTCCAGGGTGACGCCGTGCTTCGCGAGAATCTCCTGGTACTTGCGCGCGAAGTACCGGAAGCCTCCTTCGTCCTGCGGCGTCGCGATGACGAGCGTCTTCGGGGGCGCGGGCTTGACGAAGTAGAACGTCCCGGCGAACGCAAGGCTGAGGAGGGCAATCGCGGGGCCGAGTGTGAGCCACAAGTCCCGACGCTCCGTGCGCCGGAGCTGGGCCTTCAGCAGGTCCGTCTTCTTCATGGTGGCGCGGAGTATAGACGCCACCCGCGAGTCTCCGTCGTGCCAGGCCGTCAGGAGCCCGGGCGGGCATGCGGACGCCAACGGCCCCTGGCGGCGGGACGCGCCCCCACCGCCAGGAGCCCCACTTCACTCAGTCGTCGCCGCGGCGCTTGGCGCGCCCCCGCGCCCGACCTGCCTGGGTGAGGGTGCTCTCGCGCCGCTTCTGCTCCCGCCTCGCGAGGGGGTCCGTCTTCTGGGCCAGGTGGGCCCGCTCGCGCCGCAGCTTCTCGAAGCTGTCGAGCCGCGCCTGGGCGAGCGTGCCCCCGGCCACGGCGGCACGCACCGCGCAGCCCGGCTCACCCTGGTGCTGGCAGTCCGTGAACCGGCACCCGGGGGCCAGCGCGAGGATGTCCGCGAAGGCCTGGTCGAGGCCCTCCTCCTCCCCCCACAGCCCCAGTTCGCGCACGCCGGGGCCGTCGATGAGGAGCCCACCGCCGGGCAGCACGAAGAGCTCGCGGTGGGTGGTGGTGTGACGGCCTCTGTTGTCCTCCTCGCTCACCGCCTGCGTGGCCAGGCGCTCCTCGCCCAGCAGCCGGTTGACGAGGGTGGACTTGCCCACGCCCGAGGAGCCGAGCAGCACCCCCGTCTTCGCGACGGGCAGGTGTGAGCGCAGCACCTCCACGCCCTCGCCGGTGCGCGCGCTCAGGGCGAGCACCGGCACGCCGGGAGCGAGCGCCTCGACTTCCAGGACGCGCTCGGCGGCGTCGGCCAGGAGGTCCGCCTTGCTCAGCACCACCACGGGCTCCGCGCCGCTGTTCCACGCCAGCGCGAGGGCCCGCTCGATGCGGCGGGGGTTGAAGTTGTCATCCAGCCCGGCCACCAGGAACACCACGTCCAGGTTGGCGGCGATGAGCTGCGCCTCGCGCTCGCGGCCCGCCTCGCGCCGCATGAGGACGCCGCGGCGTGGGAGCACGGCCTGGAGCAGCGCCTCGCCCTCGCCGGCCGGGAGCTGGAGCGCCACCCAGTCGCCGATGGCGGGCAGCGCCTCGGCTTCCGAGGCATGGTGGAGGAGCCGTCCCGCCGTCCGCGCGAGCAGGACGCGGTCGGAGGTCTGGACGGAAAGCAGCCCCCGTGCCTGCCGCACCACGCGGCCGGGGACGAGGGACAGGGAGGACTGCGAGACGACGACGGAGAATGCGTGGGCGAGGTCTGGACCCCAGCCAAGGGACTCTAGAGACACGGGAAGGAACTCCGGACACGGCGGTGCCTGAGGCGCACCTGGTTCTTCAGGGCACCCGGAGGGAAGCGGACCGCGTAGCGCCGGACCTTCGTGGCCGTCTAGGCGGCCCGCATCCTCGGGGCGAACAGGGCTGTCACCACAGGGACAAGGGGGGCATCCACAAACGCCTCCAGAGGTGCACGGGGCGGCGGCCATCACCACCCGGTGAGCCCTGACATAGCAACTCTTCCGGGCCGCCGCACGCGCCGCGCGGCCGGAATCCGCTCCTTCGACTGTCCGGAACCGGGCAGCGACCTGGAAATGACAAAGGGGGGTGGCGCCCCCTGAATCAAGGTCCCATGTTGCCGGCGGAACGAGCGCCCCTGGCCCAGTGCCCCCAACATCCAGGCCGCTCCCCAGCAGCTCTTCATCTTGGAGGGCCACCCATTGAGTGCCGCAGTCGACGTGCGCGGCGTGACATCCCGCCAGCCTGGTCCCGCCGTCCTCCTGGTGGAGGACTCGGAGGCCGACGTGCTCGCGCTCCAGCGGGCCTTGCAGCCGCTCGGCCTCGCCCTGGTGTGCGTGACGTCCGGCGAGGAGGCGGTGCAGACGCTGGCCCACCATGACTTCGTGGCGGCGCTGCTGGACGTCCGCCTGGCGGGGGCGTGGGACGGCTTCGAGACGGCCCGGCGCATCCGCGAGGACCCGCGCCACCCCGCCGTGCCGCTGCTGTTCATCACCGGCGCGGCGGAGGACTCGCTGCTGGCCGTGCGCGCCTACCGCGCGGGCGCGGTGGACTTCCTGCAGAAGCCCCTCTTCCCGGAGCTGCTCGCCGCCAAGGTCGGCGTCTTCCTCGAGCTGTGGCACGCAAGAGACGGAGAGCGGCGGGAGTTGCGCGCCCGCGAGGCCCTCGCGCAGGACCGCGCGGAGGAGGAGCGGCGGCGGGTGGACTCGCTCAACGCCACGCTGGTGACCCAGCAGGAGTGGCTCCAGTCCGTCCTGCAGCGGCTGCCCGTGCCCCTCATCCTGGTGGAGTCCGGCACGGCCCGCATCCTCTTCGCCAATACGAAGGCGGACGAGCACTGGGGTGCCCCCTTTCCGACGGCGCTGACGGAGGACGACTACGCGCGCGCCTTCACCTTGAGGGACATGGAGGGCCGTGCCCTCGCCGCCACGGAGTACCCCGCCGTGCGCGCCGCCCGGGGAGAGACGCTCACGGGGCTCCAGTACCTCGCCGATACGCCCCGGGGACGGCGCGCCCTGCTGGTGGACACCGCGCAGGTGCCGGCCATGGGCGAGCGGCACGCCTGCGCCGTGGTGACGTTCCAGGACATCACCTCCCTGGAGGAGGCCGAGCAGGCGCTGCGCAAGCAGGAGCAGGAGTACCGCAGCCTCGCCGAGTCCATGCCCCAGGTGGTGTGGACGGCGGGGCCGGACGGCCGCACCGACTACATCAACCGCGTCTTCGCGGACTTCATCGGCACAAGCGTGGACGTGGCGCTCGGGACGTCGTGGTCGGAGCACATCCACCCCGAGGACCAGCCCCGCGTGTCCGAGCGCTGGCGGGAGACGCTGCGCACCGGCGACCCGTACGACATGGAGTACCGCATGCGGCGCGCGGACGGCCAGTACCGCTGGTTCCTCGTGCGCGCCCTGCCCATGCGGGACGAGCAGGGCCACGTGGTCAAGTGGTTCGGCACCGCGACGGACGTCGACGACGCCCGGCGCGCGGCGGAGGACAACGTCCGCCTGTACCAGGCCTCGCAGCAGGCCGTGCGCCTGCGCGACGAGTTCCTGTCGGTGGCCAGCCATGAACTGAGGACACCCCTCACCCCCATCCGGCTCAAGGTGCAGGGGCTGCAGCGGCAGGTGCAGGCCGGAGTGGCGATTCCGGTGGAGAAGATCTCCTCCGCGCTGGAGGCGGTGTCCACGCAGACGCGGCGGCTGACGAACCTGGTGGACGGGCTGCTGGACGTGTCGCGCATCAGCGCCGGGCGGCTGGAGCTCAACCCCGAGCCGATGGACCTCGCCCTGCTGCTGCGCGACATCCGCGCGGCCTTTGAGGCGGAGTGCACGAGGGCAGGGTGCGACCTGCGGCTGCATGCGCCCGCGGCGGTGGTGGGGCCCTGGGACAGGCTGCGGCTGGAGCAGGTCGTCACCCACCTGCTGGCCAACGCCCTGAAGTACGGCGCGGGCCGCCCCATCCACCTGCGCGTGGAGGAGCTCCACGGGAGCGCGCTCCTCACCGTGGAGGACCACGGCATCGGCATCGACCCCGAGGCGCTGCCACGGCTCTTCGGCAAGTTCGAGCGGGCCGTGTCCGAGCGCCACTATGGCGGGCTGGGCCTGGGCCTCTACATCAGCCGGCAGATTGTCGCGGCGCACGGCGGCACCATCCGAGTGGAGAGCCAGCCCGGCCAGGGCGCCCGCTTCGAGGTGATGCTGCCGCTCGGCCCTGCTCCGACCTGAGTCGCCTCATACAGGAATTCCGGGTGTGGGACAGGCGGCTCCGACTATCCTGCGGGGCCCCCACCCCTGTCGGCGTCCCCCACCCACCATGACGACTCCCCCTCCCGAGGAATCCGCGGTACTGGCCGTCCAAGCGTCGCCTGCGACGGCACCCGCGGACCTCGGAATGAAGCGCGCGGTTTCCCGCTGGGAAATCGTGGGCTTCTCCATCAACGACGTCATCGGCAGCGGCGTGTACCTGCTGCCCGCGGCGGCGGCGGCGACCCTCGGCTCGGCGAGCGTGGGCGCCATCGTCCTCGCGGGGCTGGGCGTGTTCCTCCTCGTGCTGTGCTTCGCGGAGGCGGCGAGCTACTTCGACCGACCCGGCAGCGCCTACGTCTACACGCGCGAGGCCTTCGGTGGGCTGGTGGGCTTCGAGGTGGGGTGGATGACGTGGCTGGCCCGCGTATCCTCGGTGGCGTCGCTCTCCGTGGGCTTCTCGCGGGCGCTGGGCTACCTGTGGCCGCAGGCCAACGCGGGACTGGGGCAAGGGCTCGCCATCGCCCTGCCTCTGTTGCTGCTCACCGCCATCAACGTGGTGGGCGTGAAGTCCGGTGCGCGCACGGCCGTGTTCCTGGCCATCACCAAGACGCTGCCGCTGCTGCTCTTCATCGGCGTGGGCTTCTTCTTCGTGTCCGCGCCCCTGGCCATGTCCGTGGAGCCGAAGGCGGATGGCGGCCTGGGGGCGGCGGTGCTGCTGCTCCTCTTCGCCTACGCCGGCTTCGAGAACACGGCCGCGCCGGCCGGTGAGTTCAAGAACCCGCGCCGAGACGTGCCCTTCGCGCTGGTGGTGCAGATTGGCGTCGTCACCTTCATCTACACCGCGGTGCAGTGGGTGGCGCTGGGCACCCTGCCGGGTGTGGTGGACTCGAAGACGCCGCTCGCGGACGCGGCCGCGCGCTTCCTTGGCGGTTGGGGCGGGCTGCTGATGACGGTGGGCGCGGTGCTGTCCATCCTCGGCACCAACAGCAACACCGTGCTCGCGGGGCCGCGCTACCTCTACGCGCTGGCCCGGGACGGCTTCGGGCCGGCGGCGCTCGCGTCCCTGCACCCGCGCTTCCGCACGCCGACGGTGGCCATCCTCACCCAGACGGCCATCGCCCTGCCCCTGGCCTTCTCGGGCTCGTTCGAGCTGCTCGCCACGCTGTCGGTGGTGGCGCGGCTGGCCACCTACTTCGGCACGGCCCTGGCCATTCCCGTGCTGCGGCGCAAGCTCCGCCAGCAGCCGGGCGCGTTCCGCATCCCCGGCGGGCCGGTGGTGCCCGTCGCCGCCGCCGCGCTGTGCGTCGTCTTCGCCCTGAGCGCACAGCCGCGCAACCTCATCGCCGGTGCGGTGGCGCTCGCCGTGGGCGGCGTGCTGTACGCGCTGCGCAGTCCGCCCCGAACGGAGACGCCGGAGTAACGGGCCTCAGCGGCGCTTCCACCGCGCGTCTTCCTTCTCCACCGTGAGGAGGATGCGGATGGCGGTGATGGCGGACTCGACGTCCACCGGGTCCCCCGTCAGCGCGTCGCGGTAGAGGAAGGACTCGCCGATGCGGATGATGACGTAGGCCAGCGCGTCCAGGTCCATCACCGGCCGGATGAGTCCCGCGCGCACGCCGTCCTCCAGCGCCGCGCGGATGCTGGCGGCGCAGCGCTGCTCCACCGTGCTGCTGCGCGACATCAAGATGCGCATCGCGTACTCGGCGTCCTGCTGGACGAACGTCCGGAGCGGCGCATCCGTCACCAGCAGGTGGAACAGCCGCTGGGTGATGTCCGCGAGGAGCTCCGGCCCCTCGCCCAGCGCCTGCTTGCGCGCGGTGGAGAGCGCCACCTCGAAGAGGGACGAGATGACCTCGCCATAGAGCAGCTCGCGGGTGCCCACCCACCGGAACACCGTGGCCCGGTTGACGTCCAGCGCCTGCGCCATGCGGCCGATGTCGAAGCGCTCGCCCTTGTTCCACCAGTCCAGCGCTAGCGCGAACAAGTCCTGGGGCGTGGCCTTCGACGGCGCATCCAGCCGGCGCGCCAGCGGCGTCACACGGGCGGGCGACTGTCGCGTGCGGCGGGCCGGTCGCTCCGGAGGTCCGGAGGGGGCGTGGCGCCTGGGCGCGCGGGGTGGCTTCAAGTCGTGCCCTCCAGCAGCTTGCGCCGACGGCGCCGCGCTCCCGCCACCACCAGCCGCTGGTAGAAGGTGGGCAGCAGTCGCTGCATCAGGTCGATGAAGACGGCGTCACCGCCGATGAGCTGGCGCCGCCGGTTCTTGAGGATGGCGGCGAGGATGTCGGAGGCGGCCCGCTCCGGCGTGGTGGAGAAGGACTTCTCGAAGTCCTTGTTGGAGCGCTCGTCCACCCACCCCTTGCGCTGAGTCACCCGCGCATTGCGCGCGATGTTGGTCTTGATGCCACCCGGGTGGACACAGGTGACGCCGATGGGAACGCCCTCCACCTCCAGCTCCTGGCGCAGCGCCTCCGTGAAGCCCTTCACCGCGAACTTCGCCGAGTTGTACGCGCCCTGGGTGGGGACGCCGATGAGGCCGAAGACGCTGGAGACGTTGATGACGTGGCCCTCGCCCGCCGCGCGCAGGTGCGGGAGGAAGGCCTTGGTGCCGTGCACCACGCCCCAGAAGTTGATGTTCATCAGCCACTCGAAGTCCTCGTACCGGGTGTCCTCGATGGTGGCGCCCAGCGCGACGCCGGCGTTGTTGACGATGATGTGGACGGAGCCCAGCTCCCGCACCACCTCGTCCGCCCAGCCATGGACGGCCTCGCGCTGGGCCACGTCCACCCGCGTGGTGCGCACCTGGACGCCGTGGCTGCGGCACTGCTCCGCCGTCTCCGCCAGGCCCAGCTCATTCACGTCGGACAGCGCGACATGGCAGCCGTTGCGCGCCAGCAGCGCCGCCGTCGCCCGGCCAATGCCCGAGCCCGCGCCGGTAATCGCCGCGACCCTGTCCTTCACCGTCTTCATGGGGTGCCTCCAGTGCGTCGTGCGGAAGACGAGGGCGGGCGCTCAGGCATGGGCCAGATTCCGGGACGGCGCGGGCAGCGCGGCGAGCCTGTGGCCGTGGGGGAAGATGGCGACGTACTCGGAGGGCTCGAAGCGCTCCACGCGGCGCCGGTACGTGAAGGTGAAGCCCGGCCAGAGGGTGGAGTTGCGCCCCGTGGCGTCCAGGTACCAGCTCACGCAGCCGCCCTGCATCCAGACGGTGTCCGCCATGCGGGTGTCGACGTGCTGGATGAACTCGGCCTGCGCCTCGGGCGTGGGCTCCACCGCCGCCAGCCCCCGGCCCTCCAGGTAGCGCAGCGCGCCGAGCACATGCTCCAGCTGGCTCTCAATCATCAGGATGACGGAGGTGTGTCCCAGCCCCGTGTTGGGCCCCAGCACCAGGAAGAGGTTGGGGAACCCGCTCACCGACGTGCCAAGGTGCGCCTTCATGGTGCCGCCCCAGACTTCCACCAGCGAGCGCCCTCCGCGCCCGTGGATGTGGTGGGCGATGGGCATGTCCGTCACGTGGAAGCCGGTGCCGAAGATGATGGCGTCCACCGGATGCTCGGTGCCGTCCGCCGTGACGAGGGAGTGCTCGCGCACCTCACGGATGCCGTGGGTGATGACGTCGACGTTCTGCTTCGCGAGCGTGGGCAGGTAGTCGTCCGACACGAGGACGCGCTTGCAGCCCAGCGTGTAGTTCGGCGTGAGCTTCGCGCGCAGCGCCGGGTCGGGAATGGCCTGCTTCAGGTGCCGCAGCGCGCGCCGCTGGGCCAGCTTGAGAATCCAGGGGTTCATGAACCCCAGCGCCAGCACCTCGCGAAGCGCATAGATGAGCCCTCGCGTGAGCCGCTGCGCGCCTGGCATGCGCTGGTACAGCCGCCGCAGCCCCTCGCTGATGGGGCGGTCCTTGCGGGGCATGACCCAAGGGGGCGTGCGCTGGAAGAGGAGCAGCCGGTCCACCTGGGGCTGGATGGCCGGGACGAACTGGACGGCGGAGGCGCCGGTGCCGATGACGGCCACCCTGCGGCCCGACAGCGCATAGCCGTGGTCCCACCGCGCCGAGTGCATCACCTTGCCCTGGAACCGCGCCAGACCGGGCACCTCTGGAACGGCGGGCTCGCTCAACCCGCCCACGGCGGAGATGAAGACGTCCGCGGTGTAGGGCCCCTCGGAGGTCTCGATGTGCCAGCGCTGCCGGGTGTCATCCCAGCGGGCCTCGCGGACCGCGTGCTGGAAGCGCACGTGCGGTCGGATGCCGAACCGGTCCGCGCAGTCGCGCAGGTAGGCGTGGATTTCTCCCTGGGGCGAGAAGGCGCGGGACCAGGCAGGGTTCGGCGCGAAGGAGAACGAGTAGAGGTGGGACTGCACGTCGCACGCGCAGCCCGGGTAGGAGTTGTCGCGCCAGACGCCGCCCACGTCGTGGGCCCGCTCGAAGATGACGAAGTCCCGGAGGCCTTCCTGCTTGAGGCGGATGGCCATGCCGAGGCCGCCAAAGCCGCTGCCCGCGATGGCGATGTGGAAGTGCGGCGGTTGAGGGGGCACTGGAACCTCCAGGAGGGGAGCCCATGCTACGCGGGGGCATCATGAAGCAGGATGCGTCAGATTGGAATGATGACGCATCCGGGGCGTCAGGCAGCGAACCTGCCGCGCGCCTTCCCGTCGGCCCCTGGAGGGAACGGGCGGTGGGGGACTCCCGAGGCATACTGCGGGCTCATCCCTCATGCAGGGAGCGCGATGCCGCTCACAATCCAGCCCGCCAACGCCGAAGTCCTCCTTGGAAAGAGCCTCCGCTTCACCGCCCGGGACACGTCCACCTCACCGGCCACCACGCCCGAGGACATCACCTGGAAGGTGGTGGACCCGCCCGGCGCCGGCACCATCGAGAGCGACGGCACGTACACCGCTACCTCGGACACGCGCTTCCCGAAGCCTCATGAGAACCTCGTCACCCTCGAGGCGACGAACGCCGCCACCGGGGAGAAGGCCACCACGTTGGTGGAGCTGGTTCTCTCCTGGCCCGAGGGCTGGCCCTGGCTGTCCGACGAAAAGCTCCCCTGGGAAGAGCCGGAGCGGAGCTGGGTGGGACGCATCCTCTACGACGTCTTGAAGGCGCTGCCGGAGGAGCTCGTGAAGGAGATGGGCCCCATCCCCATCCGGCGCGTCCCGGCGATGGCGAACGCGGGCGGCCACTACTACTACGACCACGAGACCGACCATTACATCGACATCTCGGACGCGACGCTCATCTACGTGCGGAAGCTGCAGCCCCCGACGCCCGAGGACTACCGGGCCATGGGAGACATCCTGCTGCACGAGCTCGCACACGTGGTGATGTCCAATCGCTGCGGGGGCTATCCCAAGCGCCGCGCGGATATCGTGGGCGTGGTCAACGGAGTCGTGTCCTCGTTCGGAACGCAGGTGCTGGCCGCCGGGAGGTTCTTCGCCTGGCCGCTGCTTCTCTTGGAGATAGGGCTCGGGGCTACCACCTCCGCGCTGGATGCAGCCGTCTCCCGCGACTTCATGTCGAAGTATTGCGAAGCCACCGGCTGGGTCATGAACAACTGGAGCGCCACCAAGATCCCCCTGCTCGGGCTGTTCCTTCCGTGGTTCCAGACCGAGTCGCCCAACTACGTCGCGGCGACGCTCCCGTCCGGACTCATCAACATGAGGAACACGGTGCTCGGGCATCGCGAGCAGGTGCTCCAGAAGGAGATGGCTGAGCACAAGGCGGAGGTGAAGCGGCGCGAGGAGGAAAAGAAGAAAAAGGAGGAGCAGGAGAAGAAGGACAAGGAGGAGGAAAAGAAGAAGGCCACGACGCCTCCACCGGCCACCACCACTCCGCCGGCCACCACCACTCCGCCGGCCACCACCACTCCACCGGCCACCACCACTCCGCCGGCCACGACGACACCCGCGTCCCCATCTACGTCCACGCCCCAGCCCCCACTGCTTCCGGGCAGGTCGGAGCAGGACGTGGAGGCGCTCCTTACCGCCGCCGGCATGCCTTCGTTCTACGCGACGCACTCCCCCCAGGAGGACTTCGCGGATTCGCTCCTCTTCGCGGTGGTCGGCGACGCCAAGCGCATTCGCCACACCGCGAAGCCCATCGCGAAGCTCGGCAGCGTCCGCAGGGACTTCCTCTCCGAGCACGGCCTCCTTGCGAAGGATTGGGACCCCACCCAAGGGCCCGTGTACGACCTGCCCAACCTCGGAGGTGCCAGGACCGCCACCTGGTGGAAGGTCGACACGACGCCTGCCGCGGGCACGAGCACCGCGGAGCCCGCGGCCGTCAAGGCACGCGCCCTGCTGCAGCAACAGAAGGAGACGGTGACTCGGGCGCTGGCCGACTGGGAGAAGGGCCCGGGCCGGCACATCGCGCGCAACCGCGACATCCTCCAGGCCATCGTCCCGGCCACCGAGGAGCCCACGACACTCACCCTCGCGCGCCGCGCCGAGCTGCACGGCGACGGGCTGCGCCGGTACGCGGACACCGAGAAGGCACCCCACCCCACCACGGCGGGAGACCTGCTGCTCGACCGGGACGCCACCGTCTGGATGGTCACCCACGTGGACGAGCGGGGCCGGATGGCCGCCGCCACCGGCCGGCTGGGACTGGAGCCCGGCATGACGGCGAAGGACCTGGAGGTGCCTCGGGAGCAGCTCGCCTACCACTGGCCTCCGAGCACCGAGCCGCGCGTCCTGGCCTCCGGCGACTCCGCCTCCCCCGGCTATGCGGACGTCAACGCCGCGCTGCGCGAGCTCATCGGGCTGTGGGGCACCGAGGAAATCACCGGCGACACGGAGCCGCGCGGACTCCAGACGGTGGGCGGCTTCCTCCGGGAGCTCGTCGCCGTGGCGAAGCTTGGAGACAAGGGCCAACCGCTCACGGGCACCGAGGACCTGCACGGCACGCTCGCCTACCTGGACACGCACGGCGCGGGGCTGGTGCCCTACGTGCCGGGCGAGGTTCGCGTGCGCGTGGGCGACGTGCTCATTCCCTACCATCGCAACACGCTCGCCGTCGTCACCCGCGTCAACGCTCGCGGTGAGCCGGTGGACGTCCTCACCGGCGGCACGCACACGCCGGGACTCATCGGCGAGTCCGCGTCCGCCGTGAAGCTGTGCCACGCCGTGGCCCCCGCCGACTTCCACTTCATCTGGGTGCCGTCCGCCCACTCCCGCTCCTGGACGCAGTCCTCCGAGGAACCCATGCGCGCTGTCTTCACCGACCTGAATGCCTCGCTCAACCACGTCCGAAGCCACGCGGGACGCGACGAGGCCCGGCGGGGAGAGCAGGCGCAGGACTTCTCCAAGCACGCCCCACACCAGGTCTTCCTCGGCCTGATGCTGGAGAAGGGCTGCACCCCGGAGGCCCGCAAGGCGCTCGCGCCCCTGTGCTGGCAGGCGCCCCGCTCCGCCCTCCCCAACTTCTTCTACCGCCATGAAGGCGCGCGCGGGCGCTCCCCCGTGAAGCCCGGTGACCTCCTCTGCTGGACGGATGCCGGCGGCACGAAGCGGGAGGGGCTCGCGCTCGAGGTCCACACCGACGGCGCCACCACGAAGACCATGGTTCTCACCGACCAGGGGGTGCTCGAGGTGTCCGACACACCCGTCGCGCTGGCGTCCCTCACCGAGGTGTTCACTCCCTCACTCCAGCCCCGGGAGCTGGCGGGGAACGCGGCGGCCCGCGAGTTCTATGGCACCCCTTCCGCGCTGGCGGAGTTCGTCGCGCGGAGGGACCCGGACAAGAGCTGGGAGGACCGCACGGTGGAGGGAAGCCAGCGGACCTTCTTCTACAAGGAGCCCACGGACGTGGCGGCGCTGCTCTCCCTGAAGGCGCCCGCCTGGGTCCGCACGCGCATCCTCCAGCGCCATGACTTCAACGGTGTGCGCGCCGCCTTGGACACCCTGGGCACAGGGGTGCACCGCTACAAGCGGGGCACGCCACTGCCCCCGGGCACCTGGCTCTTCACGGACCACACCCTCGGCGTGGTGGTGGCCACCACGGAGGAGGGCCAACCGGCGGTGCTCCTCACCTTCTCGCAGGAGGCGCTGCGCTACGAGCCCTTCGACGCGGCCGAGCCCCACGACTTCTGGGAGCCCTCCGCCACCGCGCGGCGCTACACGGAGGACCTCAACGACGAGGCGTACACCGACCTGGGAGCGGAGCTGGGCCGGCTGCGGCTGTGGGCGCAGGACCTGGGAAACGACACCCTCCCTGACAGCCCCTTCTTCAACCACGACACGTATCTGGCCGAGGCGAAGCTGAAGCCCGAGCTGAAGACACTCCTGCGCAAGGGCCCGTCCGACCTGAATGCCTGGCTCGTCTACTTCCTGGAGTACGGAGACGGAGTCCGGTACGGCGCCGAGCCCCGCCCGGGGGACTTCGTCTTCCTCGAAGGAGGCGGCCACGGGGTGGCGCTCGACGGGGGCGAGGTCCTCAGCTTCTCGCGCCAGACGCTCGACATCTCACCGGCCCGGAAGGTGAAGCACATCTGGCGTCCCACGGCGCGCAAGCGGGCCTAGCGCGCGCGAGCCGCGGGGAGCCTGTCATGGCTTCCCGCGGAGTCTCCTGGAGGCCCATGGCTGGAGCAGGAGGGGGCCCGGCTGCTTTCCTGGTTCGGGTGGATATGTTGGGGTCCGGCTGTTAGTGCAGGCGTTCGCCAAGGAGCCGTCGTGTTTCGATTCGAGAACGACCGGGCGCTCATCGAGTCCTTCCGCTCGCGAGACCGCCGGGTCATCGAGATGCCCGAGGGCATCACCTTCCCGCTCTTCGTCCGGGACTACCTCGCGTGGATTGAGACGTCCGGCGCGCGCGTGTACCTCATCTTCTCCGCCCCCGGCAGCCGCAAGCCCATTGGCATCATCTTCCGCCGCGAGCCTCCGGGCGGGGAGCCGACCTACCGCATGTGCGAGTGGTGCCACAGCTATGGCTCGTCCAGCGAGGTGGGGATGCTCACCACCGACGTGGACAACAGGCGCCGCGTCGGCGTGACGCTCTGCAATGACCTGCGCTGCAAGGAGAAGCTGGAGGACGCGGCGGACCGCTCCGGGCGCCACCCGCTCCAGTACTTGGAGCAGCTCAACGCGCGCATGTTCCGCTTCGCGCACGAGGCACTCGGCATCGAGGCACAACCCCAGCCCACCGTGTAGTCGCGCGGCGGGCGGCGGAGAGCCGGGAGTGCGGTCCCCACGCTATCAAGGGTTGGTGGCTTGCCGTACTCCCCTCGCCCGACCGTGGAGTCCGAACCCGCGGTCGCACTGGGAGGAGTCACGCATGAATGCAACGCAAGCCACGCGCACGGCCACCGTCGAAGGCGTGCAGCTGCACTACGAGGTGCACGGCCAGGGCGCCCCGCTCGTCCTGCTGCATGGGTTCACCGGCGCTGGCGCGGACTGGCGGCACGTCTTCGACTTCGACGCGCTGGCGCAGCGGTACCAGCTCATCGTGCCGGACCTGCGCGGCCATGGCCGGAGCGACAACCCCTCGGGCGCTTTCACCGTGCGGCAGTGCGCGACGGATGTCCTCGCGTTGCTCGACCAGCTCGGCATCCCACGGTTTCGCGCCATCGGCCTGAGCCTGGGTGGGAACACGCTCCTGCACATCGCCACCCGGGAGCCGGCGCGCGTGGAGCGGATGGTCATCGTCTCCAGCCCGCCCTACTACCCCACGCAGGCTCGCCGCATCATGGCGACGCTGACGGAAGAGACGCGCACGCCGGCCGAGTGGGCCGAGATGCGGGCGCGCCACTCACTGGGGGATGAACAGATTCGCGCGCTGTGGCGATACGGGCGCGGCTTCGCGGACAGTCACGACGACATGAGCTTCACGCCGCCGCTCCTGGCCACCATCACCGCGCCCACGCTCATCGTCTACGGTGACAGCGATCCGCTCTACCCCGTGGAACTGGGAGTGGAGCTGTACCGCTCCATTCCCCAGTCCCGCCTGTGGGTCGTCCCCGGTGGGGGCCATGGCCCCATCTTCCAGGAGCATCGCGACGCCTTCGCGCGCACGGCGCTGGCGTTCCTCTAGAAAGCTTCCGTGGAATTGACGCAACTGGATTGCGACAATCGCGCCTGGGTTCCCGGCGCGAGCGCTGTGTCGCTGGAGCGCCAGTAATCACTGGCGCCGCGCGGTTCAGATGAGGCGAACCGGCCCTCGCGAATGCACTCCTCCGCTGAGGACCGGCTCCCT
This sequence comes from Pyxidicoccus trucidator, assembly GCF_010894435.1. Lineage (NCBI taxonomy): Bacteria > Pseudomonadati > Myxococcota > Myxococcia > Myxococcales > Myxococcaceae > Pyxidicoccus > Pyxidicoccus trucidator. The sequence continues at coordinate 245 of NZ_JAAIXZ010000034.1, read as the reverse complement.
CCTTCCCCATCTCCCACGCCCGAGCCGTCCGACCGAGCGAGCCGTGCTGCCCCGCCCTCACTGCCGTGCTGCCCCGCCCTGCCCGCCGCCCTTGCTGCCCATACCGCAGTGCCGCCCCGACCTTCCCCCCGCCCGCACCACGGTTGCTGCCTTGATTGACCCGATGCCTGTGCCGCCTTGCTGCCCCGTCCTACCCGCCGCCCGTACCGCCTTGCTGCCCCGTCCTACCCGCCGCCCGTACCGCC
>NZ_JAAIXZ010000033.1:30036-87204 GCF_010894435.1 Pyxidicoccus trucidator | reverse complement strand
AGGTGCGCTGGCTGGCCACCGGCGAGCTGGACTTCCTGGGCCGCGTCGACTTCCAGGTGAAGCTGCGCGGCTTCCGCATCGAGTTGGGCGAAGTGGAGTCCGCCCTGGAGGCGCTGCCCGAGGTGCGCCGCGCGGTGGTGCTCGCACGCGAGGACGTGCCAGGGGCTCAGCGACTGGTGGCCTACCTCACCTGCCACGAGGCACAGCCCGAGGCCGCCGCCCTGCGCGCGGCCCTCAAGCAGCGGCTGCCCGAGTACATGGTGCCCTCGGCCTTCGTGGCCCTGGACACCTTCCCGCTCACCTCCAATGGCAAGGTGGACCGGAAGGCCCTGCCCGCGCCGGACCGCGCCGAGGCCGCGGACGACACCGTGGCGCCGCGCGACGTGCTCGAGCACACGCTGGCTGGAATCTGGGAGGAGCTGCTCGGCCTGCGCTCCGTCGGCATCCGCGCCAACTTCTTCGAGCTGGGCGGCCACTCACTGCTCGCCGTGCAGCTCATGGCGCGCATCCGCGAGCGCACCGGGCGCCAGCTGCCGCTGGCCTCGCTGTTCCAGGCTCCCACCGTGGAGCAGCTCGCCTCGCTGCTGCGGCGCGTCCCGGCGCCCTTCTCGCCGCTCGTGCCCGTCCAGCGCGGGGGCGCGCGCAGGCCGCTGTTCCTCGTCCATGCCGTGGGCGGCAACGTCCTCGGCTACGCGGAGCTGGCCCGGCGGCTGGGGCCGGAGCAGCCCGTGTTTGGCCTCCAGTCCCAGGGGCTCGACGGGCAGCAACCGCCGCTCGACTCCGTGCAGGAGATGGCGGCGCTCTACCTCGAGTCCCTGCGCACCGTGCAGCCTCACGGGCCGTACCTGCTCGGCGGCTGGTCCATGGGTGCGGTGGTGGCCTTCGAAATGGCCCGCCAGCTCCAGGCTCGCGGCGAGTCGGTGGAGCTGCTGGCCCTGGTCGACCCGAGCCCGGCCACGGCGGACCGGAGGCGGGTGGAGGTGGAGGACTCCGCGCGGGTGGCGGCCCTCTTCGCCCAGGACCAGGCCCGGCTCGCGGGGGCCTCGTGGGTGCCGGACGCGTCGCTCATCCACCAGGGGGCGGACGCCGTGCTCCAGGCCCTGCTGGATGAGGGACACAAGGCGGGCCTGCTCGTCCCGGAAGTGGGCCTGGAACAGCTCCGCACGCTGTTCAACGTCTTCGCCGCCAACCTGCGCGCCCTGAGCCACTACAGGCCCGCGCCCCTCCCCGTCCGCATCACCCTGCTGCGCGCCAGCGAAGGGAGCAGGGACCAAGCGCCCGACCGTGGCTGGGGTGCGTTCGCGGAAGGCGGGCTGGCACTGACGGAGGTGCCGGGCGACCACTACGGTGTGCTGTGCGTGCCAGGAGTGCAGGTGCTGGCCGAGCGGCTCACGGAGCTGCTGGAGGCGGCGCGACAGAAAGAGGATGCGGCGCCCGCGGCCTGAGCGACGGGCCCGGAGGCGCGAGCGTTCCAGCCCAGCACGCTCGCGCCGTCAGCCAACGCTTCGCAGGGAAGTGTCCGGGGCGGTCGCGCGTGCCGGCAACAGCTTCATCCAGAGGTTGGCCGGGAAGTGGGTGGTGCCCGTCATCAGCCGCATCTTCTTCCCGGGGACATGCTCCAGGCGGTAACGCTGGGCCACCAGGGCACTGGCCGACGTGGCGATGAGCGAGGCCAGCATGGCCCCGATGCACACCCGCTGACCTCCTCCGAAAGGCATGTAGGCGAAGCGAGGCCGCGCCTGGGCCTTCTCCGCGGAGAAGCGCTCCGGGTCGAAGCGCTCCGGGTCCGTCCAGAACTCGGGGTGCCGATGCATGACGTAGGAGGACGCAGACACCATGGTGCCCGCCGGGACGTCATAACCACCGAGCGTGTCGTCCTTGATGGCGGGCCGGCTGATACCGGGCGCGGGCGGATGGAGGCGCAGCGTCTCCTCGAACACCTGCGACACGTAGCGGAGCTGCTTCAGGTCCTCCGCCGTCGGCTCCCGTCCGTTGAGCGTGCGATCCACCTCGTCCACCAGGCGCTCGCGCACCTCGGGGTGCAGAGCGAGCAGGTGCCACATGAAGGACAGGGCGATGCCCGTGGAGACCTGGCCGCCGAAGAAGAGCTCCACGAACTCGTCGCGGACCTCCTGCTCCTTCATTGGCTCGCCCTTCTCGTCGCGCGCGTTGATCATCAACCCGAGCATGTCGTCCGGCTGCTCGGCCAGGGCCATGCGCCTGCGGACGACCTCCCAGGCGAACGTGTCGATGCGCCGTGCGGCCGGAAGGACCTGCGGCTGGAATCTCTGGTAGTAGAGGTTCATCAGCTTCCGCGGCAGCTGCGACCGCTCCACCCGCGTTCGCGGCCGGACGGCGTAGACCATGAACTGGAAGACCGCTTCGCAGACGTCGTCGGGGAATTCCTCGGAACAGGCGAGCTGACCGAGGGTGGAGACCACCAGGCGCGACATCGCCGGGAAGACCTCCAGAGGCTCGCCGCTTCGCAGCTTCGGCTCCCAACGCTCCTCGAGCTGACCGCGGATGGACTTCACGATCTTCGGTACGCTGGCCAGCAGCCGATCCCGCTGGAAGCCCGGCTGGGCCATGCGCCGATGCCGCAGCCACTCGGCGCCCTCGGTGGTGGACAGGCTCGCTCCCAGGACGATGCCGCGCTGGGGGGCCATGTAGTTCTTCGGGTAGTTGCTGGCCGCGTTGTCCACCAGGAAGTGCTTGATGAACGCGGGGTTGCTGACGAGGTACATGCCGCCTCCCGGCCCCCTCAGCCACACGATGTCGCCGTACTTCTGGAAGAGGCGGAAGAGCATCGGGTAGGCGTTGTCGCCCGTGCCGAGCGCATTCCAGAACATCGACAGGGAGGAAGGGGCTGGGGGACGCTTGAGTGGGCGCATGGGAAGGTCGTCGAGGAGCGGGTAGCGCGCGAGACGCGGGGAGACTATCACCCGTGGCCCTGGGAGGAGCATGGCGTCCGGGCCGGAGCAGCGCGCCCGGGCCGGATGATTGTAGGCTCGCCCGCATGAGCGCCTGTCCCTTCTGCCAGACGAGGATGCGGTCCACCTTCCTGGGCGGCCTGCCCCGCGAGGAATGCGACGGCTGCGGCTCCGTGTGGTTCGAGGGCGAGGCGCTGGCCAAGGTGATGGGCGGCTCCGTGTCGGACGCCCTGATCCGCCGCGCCAAGGGCCACCCCGGCATCTGCAAGGGCTGCCACGCGAAGCTCCAGTACGTGCCGAGCTGTCCCGACTGCGGCACGCCGGCTCCCACCTGTCCCCGGTGTGGCCACGCTCCACTGCCAGTGGTGGAGGCGCTGGGCCTGGCAGTGGAGGTGTGCTCCGACTGCGCCGGTGTAGCGCTGGACCCGGGCGAGCTGCAGCAGCTCCAGCAGGCCGCCGAGGCGTATCGCAACGAGCCGCTGGACGTGCGGCCCAAGGTGCGGCTCGGCGTTGTGCAGGCGTGTGCCGCGTGCAAGCGCGGGCTCAAGCCGAAGTACGGCTTCGTCCTCGAGGAACGGCTCTACTGCGGGAGCTGCGCTCCCGAGGGCGCCGTCCCCTTTTCCGAGGAGCTGTCAAGGGCCGAGCCCAGCGCTGAGTTCTCAACGCCAGAGAACTCCGGCTACAACGCCGCCATCGCCACGGATGTCACCGGCTCCGCCTTGATGTGGCTGTTCTCGCGCGTCTTCGGACGCTGACCGCGACGGTCCGAGGCCGCTCCGGCGGGGCCCGGGCACCCTCCCGTCTGTGGGAGGGGCCGTGGTAGCTTCGATACCGGCGAATCTCCGTGTTCCACACCCCTGGTTTCAGGCTCGCTTCCCGACAGTTCCGTCTGTGGTCGCGCTTTGCGACAGGCCCCCGTGCGTCCTCGCGCGGTGCTGTCGCGCGAAGGCCCGGAGCCGTCGCCCCGATACCTGGACGTCGCGGAGATTCCCAGCTGGCACCCAAGGCAGAGGGCTGAAGCAACATGAAGAACGTCGAAGACATCTACCGCCTTTCGCCCATGCAACAGGGCCTGCTGTTCCACACCGTGGGCGCTCCGGGAGAGGGCACCTACGTGGAGGTGGTGCACTGGTCCTGGCGTGGAGTGGTGGACCTGCCCACGCTCCAGCGGGCGTGGCAGCGGCTGGTGGACCGGCACACGTCCCTGCGCACGGCGTTCTTCTGGGAGAACATGAAGGAGCCGCTCCAGGCGGTGCGTCGCAAGGTAGAGGCGACCCCGCGCCTGGAGGACTGCTCAGACCTTCCCTCCGACGCGTGGGAGGCGCGCTTCGCGGAGGTGCTGGAGCGGGAGGCTCGTCAGGACTTCGCGCTGTCCGCGGCGCCGCTGCTGCGCCTCACGCTGGTGCGCTTCGGACCCACGCTCACCCGCTGCATCATCAGCTACCACCACCTGGTGATGGACGGCTGGTCGCTGCCGGTGTGTCTGCGGGAGCTGTTCCTCACGTATGACGCGCTGACCCGGGGCGAGGAGCCGTCGCTGGAGCCCGTCCGCCCCTACCGCGACTACATCGTCTGGCTGTCGAAGCAGGAGCGCGATGAGGCAGCGCGCTTCTGGCGCGAGCGGCTGCGGGGCTTCACGTCGCCCACGCCGCTGGCGATGGACCGACCCGCCAGGGCCGAGGCGAAGGCGGAGACGTACGCCGCCGAGTCGCTCGGGCTGGGCACCGCCCTGACGGCGCGGCTGACAGCCTTCACGCGGCAGCACCAGGTGACGCTGAGCACGCTGCTGCAAGGCGCGTGGGCCCTGCTGCAGAGCCGCTACACCGGACAGGATGACGTGGCCTTCGGCACGGTGGTGTCCGGCCGCCCGCCCGCGCTCCCCGGCGTGGACACCATGCTGGGGACCTTCATCAACACCCAGGTCACCCGCGTGCGACTGCCCGACGGGAGCACCGTGCTGCCGTGGCTGAAGGGCCTGCAGGGCGAGCTGCTCGCCGCCCGCGCCCATGAGCACGTGTCGCTGGTGGACGTGCAGGGCTGGAGCGAGGTGCCGCGCGGCCAGGCGCTGTTCGACACGCTGGTCGTCTTCGAGAACATGCCGCGCCGGGGCCTGTCCCCCGAGATGACGGCCCGACTGCCGGTGGACGGCTTCGGACGCACCGAGGGCCGCACGGGCTACCCGCTCATCTTCACGGTGCTCCCGGACGCCACCGAGATGGAGGTGCGGTTCACCTACGACGTGAGCCGCTTCGACACCGCCACCCCGCGGCGGATGCTGGGCCACATCTCCACGCTGTTGCAGTCCCTGGTGGACGCCCCCGAGGCGAAGCTCGCGGACCTGTCCATGATGTCGCCGGACGAGGTCCGGCGGCTCGCGGACTGGAATGGCTCGCGCGACGAGTACCCGCGTGGTGACACCCTGCACGCGCGCTTCTCGCGGCAGGCCGCGCTCACGCCAGCAGCCATCGCGCTCGTGTCCGAGGCTGGCGAGCTGTCGTATGCCGAGCTGGAGCGACGCGCGAATCAGCTCGCCCGGCACCTGCACTCGGTGGGCGTGCGCCCCGGCGCCTGCGTGGCCCTGTGCCTGGAGCGCTCCGAGGACCTGATTGTCGCCCTGCTCGCCATCCTCAAGGCCGGTGGCGCCTACGTCCCGCTCGACCCGAGCTACCCGGCGGAGCGCCTGTCCCTGCTGCTCCAGCAGTCTGGTGCCGGAGTCCTCGTCACGCGCGAGTCACTGGCCGACGAGCTGCCCGCCCTCTCGTGCCTCCTCGTCCTCGTGGACTCCGAGGCCGGCCGCATCGCCTCCCAGCCCGACACGGCGCTCTCCACCGAGGTCGGCGCCGAGGCGCTGGCCTACGTCATGTTCACCTCGGGAAGCACCGGCCAGCCCAAGGGCGTGTGCATTCCCCACCGCGGCGTGCTGCGCCTGGTGACGGACAACCCCTTCATCCGCTTCGGCCCCGAGGAGGTCTTCCTCCAGCTGGCCCCCAGCTCCTTCGATGCCTCCACCCTGGAGGTCTGGGGCGCGCTGCTGCACGGCGCTCGCCTGGTGCTGGCCCCCGCGCGCGAGCTGTCCCTGGAGGACATTGGCGCCCTGCTGCGCCGTCACGACGTCAGCACGCTGTGGCTCACCGCCGCGCTCTTCGAGCAGATGGTCATCCACCAGGGCGAGGCGCTGGCCCGCGTGTCGCAGTTGCTGGCCGGCGGTGACGTGCTGCCAGCCCAGCGCGTGCGTGAGCACCTGGCGCGCCTTCCGGAAGGCGCGGTCCTCGTCAACGGCTACGGCCCCACCGAGAACACCACCTTCTCCGCGACGCATGCGATGCGGCGCGGCGACACCGTGGGCGCCTCGGTGCCCATTGGCCGTCCCCTCGGGTGGTCCACCGCGTATGTCCTGGACGCCGCGCTCCGGCCCGTGCCGCCAGGCCTTCCTGGCGAGCTGTACGTGGGTGGCGAGGGCCTGGCCTGGGGGTACCTGGGCCGCGCGGACCTGACGGCCGAGAAGTTCGTCCCGCATCCCTTCGGTGTCCGCCCCGGCGAGCGCCTCTACCGCACCGGTGACAAGGCGCGCTGGCGGGCAGACGGCGCGCTGGAGTTCCTGGGCCGCACCGACTTCCAGGTGAAGGTGCGCGGCTTCCGCATCGAGACCGGCGAAGTGGAGGCTGTGCTGCGCCAGGCGCCTGGCGTCCAGGAAGCCGTGGTGGTGGTGCGCGAGGACCTGCCCGGGCACAAGCGACTGGTCGCGTACGTGGTGGGCCCGGCGCTGGAGCCACGGGCGCTCCGCGCCTTCCTCGAGCAGAAGCTGCCCGAGTACATGGTGCCCTCCGCCTTCGCCGTGCTGGAGTCCCTGCCACTCACGGCGCACGGCAAGGTGGACCGCAAGGCCCTGCCGGCGCCGGAGCACGCGCAGGCGGCGTCGGAGGAGGTCCAGGAGGGCCCCCGCGACGCGACGGAGACGGCGCTCGCGGCCATCTGGGCGCAGGTGCTCGGCCGCCCGAGCGTGGGCGTGCACGAGGACTTCTTCGAGCTGGGCGGTGACTCCATCCTCGGCATCCAGGTCCTGGCCCGGGCCGCGCAGGCCGGACTGCACCTCACCGCGAAGCAGCTCTTCGAGTTGCCAACGGTGGCACAGCTCGCCGCGGTGGCGGGCACCGCTCCGGCCGTCGCCGCGGAGCAGGGGCTGGTGACGGGACGGGTGGAGCTCACGCCCATCCAGCGCTGGTTCCTGGACCGGGAGCCGCCCGCGCCCCACCACTTCAACCAGGCCCTGCGCCTCACCCTGCGCGAGCGCATTCCCGCGGAGGTGCTCGAGCGCGCGCTCCAGCACCTGCGCGAGCACCACGATGCCCTGCGCCTGGGCTACACGCGGGACGGACAGGGCGCGTGGCGGCAGGAGGTGCGCGGCCTGGACGGTGCGCTGCCGCTGCTGAGTGTGGACGTGTCCGGGCTGTCACCCGAGGCGCGCGCCGCCGCCGGGGAGTCCCACGCGGCCCGGGCCCAGGCGGGACTGGAGCTGGCTTCGGGTGGCGTGGCGCGGGCCGTGCTGTTCGACGCAGGGCCGGACGCTCCGCAGGAATTGCTGCTGGTCATCCACCACCTGGTGGTGGACGCCGTCTCCTGGCGCGTGCTGGTGGAGGACCTGCACACCGCCTGTCAGCAGCTCCGCGCGGGCACGCCAGTGCGGCTGCCGCCGAAGACGCTGTCCTTCGCCGGGTGGGCGTCGCGGATGGTGGAGCACGCCCGCACGTCGGCGGCACGCGCGGAGGAGGCCTTCTGGCTGGGGCTGCCCTGGGAGCGCGCGGGCCGGCTGCCCGTGGACCTGGACGGGAGCGCGGAGGCCAACACGGAGGGCGACGCGCGAGTCGTGGAGGTGTCGCTGGAGCCCGGCGAGACGCAGGCACTGCTCCAGGAGGTGGCCCGGGCCTGCTGCGCGAGGCCGGACGAGCTGCTGCTGGCGGCGCTGGCCCGGGTGATGCGCCGCTGGACGGGCGCGCCCTGCGTGCGGCTGGAGCTGGAGGGCCACGGGCGCGAGGCGCTCTTCGAGGGCGTGGACCTGTCGCGCACGGTGGGCTGGTTCACCAGCCTCTACCCCGTGCTGGTGGACGAGGTCGGCGAGGGGCCGGGCGCGTGGCTGCGCTCGGCGAAGGAGTCGCTGCGGCGCATTCCCGGCAAGGGCGTGGGCTTCGGCGTGCTGCGCTACCTGGCGCCCTACCCGGAGCTGCGCGAGCGACTGCGCGCGCTGCCTGAGTGCGAGGTGGGCTTCAACTACCTGGGGCAGCTCGACCACGTCCTGCCCGCCGGGGCGCTGCTGAGCCTGTCGGACGGACCGGTGGGCCCCAAGCGGGCTCCCGGCGCACCGCGTGCACACCTGCTGGAGGTGGACTGCGCGGTGAGCGGCGGGCGCCTGCGCCTCATGTTCGCCTACGGCAGCCGCGTCCACCGGCGCGAGACGGTGGAGCGATGGGCGGGAGAGCTGGTGGAGGCCCTGCGCGAGCTCATCGCGCTCGGCACCTCGGGGGAAGCCCGGGGGCTGACGCCCTCCGACTTCCCGCTGGCGGGGCTGGGGCAGGCCGCGCTGGACTCGCTCACCCAGGTGCGGCTGGCGGACGTGGAGGACCTCTATCCGCTGTCGCCGCTCCAGGAGGGAATCCTCCTCCACCACCTCAGGGACGACGGAGGCACCCAGCCGTACTTCAACCAGCTCACCTTCGCGCTGGAGGGCGAGCTGGACACGGGGGCCTTCACCCAGGCCTGGCGGCAGGTCGTCTCCCGCTACACCATCCTCCGCACGGCGTTCTTGTGGGAGGGGCTGGACCGGCCGCTCCAGGCGGTGGTGCGCGAGTTGGAGCCGCCCATCACCGTGGAAGACCGGCGTGACGTGCCTCCCTCGGAGCAGGAGGCCTGGCTCAACGCCTTCTTCGCCGAGGACCGGCGGCGGGGCGTGGCGCTGGCCCGCGCGCCGCTGCACCGGCTGGCGGTGCTCCGCATGGGTGAGCGGAGCTGGCGCGTGGTGCTCAGCTTCTCGCACATCCTGCTGGATGGCTGGTCGATTCCCCTGGTGCTGCGCGAGCTGCTCACTCGCTTCGAGGCGCTGCGGCGCGGCCTGCCACCCCCGAGGATGGACACGCGCCCGTACCGGGACTTCATCGCGTGGCTGGGGCGCCGGGACCTGGGAGCCACCCGGGACTTCTGGCGCAAGTCGCTGGAGGGCTTCACGGAGCCCACGCCGCTGGAGCCAGGCGGGAGCGAGCTCGACGCCGGACTGGCGGGAGTGCGCGGTGAGCTGCGACTGGGGCTGGGCGCCGAAAAGACGGCGGTGCTGCAGTCCTTCGCGCGGCAGCAGGGCGTCACTCCCGGCACGCTGGTGCAGGCGGCGTGGGCGCTGCTGCTCGGGCGCTACAGCGGCAGGGACGACGTGCTCTTCGGTGTGACGGTCTCCGGCCGCCCTTCGGACCTGCCCGGGGTCGAGGAGATGGTGGGCATGTTCATCAATGCCATTCCCGCCCGCGTGCGGCTGCCGCCCCGCCAGTCCGTGGGAGCGTGGCTGAAGACCCTGCAAGGCTGGCTCATGGAGGCGCGGCAGCACGAGCACGCGCCGCTGGTGGAGGTGCGGCGCTGGAGCGACATCCCCCCCGGACCGCCGCTCTTCGAGAGCCTGGTCGTCTTCGAGAACTACCCCGTGGACACCGCGCTCACCACGGACTCGAAGGAGCTGGTGGTGCGCGACGCGCGCTCTCTGGAGGCGGACCACCATCCGCTGACCCTGACGGCGATGCCGGGCCGCGAGCTGCTGTTGCAGCTGGCCTATGACACCACGCGCTTCGGCGCGGCGGCCATCCAGCGGATGATGGCGCACCTGCACACCCTGCTGATGGGACTCGCGGAGGGCGCGGCCCGCCCACTGGCGGAGCTGCCCATGCTGGCTCCCGAGGAGCGGCGGCAGTTGCTGGAGGACTTCCGGGGCCCGCGCGAGGCGTACCCGCGTGAGCTGAGCCTGCACGCGCTCATCGAGGCGCAGGTGGCGCGCACGCCGGACGCGGAGGCCCTGCGCTTCGAGGGCGAGACGCTCACCTACGCGCAGCTCGACGCCCGCGCCAACCAGCTGGCCTGGCACCTGCGCTCGCTGGGCGTGGGGCCCGAGTCGCTCGTCGGCGTCTGCCTGGAGCGCTCGCTGGAAATGGTGGTGGCGCTGCTGGGCGTGCTGAAGTCCGGCGCCGCCTACGTGCCCATGGACCCGGCGTACCCTCGCGAGCGGCTGGCGTGGATGCTGGAGGACACCGCCGCCCCCGTCCTCCTCACCTCGCAGCGGCTCGTCCCCGTCCTGCCGCCCCACTCCGCCCGGGTGGTGTGTCTGGACTCGCAGTGGCCTGACGTGGCCCTTCACCCCGCCTCCCGTCCCGCGCCCCTCGCCGGCCCCGAGGCGCTGGCCTACGTCATCTTCACCTCCGGCAGCACCGGCCGCCCCAAGGGCGCCATGAATGCCCACGCGGGCGTCGTCAACCGCCTGCTGTGGATGCAACAGGAGTACGGGCTGACGGCAGCCGACACGGTGCTGCAGAAGACCCCCTTCAGCTTCGACGTCTCCGTCTGGGAGTTCTTCTGGCCCCTCATGACGGGCGCACGCCTGGTGCTGGCCCGTCCCGGGGGCCACCAGGACCCCGCCTACCTCGTGCGACTGATGGCGGACGAGCGCGTCACCACCACCCACTTCGTGCCCTCCATGCTGCGCGCCTTCGTGGAGGAGCCCGGACTGGAGGGCCTCACCGCCTTGCGCCACGTGGTGTGCAGCGGCGAAGCCCTGCCCGCCGATTTGGTGAGGCGTGCCTACGCGCGCCTGCCGACCTCGACCGCCGTGCACAACCTCTACGGACCCACCGAGGCCGCCGTCGACGTGACGTACTGGCCGTGCCCGCGTGAGGACTCCGGCCGCGAGGTGCCCATTGGCCGGCCCGTCGCCAATACCCGCATCCACGTCCTCGACGCCCACGGGCAGCCGACGCCGGTGGGCGTGCCCGGGGAGCTCTTCATCGGCGGCGTGCAGGTGGGGCGGGGCTACTGGAGCCGGCCTTCCCTCACCGCCGAGCGCTTCATTCCGGACGCCTTCAGCGAAGTGCCGGGCGCCCGGCTGTACCGCACGGGAGACAAGGCGCGCTGGCGGGCTGACGGCACGCTGGAGTACCTGGGCCGCGTCGACACGCAGGTGAAGCTGCGTGGCTTCCGCATCGAGCTGGGCGAAGTCGAGTCCGCGCTCCGAGCCCATCCGGACGTCGCCGACTCGGTGGTCGTGGTGCGCGAGGACGGCCCGTCCGGCGCACGACTGGTGGCCTACCTTGTGCCCACCCCTTCCGCGACGTTGGACACCCAGTCCCTGCGAGCCTCCCTGGCGCAGCGCCTGCCCGAGTACATGGTGCCCTCCGCCTTCGTCCTCCTGCCGGCCCTGCCCCTGTCGCCCTCCGGCAAGGTGGACCGCAAGGCCCTCCCGGCTCCCGAGTCGCCCACCGTCGGGTACGTGGGCCCGCGCACGCCCATGGAGGAGTTGCTGGCCCGCGTCTTCGCCCAGGTGCTGGGCGTGGAGCGCGTGAGCGTCACGGAGAGCTTCTTCGAGCTGGGTGGCCACTCGCTGCTGGCCACCCAGGTGGCTTCGCGCGTGCGTGCCGCGGCGGGCGTGGACCTGCCGCTGCGTGAGCTGTTCGATTCGCCCACGGCGGCCGGGCTCGCGGCACGTGTGGAGGCACTGTCCCGCTCGTCCCAGGGGACCGCGCTGGCCCCGCCGCTGCGGCCCGCGCCGCGCACCGGCCCGCTGCCGCTGTCCTTCGCCCAGCAGCGCCTGTGGTTCCTCGACCGGCTGGAGCCGGGCAGCCCCTTCTACAACATGCCCTCCGTGCTCTGGCTGGAGGGCACGGTTGACGTGGGCGCCCTGGAGCGCAGCATCGCGGAGTTGCTGCGTCGCCACGAGGTGCTTCGCACCACCTTCGAGGAAGGCCCCGTCCAGGTCATCCATCCTCCCGCGCCCGTTTCTCTCGCGGTGGTGGACCTGTCCACGTTGCCCGAGGACTCGCGCGAGGCAGAAGCCCGTCGCCTGGCCCGGGAAGAGGCCCGACGTCCCTTCGACCTCACGCGCGGACCACTGCTGCGCGCCATGCTGCTGCGGCTGGGCGAGTCGAGCCACCTGCTGTCGCTGACGCTGCACCACATCGTCTCGGACGGCTGGTCCATGGAAGTGCTGGTGCGCGAGGCGGCGACGCTCTACTCGGCGTTCCGCGAAGGCCAGCCGTCTCCCCTGCCCGAGCTGCCCGTGCAGTACGCGGACTACGCGGCCTGGCAGCGTGACTGGCTGCAGGGCGACGTGCTGGAGGGGCAGCTCTCCTGGTGGCGCAATCATCTGGCGGACGCGCCGCCCCTGCTGGAGCTGCCCACGGACTTCCCGCGTCCCACCGTGCGAAGCCTGAAGGGCGCCAGGCATGCACGCGTGCTGCCGCGCTCGCTGGCTGACTCGCTCCAGGCGCTGAGCCGGCGGGAAGGCACCACCCTCTTCATGGCCCTGCTCGCGGGCTTCCAGGTGGTCCTCTCCCGCTACTCCGGTCAGGACGACTTCGTCGTCGGCACCGACATCGCCAACCGCAACCACTCGCAGACCGAAGGCCTCATCGGCTTCTTCATCAACCAGCTCCCCTTGCGCGCGCGGCTGGATGGCGACCTCACCTTCCGAGAGCTGCTGGGCCGCGTGCGCCAGACGTCGCTCGGGGCCTACGCGCACCAGGACCTGCCTTTCGAGGAGCTCGTCAAGGCGCTCAACCCCGAGCGCAGCCAGGGGCACGCGCCCTTGTTCCAGGTGAAGCTGGTGCTCCAGAACCAGCCGGCCTCCACGCTTGAAGTGTCCGGCCTCACGCTGCGGGGCGAGACCGCCGACGTGGGCACCTCGCGCCTGGACCTCACCCTCTCGGTGGAAGAGACGGCGCGCGGCCTGGAGTGCTCGTGCGAGTACCGCACGGACCTCTTCGAGGCGGCGACCATCGACCGTCTCATGCGGCACCTGGGAAGAGTGCTGGAGGCGGGCGCTGCCCGTCCCGAGTCCCGCCTGTCCGCCTTGCCCCTGCTCTCCGAGGACGAGCAGCGCCAGGTGCTCGTGGACTGGAACGCGACGGAGCGCGACTTCCCGCGTGACGCCTGCGCGCATCAGCTCTTCGCGGCCCAGGCGGCGCTCACCCCCAGCGCCACCGCCGTGCGCTTCGAGGGCCAGGCCCTCACTTACTCGCAGCTCGACACCCGCGCCAACCAACTGGCGCACCACCTGCGCACGCTGGGCGTCCGGGCCGAAGTGCCCGTGGCCCTCTGCGTGGAGCGCTCGCTGGAGCTGGTGGTCGGCATCCTCGGCATCCTCAAGGCCGGCGGCGCCTACGTCCCGCTCGACCCGAGCTACCCCGTGGAGCGCCTCACGTACATGCTGCGTGACTGCGCCGCCCCGGTGCTCGTCACCACCGAGACCATCGCGGATGAACTGCCCGCTGGCAGCGAGCAACTCGTCCTGCTCGACGCGGACGGCGCCCTCATCGCCTCGCAGCCGGAGACGCCTTTCGCGAGTGGGACTGGCGCGGACAACCTCGCGTACATCATCTACACCTCGGGCAGCACGGGCCGTCCCAAGGGCACGCTCTTGCAGCACCGCGGCCTGTGCAACACCGCGCTGACCGCTGCACGCGAACACGGCTTCAGGCCTGACAGTCACGTGCTCCAGTACGCCGCCTTCGGCTTCGACGCCTCGGTGGCTGAAATCTTCGGTGCCCTGCTGGCGGGCTCCACCCTGGTGCTCGCGCCTCGCGAGCGCCTCATGCCCGGTGCGCCCCTGCGCACCCTGCTGCGCGACGAGGCCATCACCGCCGTTACGCTGACGCCTTCCGTGCTGGCGCAGATGGAGCCCGAGGACTTCCCCGCGCTCCAGACGCTCATCTCCGCCGGTGAAGCCTGCACGCCGGAGCTGGTGGAGCGATGGGGCAACCGGGTGCGGCTGCTCAATGCCTACGGCCCCACGGAAGTCACCGTCTGCGCCACGCTCTCCGAGCCCATGAAGCCCGGCCAGCGCATCAGCATTGGCCGGCCCTGGGCGAACGTGCGCGTCTACGTGCTGGACGCGGCGCTGCGTCCGGTACCGGTGGGCGTGCCCGGTGAGCTGTGCGTGGACAGCGTGGGCCTGGCTCGCGGCTACCGCCACCAGCCCGAGCTCACCGCCGAGCGTTTCGTCCCCAATCCGTTCTCCGCAACCGCTGGCGCACGCCTGTACCGCACCGGCGACAAGGCGCGGTGGTTGGCGGATGGCACGCTGGAGTACCTCGGCCGCATCGACCAGCAGGTGAAGCTGCGCGGCTTCCGCATCGAGCTGGGAGAAGTGGAGTCCGTCCTGGCCCAGCAGCCCTCCGTGCGCGAGGCCGTCGCCGTGGTGCGCGAGGATGCGCCGGGTGACAAGCGCCTGGTGGCCTACGTCGTGGCGGAGGACGGCGACATGCTGGACACCGCCGCACTGCGCACCGCCCTCAAGCAGCGGCTGCCCGAGCACATGGTGCCAGCGGTCATCTCCGTACTGGACGCGCTGCCGCTGACGCCCAACGGCAAGGTGGACCGTGCCGCGCTGCCCTCTCCGGACACGGCGCTGGCTTCCCAGACACGTGAGTACGTGGCTCCTCGCACTCCAAGGGAGGAGCAGCTCGCCGCGATGTGGGCGGAGCTGCTGCACGTCGAACTCGTCGGCATCCACGACGACTTCTTCGAGCTGGGAGGCCACTCGCTGCTGGCCACCCAGGTGGTCTCCCGCATCCGCACCACCCTGGGCGTGGAGCTGTCCCTCGGCGAGCTGTTCACCGCCACCACCGTCGCCGCCCTCGCCGAGCGCCTCGGCGCGATGAGCCAGGGCGCCACGCAGTCCATTCCACGGGCGTCGCGCACCGGGCCGCTGCCGCTCTCGTTCGCCCAGCAGCGGCTGTGGTTCCTGGATCAACTGGAGCCCGGTGGCACGGTCTACAATGTCCCCGGCGTGATGCGCCTGGAGGGTGCCCTGGACGCAGTGGCGCTCCAGCGGTCCCTGGACGCGCTCATGCAGCGCCATGAGGTGCTCCGCACCACCTTCCAGCAGGGCCCGGACGGCCCCATCCAGGTCATCGCCGAGGCGGCGTCCTGTCCCTTCGAACAGCGGGACCTGAGCCACCTCCCCGTGGGCGAGCGCGACCTCCTGGTGCGCCAGCACATCGCCACGGAGTGCGAACGACCGTTCGACCTGGCGCGCGGCCCGCTCTTCCGCGTGGTGCTGCTGCGACTCAGAGCAGAGGAGCACGTGCTGCTGGTGCTCATGCACCACATCGCCTCGGATGGCTGGTCCACCGGCGTGCTGATGCGAGACCTCACCGCGCTGTACCCGGCGCTCGCGGCCGGAAAGCCCTCGCCGCTGCCGGCACTGCCCATCCAGTACGCGGACTACGCCCTGTGGCAGCGGGAGTGGTTGCGGGGCGAGGTGCTCGACACGCAGCTCGGCTACTGGAAGCAGCAACTGCTGGGCGCGCCCCAGGCCTTGGAGCTGCCCACGGACCTCCCCCGGCCCGCGGTGAAGACCTTCCACGGCGCGTCCGTCCCCGTCCAGCTCCCGCGCGAGCTGTCCGCCGCGGTGCGCACGTTCAGCCAGGAGCAGGGCGTCACGCCGTTCATGGCGCTGCTCGGCGCCTTCCAGGTCCTGATGGCCCGCTACTCCGGTCAGCAGGACATCGTCGTCGGCTCGCCCATCGCCGGTCGCCGCTTCTCCGAGCTGGAGGACCTCGTCGGCTTCTTCGTCAACACGCTCGCCCTGCGGCTGCGCCTGGAGGACGGGCCGTCCTTCCAGCAGGTGGTGGCTCGCGTGCGCGAGGGGATGCTCGGGGCCCAGGCCCACCAGGACGTCCCTTTCGAGCGGCTCGTCGAGTCGCTCGCCAGTGGCCGCTCGCTGGAGCGGGACCCGCTGTTCCAGGTCTTCTTCACTCTCCAGAACACGCCCACGCCCCTCGTCTCCGCCACGGGGCTCTCCCTGCGGCCCATCGCCAACGAGAGCACCACCGCGAAGTTCGACCTGGAGCTCGCCTTCTCCGAGTCCCCGGACGGCTTCACGGGCTCGCTCATCTACAACACCGACCTCTTCCTCCCGGCCACCGCGCGGCGGCTCGCCCGCCACTACGTGCACTTCCTGGAGGCGCTGCTGGGCCAGCCCTCGCGGCCCTTCCACCGACTGCCCCTGCTGCCCGAGGACGAGCTGCGCACCGTCCTCTCCGACTTCAACCGCGCTCCCGCTGACTTCCCACGCGACGCCACCCTGCCAGAGGTGTTCTCCCGCATCGTCGCCTTGCATGGCGACCGGGTGGCCCTGGAGTTCGGGGCCCAGCGCCTCACCTACCGGCAGCTCGACGCGCGGGCCAACCAGCTCGCACACCTGCTCGTCGCCCGCGGCGTGGGGCCCGACGTCCCCGTGGCCCTGGCCCTGGAGCGCTCCGTCGAGCTCATCGTCTCCCTGCTGGCCATCCTCAAGGCCGGTGGCGCGTACCTGCCGCTCGACACCTCGTACCCGCCCGAGCGACTGGCCCAGATGGTCGAGGACGCCAGGCCCGTCCTCCTGCTCACCCACTCCGCGACTCGGGCTTCGCTGCCGTCCTCGTTGCCCGTGCTCCACATCGACGAGGCAGCGCGAGCCCTCGATTCCCAGCCGGAGCACGCGCCCCCGGTGGCGCTGCACCCCGAGCACCTGGCCTATATCGACTTCACCTCCGGCTCCACCGGCAGGCCCAAGGGTGTCGCCGTCTCCCACCGCAACGTGCTGCGCACCGTCCGCGAAGCGCCCTACGCGGACGTCTCCGCCGACCACTCCTTCCTGCTGATCGCCCCCATCTCCTTCGACGCCTCCACGCTCGAGGTCTGGGGCCCGCTGCTCAACGGTGGCCGCCTCGTCGTCTTCCCGCCAGACTCCCCCAGCGACCTGGACCTGCTCTCCTCCGTCCTCTCCGAGCACTCCGTCTCCACGCTCCACCTCACCGCGGGACTCTTCTCGCATATGGTGGACAACCGCCTGGACGGCCTGAAGTCAGTCAAGCAGCTGCTCACCGGCGGCGACGTGGTGAGTGCGCCGCACGTCCGGCGCGTGCTGGAGCAGCTCGGCATCCCGGTGACGGCCTGCTACGGCCCCACCGAGGGCACCCTCTTCACCTCCTGCTTCCGCATGACGTCCCCGGAGCAGGTGCCCGCCTCCATCCCCATCGGCACGCCCATCACCGCCACGCAGGTGTACCTGCTCGACTCGCACGGCCACCCGGTGCCCGTGGGCGTGCCCGGTGAGCTCTTCATCGGAGGCGAGGGCCTGGCACGAGGCTACGTGCGCAACCCGGCGCAAACCGCCGAGCGCTTCGTGCCCCACCCCTTCAGCCGTGAGCCCGGCGCTCGCCTGTACCGCACCGGAGACCTCGCCCGCTGGCGCCCCGACGGCGTGCTGGAGTTCCTCGGCCGTGGAGACTTCCAGGTCAAGATTCGCGGCTTCCGCATCGAGCTGGCCGAAGTGGAGGCCGCGCTGCTCTCCTTCCCCGGAGTGCGCGAAGCCGTGGCCCTGGCCCGCGAGGACGTGCCCGGCGACAAGCGCCTCGTCGGCTACGTCACCGCTGACGCCACGCTGGACCTCGGTGCCCTGCGCGACGCGCTCGAGGCCCGCCTGCCCGAGTACATGGTGCCCTCGGCCCTGGTGCGCCTGGACGCGCTGCCGCTGACGGCCAACGCCAAGGTGGACCGGAAGGCCCTGCCCGCTCCGGACTCCCGCTCCGAGCTGCGGGCCTTCGAGCCGCCGCGCACGCCCACCGAGCAGCGCCTCGCCGCGCTCTGGGCGGACGTGCTGCGCGTGGACAGGGTGGGCCTGCACGATGGGTTCTTCGAGCTGGGCGGACACTCCCTGCTCGCCACCCAGCTCGTCTCCCGCGTGCGCGCCGCCTTCGACGTGGAGCTGCCACTGCGCGAGCTGTTCGAGTCGCCCACGGTGGCCGGACTCGCCACCCGACTGGAGGCCCTGGCACGTGCCTCGGCGGGGATTGAGCTGGCACCGCCGCTGCGCACCATCTCACGCACCGAGTCGCCGCCGCTGTCCTTCGGCCAACAGCGGCTGTGGTTCCTGGATCAGCTCCAGCCGGGCACCGCCTCCTACAACGTGCCCGGCGTGCTGCACCTGGACGGCGAGCTGGACACCGCCGCGCTGGAGCAGGCCCTGCGCGCCCTGGTGCAGCGTCACGAAGTGCTGAGGACCACCTTCCAGCGCAACGCGGGTGTGCCGACCCAGCTCATCCACCCCCAGCTCGACACCCGCCTCCCCACCGTCGACCTGCTGGCCGTGCCCCCCGAGGCTCGCGAGACGGAAACCCGGCGGCTGGCCTCGGAAGAGGCTCTGCGCCCCTTCGACCTGGAGCGGGGGCCCCTGCTGCGCACGCAGCTGCTGCGCCTGGGCCCCACCCAGCACCACCTGCTGGTGACGCTGCACCACATCGTCTCCGACGGCTGGTCCATCAACATCATGCTGCGCGAGCTGGGCGCCCTCTACCGCGCCTTCTCCTCGGGCCACCCGCTCGAGCTGCCCTCGCTGCCGGTGCAGTACGCGGACTTCGCCGCGTGGCAGCGCCAGTGGATCCAGGGCGACGTCCTCCAGGCCCAGCTCGACTGGTGGCGTGAGCAGCTCGCCGGCGTCCCGGCCCTCCTGGAGCTGCCCACGGACAGGCCCAGGCCCGCCCTGCAGTCCCATCAGGGTGCCTCGCTGGACGTCCGGCTCCCCCCGGCGCTCTCGCGCACCGTGGAGGAAGCCGCGCAGCGCCACGGCGCCACGCCCTTCATGGTGCTGCTGGCCGCCTGGCAGTTGCTGCTCTCCCGCTACTCCGGCCAGGACGACATCGTCGTCGGCTCTCCCATCGCCGGCCGCAACCGCGCGGAGACCGAGGGCCTCATCGGCTTCTTCGTCAACACCCTGGTGCTGCGCGCGCGCATCGACCCGCGCGCCGGCTTCTCCGCGCTGCTCGAAGGCGTCAA
Organism: Pyxidicoccus trucidator; assembly: GCF_010894435.1. Taxonomy (NCBI): domain Bacteria; kingdom Pseudomonadati; phylum Myxococcota; class Myxococcia; order Myxococcales; family Myxococcaceae; genus Pyxidicoccus; species Pyxidicoccus trucidator. The sequence continues at coordinate 68,218 of NZ_JAAIXZ010000033.1, read as the reverse complement.
GGCCTCCGCGCTCGCCGCCTATGAGCACCAGGACGTCCCCTTCGAGCGCCTCGTCGAGGAGCTGCGCCCCGAGCGCAGCCTGAGCCACTCGCCCCTCTTCCAGGTGATGTTCACCCTGCAGAATGCGCCGCTGGACGCCGTGGAGCTGCCCGGCCTGCGCCTGCGCCTGGGAGGAACGCCCAGCCCCATCACCAAGTTCGACCTCAGCCTCACGCTGCAACGCGCGCCCGAGGGCTTCGCCGGAGAGCTGGAGTACAACACCGACCTGTTCGACGCCTCCACGGTGGAGCGGATGGACGGCCACTTCCAGGTGTTGCTGGAGGCCGTGCTCGCACGACCGGAGCAGCCCCTGTCGCTGCACTCGCCCCTGACGGCGGCGGAGCGCGAGCAACTGATGGTGGAATGGAACGCGACGGCGGTGGACTTCCCCTCCTCCGCCACCGTGCACCAGCTCCTGGAGGAACAGGCGCGCCGCACTCCGCTGGCCATGGCCGTGGAGGCAGAGGGTTCGTGGCTCACCTACGGCGAGCTGCATGTCCGCGCGGCGCTGCTCGCGCGACAGCTGCGCTCGCTCGGCGTCGGGCCCGAGGTGCGTGTCGGGCTGTGCGTGGAGCGCTCGACGGACATGGTGGTGGGCCTGCTCGCGGTGCTCAAGGCCGGAGGCGCGTACGTGCCGCTGGACCCGGACTACCCTCGTGAGCGCCTGGCCTTCATGCTCCAGGACTGCGGAGCGCCGGTGCTCCTCACCTCGCGGTCCCTCTCGGCGCGCCTGCCGCCGGGACCTGTCACCGTCTTCCTCGACGGCGAGCTGGAGGCGCTGTCCTCGGGACAGGAGGCTCCCACGGCGGCCTTCCCGGAGAGCCCCGCGTATGTCCTCTTCACGTCGGGGACCACCGGCCTGCCCAAGGGCACGGTCGTCTCGCACCGCGCCCTGGCCAACCATCTCACGTGGATGGTCCGCTGGCTCGGCGTGGCTCCGGGGGACCGGGCGTTGCAGCTCGCCTCGCTGAGCTTCGACGCCTCGGTGGCCGAGGTGCTCTCCACGCTGCTCGCCGGAGCCACGCTCGTGCTGCCTCCGCCCGGCGCCCACCGTGACCCCGCGGCCGTCGCGGAGCTGCTGGCCCGTGAGCGCATCACCCTGTTGCAGGCCGTCCCCTCGATGCTCCGCGCCCTGCTGGAGCAACCCGCGCTGGCACACGCCACCGCGCTGCGCGCAGTCGTCTCCGGCGGTGAGGCCCTGCCCACCGAGCTGGTGCCCCGGCTGGGCGCGCAGCTCCCCGGCGCCCGCCTCTTCAACCACTACGGCCCCACCGAGGCCACCATCGACGCCACGGCCTGCGTCGTCTCCGGCGAACAGCCGGGGGCCCTCGTGTCCATCGGGAAGCCCGTGGCCAACACGCGGGCGTACGTGCTGGATGCGGGGCTGCGTCCGGTGCCGACCGGCGTCCCGGGGGAGCTGTACCTGGGCGGCGTCAGCCTGGCCCGCGGCTACCTGGGCCGGCCCGAGCTGACGGCGGAGAAGTTCCTACCCGACCCGTTCGCGAGCGAGCCCGGCGCCCGGCTGTACCGCACGGGAGACAAGGCGCGCTGGCGGGCTGACGGCACGCTGGAGTACCTGGGCCGTGTCGATATGCAGGTGAAGCTGCGCGGCTTCCGCATCGAGCTGGGCGAAGTCGAGTCCGCGATCCGAGCCCATCCCGACGTCGCCGACTCGGTGGTCGTGGTGCGCGAGGACGGCCCTTCCGGCGCACGACTGGTGGCCTACCTTGTGCCCACCCCTTCCGCGACGTTGGACACCCAGTCCCTGCGAGCCTCCCTGGCGCAGCGCCTGCCCGAGTACATGGTGCCCTCCGCCTTCGTCGTCCTGTCGGCCCTGCCCCTGTCGCCATCCGGCAAGGTGGACCGCAAGGCTCTCCCCGCTCCCGAGGCGCCCACGGGCCCCGTCGGCGAGTACGTGGCCCCGCGCACGCCCACGGAGGAGTTGCTGGCCCGCATCTTCGCCGAGGTGCTGGGCATGGAGCGCGTGAGCGTCACAGAGGGCTTCTTCGAGCTAGGCGGCCACTCGCTGCTGGCCACCCAGGTGGCTTCGCGCGTGCGCGCCACGGCGGACGTGGAGCTACCCCTGCGCGAGCTGTTCGAGTCGCCCACGGTGGCCGGGCTCGCGGCACGCGTGGAGGCACTGTCCCGCTCCTCCCAGGGAAGCGTGCTGGCCCCGCCGCTGCGGCCCGCGCCGCGCACCGGCCCGCTGCCGCTGTCCTTCGCCCAGCAACGCCTGTGGTTCCTCGACCGGCTGGAGCCGAACAGCCCCTTCTACAACATGCCCTCCGTGCTCTGGCTGGAGGGCACGGTGGACGTGGGCGCCCTGGAGCGCAGCATCGCGGAGTTGCTGCGTCGCCATGAGGTGCTTCGCACCACCTTCGAGGAAGGCCCCGTCCAGGTCATCCATCCGCCCGCGCCCGTTCCCCTCGCGGTGGTGGACCTGTCCACCTTGCCCGAGGACCAGAGAGAGGCAGAAGCCCGTCGCCTGGCTCAGGAAGAAGCCCGACGTCCCTTCGACCTCACGCGCGGACCGATGCTGCGCGCCATGCTGCTGCGACTGGGCGAGTCGCGGCACCTGCTGTCGCTGACGCTGCACCACATCGCCACGGACGGCTGGTCCATGGAAGTGCTGGTGCGCGAGGCGGCAACGCTCTACGCGGCGTTCCGTAACGGCCAGCCTTCGCCCCTGCCCGAGCTGCCCGTGCAGTACGCGGACTACGCGGCCTGGCAGCGTGGCTGGCTCCAGGGCGACGTCCTGGACGCACAGCTCTCCTGGTGGCGCGAGCACCTCTCCGGCGCGCCTTCGCTGCTGGAGCTGCCCACGGACTTCCCGCGTCCCACCGTGCGGAGCCTGAAGGGCGCCATGCACACGCGCGTGCTGCCACGGGCGCTGGCGGACTCACTCCAGGCGTTCAGCCAGCGTGAGGGCACAACCCTCTTCATGGCCCTGCTGGCGGGCTTCCAGGTGGTCCTCTCGCGCTACTCCGGCCAGGACGACTTCGTCGTCGGCACCGACATCGCCAACCGCAACCACTCGCAGACCGAAGGCCTCATCGGCTTCTTCATCAACCAGTTGCCCCTGCGTGCGCGGCTGGACGGAGACCCCTCCTTCCGAGAGCTGCTGGGCCGCGTGCGCCAGACGTCTCTCGGGGCCTACGCGCACCAGGATCTGCCCTTCGAGGAGTTGGTCAAGGCGCTCAACCCCGAGCGCAGCCAGGGGCATGCCCCCCTGTTCCAGGTGAAGCTGGTGCTCCAGAACCAGCCGGCCTCCACGCTGGAAGTGCCCGGCCTCACGCTGCGAGGTGAGCCCATCGACGCGGGCACCTCGCGCCTGGACCTCACCCTCGCGGTGGCGGAGACGCCCGAGGGCCTTGGGTTTTCGTGCGAGTACCGCACCGACCTCTTCGAGGCGGCGACCATCGACCGCCTCGTGCAGCACCTGGGAAGGGTGCTGGAGGCTGGCGCGGCCCGCCCGGAGTCCCGCCTGTCCGCCCTGCCCCTGCTCTCCGAGGACGAGCAGCGCCAGGTGCTCGTGGACTGGAACGCGACGGAGCGCGACTTCCCGCGCGACGCCTGCGCGCACCAGCTCTTCGCGGCCCAGGCGGCGCTCACGCCTGACGCCACCGCCGTGCGCTTCGAGGGCCAGGCCCTCACCTACTCGCAGCTCGATACCCGCGCCAACCAGCTCGCTCACCATCTGCGCGCGCTGGGTGTCCGGGCCGAAGTGCCCGTCGCCCTCTGCGTGGAGCGCTCGCTGGAGCTGGTGGTCGGCATCCTCGGCATCCTCAAGGCCGGCGGCGCCTACGTCCCGCTCGACCCGAGTTACCCGTTGGAGCGCCTCACGTACATGCTGCGCGACTGCGCCGCCCCGGTGCTCGTCACCACCGAGGCCATCGCCGACACGCTGCCGTCCGGCGGTGAGCAGCTCGTCCTGCTGGACGCGGAAGCGCCGCTGCTGGCCGGTCAGCCCCTCACCGCCCCCGAAGCGGGCGTGCTCGCGCAGAGCCTCGCGTACATCATCTATACGTCTGGCTCCACCGGCCGTCCCAAGGGGACGCTGCTGCAGCACCGCGGCCTGTGCAACACGGCGCTGACGGCGGTGCGCGAACACGGCTTCCGCTCGGACAGCCGCGTGCTCCAGTACGCGGCCCTGGGCTTCGATGCCTCAGTGGCTGAAATCTTCGGCGCGCTGCTGGCCGGCGCGACGCTGGTGCTGGCCCCCCGCGAGCGGCTGATGCCCGGAGCGCCGCTGCGCACGCTGCTGCATGAGGAGTCCATCACCGCCGTCACCCTGACACCCTCGGTGATGGCGCAACTGGCGCCGGAGGACGCCCCCTCGCTGGAGACGCTCATCTCCGCCGGTGAGGCCTGCACGCCGGAATTGGTGGAGCGCTGGGGCGGCCGGGTGCGGCTGCTCAATGCCTACGGCCCCACGGAGGTCACCGTCTGCGCCACCCTCTCCGAGCCCTTGAAGCCCGGCCAGCGGCTCACCATCGGCCGGCCCTGGGCCAACGTGCGCGTGTACGTGCTGGACGCAGCGTTGCGGCCGCTGCCGGTGGGCGTACCCGGTGAGCTGTGCGTGGACAGCGTGGGCCTGGCCCGAGGCTACCGCCACCAGGCGGACCTCACCGCGGAGCGCTTCGTCCCCAACCCCTTCAGTGACGTGCTGGGCGCACGGCTGTACCGCACCGGCGACAAGGTGCGCTGGCTGGCCGACGGCACGCTGGAGTACCTGGGCCGCGCCGACTTCCAGGTGAAGCTGCGCGGCTTCCGCATCGAGCTCGGCGAGGTGGAGTCCGCCCTGCGGGCCTTCCCCGGCGTGCGCGAGGCGGCGGTGGTGGTGCGCGAGGATGTCCCGGGCGACAGGCGCCTGGTGGGCTACGTCGCCGCCGACGCGGAGCTGGACGTGGGCGCCCTGCGCTCTCACCTCCAGCAGCGCCTGCCCGACTACATGGTGCCTGGCGCGCTCGCGCGCCTGGAGTCCCTGCCCCTCACCGCCAACGGCAAGCTGGACCGCGCGGTGCTGCCGGCTCCCGACGCTCCGGTGGCGAAGCAGACCTACGTGGCGCCCCGCGACGACCTGGAGCAGCAGGTGGCGGACCTGTGGGCCGAGGTGCTGCACGTGGAGCGCGTGGGCGTCCACGACAACTTCTTCGACCTGGGAGGCCACTCGCTGCTGGCCACGCAGGTGCTCACGCGCATCCGCACCGCCTTCGGGGTGGACCTGCCCCTGCGGGGCCTCTTCGAGCAGCCCACCGTGGAGGGCATGACGCAGCTGCTTCTGGAATCGCTCGCGGACCAGGTGGATGCCTCAGACCTGGAGGGCTTGGTCGATGCCCTGGAATGAGACCCGCGCCGGTCCCCACTCTCCTACGCCCGCGAATACACCATGACGCTCCTCCTCATCCTGCTGCGCAAATCCAGACGGCTGGCCCTGCTCACGGTCGTCTTCGGCCTGCTGTCGGGCGCGAGCAGCGCGTCCCTGCTGGCACTCATCAACCAGGCGCTGGCAAGGGGCGACCAGGGCTCGCCGGGTGACATCGCCCTGCCCTTCGCGGCCATCGCGGTGGCGGCGCTGCTGACGCGCATGGCCTCGCAGTTGGTGCTCAACCGGCTCCAGCAGGGCATCCTGCTGCACCTGCGCCTGTGGCTCAGCCAGCACCTGCTGTCCACGCCGCTGCGGACGCTGGAGCAGGCCGGCGCCCACCGGATGCTGACCTCGCTGATGCAGGACATCGCCACCCTGAGCGCGGGGGTGATGGTGCTGCCGGACATCTTCATCAACTCCGCCATCGTCCTGGGCGGTCTCATCTACCTGTTCTGGCTGTCGTGGCCCGTGTGTCTGGCCGTCGTGGCGTTCCTGGTGCTCGGGCAGCTCACGTACTCCGTGCCGGCCCGCGTGGCCAACAGGTACCAGGAGCAGGCGCGCGAGCAGTCCAGCACCCTGTTCCGGCACTTCCTCGCGATGTCCACCGGCGCCAAGGAGCTGCGACTCAACCGCCGCCGCCGTCGCGCCTTCTTCAACGAAGACCTGGGCCCTGTCGTGCACGAGGTGCGCCGGCTGTACCTGCGCACCGACGACCTCTACTCCGTCGCGGCGAGCTGGGGCATGTCCATCTACACCCTCACCATCGGCCTGCTGCTGGTGGTGGGGCCCCTCGTCACCCCGCTGACGCTGATGGAGCTGATGGGCGCGGTGCTCGTGGTGCTCTATTTCCAGCAGCCCCTCAACGCCATCACCACCATGTTCCCCTCCCTGCGCCGGGGTGAGGTGGCGCTGGTGCAGATTGAGCGACTCGGCGTGAGCCTGGTGCCCGAGCAGGGCGTGCAGACGGAGCTCCCGGAGCAGGCAGAGGTCCCGCGCACCTTCGAGTTCCTCGAGCTGGCGGGCGTCACCCACACCTACCGCAACGAGCGGGACGGAGAGCAGTTCACCCTGGGCCCCATCCACCTGCCGGTGCGGCGCGGGGAGCTGCTCTACCTGGTGGGGGGCAACGGCAGCGGCAAGACGACGCTGGCCAAGCTCCTCTGCGGGCTCTACGCGCCCGAGGCCGGAGAGGTTCGCGTGGACGGCGTGCCCGTCACCGCCACGGGGCTGGACGACTACCGCCAGTTCTTCGCGACCGTCTTCTTCGACTTCTTCCTCTTCGAGCGGCTGCTGGGGATGTCCTCGCCCGCGGTGCTGGAGCAGGCCCGGGGCTACCTGGCACACCTGCACCTGGACAAGAAGGTGACGATTGGAGAGGACGGCAAGCTGTCGACGACGGCTCTCTCGCAGGGGCAGCGCAAGCGACTGGCGCTGCTGGTGGCGTACCTGGAAGACCGCCCCGTCTACCTCTTCGACGAGTGGGCCGCCGACCAGGACCCGCAGTTCAAAGAGGTCTTCTACAAGCAGCTCCTCCCGGACCTGAAGGCCCGAGGGAAGGCCGTGGTCGTCATCACCCATGACGACCGCTACTTCCACCTCGCGGACCGCCTCGTCCGCATCGAGTCCGGGCAGCTCGTCTCCGATGGGAAGCCGGACGGGCCGCGAGTCACGAACATCTTGAGCGCGTAGTCGGAGTCAGGTTCATGAGTGACATCAAGAAGAGGATTGCGGGACTCTCGCCGGAGAAGCGCGCGCAGCTGGCGAAGCAGCTCCAGCAGAAGGTGGTTCGCAACGCCCCGCCCCCCATCGCCCGGCGCCCGGCGGGAAGTGGGGCGCCGCCGCTGTCGTTCGCACAGCAGCGCCTGTGGTTCCTCGAGCAGCTCGAGCCCGGCACGTCCGCCTTCAACATCCCCACCGCGCTGCGCCTGGAAGGTCCGCTGGACCCCCAGGCGCTGGAGCACGCCCTCACGGAGGTGGTGCGTCGCCACGAGGCGCTGCGCACCACGTTCCGCGACGAGGGCGGCACGCCCCTCCAGGTCATCCACCCGCCAGCGCCCTTCCCCCTGCCCGTGGTGGACCTCACCGGGCGTGAGGACCGCGAGGCCGAGGCGCTCCGGCTGAGCGCCCGGGAGGCCACACGCCCCTTCGACCTGGCCACCGGCCCGCTGCTGCGCGCCGTCCTGCTGCGGCTGGACGACAGGCGGCACATGCTGCTGATGGCGATGCACCACATCGTCTCCGACGGCTGGTCCATGGGCGTGCTCGTGCGCGAGCTCACCGCCCTCTACCCCGCGCTTGCCGCGGGACAGCCCTCGCCGCTGCCCGAGCCGACGATGCACTACGGCGACTTCGCGGCGTGGCAGCGCGAGTGGCTGCAGGGCGAGACGCTGGAGACCCAGCTCCAGTGGTGGCGGCAGCAGCTCGCCGGCGCGCCCGAGCTGGAGCTGCCCACCGACTTCCCCCGTCCCCGGCAGCCGAGACACCCGGGAGGCAATGTCAGCCGGAAGCTGCCCGGCGACGTGTCCGCCGCGTTCGCGGAGCTGTGCAAGCGCGAGGGCGTCACCCCGTTCATGGCGGTGCTGGCGGCGTTCCAGCTCGTGCTGGGCCGCTACTCCGGGCAGGACGACATCGTGGTGGGCTCGCCCATCGCCGGCCGCAACCACGCGGAGGTGGAGGGCCTGGTCGGCTTCTTCCTCAACACCCTGGTGCTGCGCACCCGCCTGTCCGGCGACCCCACCGTGCGCGAGCTGCTGGGCCGCTCGCGGCAGATGGCGCTGGAGGCCTTCGCGCACCAGCACGTGCCCTTCGAGCACCTCCAGGCCCCCCAGGGCGGCCGGCACTTCAGCGTCATGTTCATGATGCAGAACTTCGGGCGGCTGGAGGTGGAGCTGCCCGGGCTGACGGTGAGCGGGGTGGCGCTGCCGGAGCAGTCGGCGAAGTTCGACCTGACGCTCTCCTGCGTCGAGGAGCCGGACGGCCTTCAGAGCGAGCTGGAGTACGACGCGGAGCTGTTCGAGCCGGCCACGGCCGAGCGCCTGTTGAAGCACGTGCACCACGTCATCACCGCCATGGTGGCCCGGCCGAACGAGCGGCTGTCACGGCTGGAGCTGCTCGTCGGCGACGAGCGGCACTCGCTGCTGGCGGAGTGGAGCGGCGCGCGCGCGGAGTTCCCGGATGACACCACCCTGGGCGCGCTCATCCGGGAGCAGGCACGGCTCGCCCCGGAGGCCGTAGCGGCCGTGGTGGACGGGCGGCAGCTGACGTACGCGGAGCTGGAGCACCGGGCGAATCAGCTCGCGCGGCGTCTGCGGCGCGAGGGTGTGGGCCCCGAGTCCATCGTCGGCGTGTGCGTGGAGCGCTCGCTGGAGCTGGTGGTGGCGCTCGTGGGCATCCTCCACGCGGGCGGCGCGTACCTGCCGCTGGACCCGTCCCTGCCTCGGGAGCGCCTGGCCTTCATGCTGGAGGACAGCGGCGCTCGCGCCCTGGTGACGCAGCGGCCGATGCTGGCGCGCTTCGCGCGGCCTCCGGCGGGCGTGGTGCTGCTGGATGCGCAGCGGGAGGAGCTGGCGGCGGAGGGCGGCGAGCCGGTGGACGGCGGGGCCACCGCGCGGAACACCGCGTACGTCATCTACACCTCCGGCTCCACGGGCCAGCCCAAGGGCGTGCTGGTGGAGCACCGGGGCGTGTGCAACCTGGTGGCGCACGAAGCCCGCGAGTACGAGGTGGGCCCCGGCACGCGGATGTTGCAGTTCGCCAACCTGGGCTTCGACATCTCGGTGGAGGAGATCTTCACCACGCTCTGCGCGGGCGGAACGCTGTACCTGGCGCCGCTGGAGCGGCTGATGCCGGGTGAGCCGCTGCACTCCTTCCTGCGTGAGCAGGCCATTACCGCGGTGAGCCTCACGCCCGCGGCGCTGGCGGCCACGGAGTCCACAGGGCTGCCGGCGCTGCGCACCGTCATCTCCGGTGGCGAGGCCTGCTCGGCGGACGTCGTCGCACGGTGGAGCCCTGGCCGACGCTTCCTCAACACCTACGGCCCCACCGAGGGCACCGTGGTGGCGACCCTCACGGTGTGCGAGGCGGACGGGCGGGCGCCGTCCATCGGCCGGCCGCTGGCCAACGTGGAGACGTACGTGCTGGACGCGGGGCTGCAGCCCGTCCCCGTGGGAGTGCCGGGCGAGCTGTACCTCGGCGGCGTGGGAGTGGCGCGGGGCTACCTGGGCCGTCCGGAGCTGACGGCCGAGCGCTTCGTGCCCCACCCCTTCAGCCGCGAGCCCGGAGCGCGCCTGTACCGCACGGGAGACCGGGTGAAGTGGCGCTCCAGCGGGGAGCTGGACTTCCTGGGGCGCGTGGACACGCAGGTGAAGGTGCGTGGCTTCCGCATCGAGCTGGGCGAGGTCGAGTCCGCGCTGGCCGCACACCCCGCCGTGCGGGACGCGGTGGTGGTGGTGCGCGAGGACGGCCCCACCGGCAAGCGGCTGGTGGGCTACGCGGTGCCTGCACCCGGCCAGTCCGTAGAGGTGGAGGCGCTGCGGGAGTTCCTCCGCGAGCGGCTGCCCGAGTACATGGTGCCGGCCGCCCTGGTGCGGCTGGACGCGCTGCCGCTGACGCCCAACGGGAAGGTGGACCGCAAGGCGCTGCCCGCGCCGGATGCTTCCGCGGAGGTGCACCGCGCCTTCGTGGCGCCGCGCACCGCGACGGAGCAAATCCTCGCCGAGCAGTGGAGCGCGCTGCTGGGCGTGGCCCGGGTGGGCATCCACGACGGCTTCTTCGAGCTGGGCGGCCACTCGCTCATCGCCACCCAGGCCGTCGCACGCATGCGCAGCCACTTCGGCGTCGACCTGCCGCTGCGGCTGCTGTTCGAGGCGGCCTCGCTGGAGGCGCTCGCGCGGATGGTCGACGAGGCCCTGGTGTCGGGCAATACCAGCAGTCTGCCGCCCCTGCGTCCGGCGCCTCGGGGCGGGGCCCTGCCGCTGTCCTTCGCGCAGCAGCGCCTGTGGTTCCTCGACAGGCTGGAGCCGGGCAGCCCCTTCTACAACATCCCCGCCGCGGTCCGGATGGACGGCGCGCTGGACGAGGAGGCGCTGCGACGCGCCCTCCAGGAGCTCGTCCACCGTCACGAGTCGCTGCGCACCACCTTCGGTGAAGAGAGCGAGTCGCCCGTGCAGTACATCCACCCGGAGGCGGCGCTGCCGCTGAAGGTGGTGGACCTGAGCCACTTGCCCGAGCCCGAGCGCGAGGCGGAGACCCGCAGGCAGATTGCCGCCGAGGCCCAGACGCCCTTCGACCTGGCGCAGGCCCCGCTGATACGGGCCGCCCTGCTGCGCCTGTCCGGGCAGAGCCACGTCCTGCTCGTAACCCTCCACCACATCGTGTCGGACGGCTGGTCCGTCGGCGTCCTCATCGGCGAGGTGAGCGCCATCTACGTGGCGTTCGCGCGGGGACTGCCGTCGCCGCTGCCGCCGCTGGAGTTCCAGTACCCGGACTACGCCGCCTGGCAGCGGGGATGGCTGCGCGACGAAGCGCTGGAGCAGCAGGTGTCCTGGTGGAAGCAGGCGCTCTCCGGCGCGTCCCACGCGCTGGAGCTGCCCACGGACAGGCCGCGCCCGCCGGTGCAGTCGCTGCGCGGTGCCCACCTGCCGGTGCAGCTCGGCGGCGAGCGCGCGGCGGCCCTCCAGGCGCTCTGCCGGCGTGAAGGGGTGACGCCGTTCATGGCGCTCCTCTCCGCGTTCCAGGTCCTGATGGCGCGCTACTCGGGCCAGGACGACATCGTCATCGGCACGCCCATCGCCGGCCGTCGGACGGTCGAGCTGGAGGGCCTGGTCGGCTTCTTCGTGAACACGCTCGCGCTGCGCGCGCGGCTGCGCCCCGGGATGACGTTCCGGGAGCTGCTGGCTCAGGTGAAGGAGACGACGCTCGGCGCCTACGCCCACCAGGACGTGCCCTTCGAGAAGCTGGTGGACGAGCTGCGCCCCGAGCGCGACATGAGCCGCACGCCGCTGTTCCAGGTGGTGGTGGCCCTGCAGAACATGCCGCCGATGAAGCAGGCGGACGCCGTGCTGACGCTCAGTCCAATGGAGATGGACAGCGCCACCTCGAAGTTCGACCTGTCGCTCCTGGTGACCGACCTAGGGACGGAGGTGGGCGGCGTGCTGGAGTACAGCACCGACCTCTTCGACGAGGCGACGGTGCGGAGGATGGTGGACCACCTGTGGCGGCTGCTGGACGAAGCCGCCGCCGACCCGGGCCGCGCCATCTCCCACCTGACGCTGATGAGCGCCGCCGAGCAGCGGCAGGTGCTGGTGGAGTGGAACGACACCGCCGCGTCCTTCGAGGACGCCACCTGCATCCATGAAGCGTTCGAGGTTCAGGCCCGGCGCACGCCCGACGCTCCGGCCCTGCGCTTCGGGCAGCTGTCGCTCACCTACCGAGAACTGGACGCTCGCGCCAACCAGCTCGCCCATGAGCTGCGGGCCCTCGGCGTCCGCCCCGACACGCGCGTTGCCCTGAGCCTGGAGCGCTCGCTCGACCTCATCGTCGGCATGCTCGGCGTGCTCAAGGCCGGTGGCGCCTACGTCCCGCTGGACCCGGCCTACCCCCGTGAGCGCCTGGCTCTCATGCTCCAGGACTCCGGCGCGACGGTGCTCCTCACCCACTCGCACCTGCGCGACGCGCTGCCCTCCAGCTCCGCCCTCGTGCTGGCGCTCGATACCCACGCGACGGCCCTCTCGCGGCACCCGGACACCGCGCCAGCGCGGTGGGCAACTCCCGACAACCTCGCGTACGTCATCTACACGTCGGGCAGCACCGGGCGTCCCAAGGGCGTCATGGTGGCGCATCGCGGCGTGCTCAACCTGGCCCGGCACATGGCCAGTGCCACGGGGGTACAGCCCGGCCAGCGCGTGTTGCAGGTCGCCTCGGTCAGCTTCGACGCCTCCGTGTTCGAGATAACGTCGACGCTGCTGAGTGGCGCGACCCTGGTGCTGGCATCGCGTGACGAGCTGCTGCCCGGCCAGCCGCTGGTGGACACGCTGCTCGGCCAGTCCATCGACTCCGTGCTGCTGCCGCCCGCCGTCCTGGCCGTGCTGCCCACCGACGGGCTGGAGGCAATCACCAGCCTCCAGACCGGTGGCGAGGCCTGCTCCATCGAGGTGGTGGCGAAGTGGGCCCCCGGCCGCAAGTTCCTCAACGTCTACGGCCCCACCGAGTCCACCGTCATCTCCACCGTGCACCGCTTCGTGGCGGATGGGCAGCGCCCGCCGATTGGCAAGCCGATCTCCAACACCCTCCACTACGTGCTGGACGCGCACCTGCACCCGGTGCCCGTGGGAGTCGTCGGGGAGCTGTTCATCGGCGGCGTCGGACTGGCCCGTGGCTACCTGGGCCGCCCCGAGCTCACCGCCGAGCGCTTCGTGCCCGACGTCTTCGGCACCACGCCCGGCGCGCGCCTGTACCGCACCGGAGACCGGGTGCGCTGGCTGCCTGACGGCACGCTCGACTTCCTGGGCCGCACCGACTTCCAGGTGAAGCTGCGCGGCTTCCGCATCGAGCTGGGTGAAATCGAGACCACCCTTGCCCAGCACCCGGCGGTGCGTCAGACGCTCGTCCTGGTGCGCGAGGACGTCCCCGGCGACAAGCGCCTGGTGGCCTACTTCACCTGTCACGACGCCGCGCCGGACAGCGCCGCCCTGCGCGACTTCCTGAAGCAGCGGCTGCCTGGCCACATGGTGCCCGGGGCCTTCATGGCGCTGGACGCCTTCCCCCTCACGCCCAACGACAAGGTGGACCGCAGGGCCCTGCCAGCACCGGAGTCCACCTCCGCCGCCGGCACCTTCGAGGCGCCCGTCACCGAGACCGAGGTGCGGCTGGCCGCCCTCTGGGCCGAGGTGCTGCGCGTGGAGAAGGTCGGCCGTCACGACGACTTCTTCGCGCTGGGTGGCCACTCGCTGCTGGCCACCCAGGTCGTCTCGCGCGTGCGCAAGGCCTTCGGAGTGGAGCTGCCCCTGCGCGCCTTCTTCGAGGCGCCTACCGTGGCCGCCCTCGCCCAGCGCATCGAGCGGGCGAAGCTCCAGTCCCAGCCGGAGATGCAGCGACCTCCGCTGGTTCCCGTGCCCCGCACCGGCCCGCTGCCACTGTCCTTCGCCCAGCAGCGCCTGTGGTTCATCGACCAGCTCCAGCCCGGCGACATCACGTACAACCTGCCCGCCGTCGTCCGGCTGGAGGGGCTGCTGGACGCGGAGGCCCTCGAACGGAGCCTGTCCGAGCTGGTGCGGCGTCACGAGTCGCTGCGCACCACCTTCCTGGCCCGGGAGGACGGGCCGGTCCAGGTCATCGCTCCGGCCGCGCCCATCTCCCTCCCACGGGTGGACCTGAGCACGCTGGACGCAGAGGCCGCCCAGGCCGAGGCCCTGCGGCGGGTGGGCGAGGAAATCTGGCGCCCCTTCGCGCTGGACTCCGGTCCGCTGCTGCGCGCGCAGCTGCTGAAGCTCGGTCCGTCCGAGCACGTGCTCTCGCTCAACCTCCACCACATCGTCACGGACGGCTGGTCCCAGGGCGTGCTGGTCCGCGAGGTGGCGGCGCTCTACGAGGCCTTCTCGCGAGGCCGGCCGTCGCCGCTGCCAGAGCTGCCGGTGCAGTATGCCGACTTCGCCGTGTGGCAGCGCTCCTGGCTCCAGGGGGCGGTGCTCGACGAGCAGCTCCAGTGGTGGAAGCAGCAGCTCTCCGGGGCTCCTCATGCGCTGGAGCTGCCCACGGACTTCCCGCGTCCGGCCGTGCAGTCCTTCCGCGGGTCCAGCCTCCTCTACACGCTGCCCCGCTCGCTCACGCTTTCGGTGGAGGCGCTCTGCGAGAAGGAGGGCGCCACGCCCTTCATGGCGCTGCTGGCGGCCTTCCAGACGCTGCTGGCGCGCTACTCGGGCCAGGACGACATCGTCATCGGCTCGCCCATCGCCGGCCGGCACTTCGCCGAGCTGGAAGGGCTCATCGGCTTCTTCGTCAACACCCTGGTCCTGCGCACGCGCCTGGACGACAACCCGTCCTTCTGCGCCCTGCTGGCGCGCGTGAAGGAGACGACGCTGGGCGCCTACGCGCACCAGGACGTGCCCTTCGAGAAGCTCGTCGAAGAGCTGCGGCCCGGGCGCGACCTGAGCCGCTCGCCGCTGTTCCAGGCGATGCTCATCCTCCAGAACACCACGACGGAGGACGCGACGGGGACGGCCCCGCGAGCGCCGGGCAGCCTCGCCATGCACCCCCTGGAGTTCCAGGGCCACAGCGCCCGGTTCGACCTGACGCTCAGCTTCACCCGCGCCGCCGAGGGACTGGTCTGCGCGGTGGAGTACAGCACGGACCTCTTCCGGGAGGACACCGTGCGCCGCCTCATGGGCCACCTCCAGGTCCTGCTGGAGTCCGCCGTCGCCCACCCCGAGCAGCGCGTGCTCGATTTGCCGCTGCTTCCCTCCACCGAGCAGCACACCGTCGTGGTGGAGTCGAGCGACCCGCGCACCTCGCTGCGGCGGACGCTGGTGCACACGCGCGTCTCCGAGCAGGCCGCTCGCACGCCCGACGCCACCGCCCTCGTCGCCGGCACGGAGCGCCTCACCTATCGCCAGCTCGAGGAGCGCGCCAACCGCCTCGCCTGGCACCTGCTGTCGCTCGGCATGGGCCCCGAGGTGCGTGCCGCCGTGTGCATGGAGCGCACCGCGGAGCTCGTCGTGGCGATGCTCGCCGTCCTCAAGACGGGCGGCACCTACGTCCCCCTGGACCCGAACTACCCGCGCCAGCGCCTGGACTTCACGCTGGCCGATGCCAGGGCGCGGCTGCTGCTCTCCCACCGGGCCCTGCTGGACTCGCTCCAGCTCGACACGGCGGAGACCCTCACCGTCTGTCTCGACGCGCTGCCTGACGGCTTCTCGCGCCTGCCCTCCTCGGCTCCGGCGTGCGAGGCCGTGCCGGACAACCTCTCCCACGTCATCTACACCTCCGGCTCCACCGGCAGACCCAAGGGCGTGGCGATTTCCCACGCCAGCACGACGGCGTTCCTCGACTGGGCCACGGGTGCTTTCTCCCGCGAGCAGCTCGCGGGCACGCTGGCGGCCACCTCCATCTGCTTCGACCTCTCCATCTTCGAGCTGTTCGCGCCCCTCGCGTGCGGCGGCACCGTCTTCCTGGTGCGCGACGCGCTGGCGCTGGCGTCGATGCCCGACACCGGCGAGGTGACGCTCGTCAACACCGTCCCCTCGGCCATCGCCGAGCTGCTGCGGCTGGGCGCCATTCCGCGCTCGGTGCGCACCATCAACCTCGCGGGCGAGGCCCTGCCGGGCGCACTGGTGCGGGACCTGTACGCCACCGGCACCGTGCAGCACGTCTTCAACCTCTACGGGCCCACCGAGGACACCACCTACTCCACCTTCACCCGCGTGCCGGAAGGCCCGGGCGAGCCCACCATCGGCCTGCCCCTGCCGGAGACTCGCGGCTACATCCTCGACGCACGCCTGGCGCTGCAGCCCCCGGGTGTCCCAGGCGAGCTGTACCTGGCGGGCGCGGGACTGGCCCGGGGCTACCTGGGCAGGCCTGACTTGACGGCGGAGCGCTTCCTGCCCGACGCCTTCAGCCCCGAGCCCGGTGCACGCATGTACCGCACGGGAGACCTGGTGCGCCGGGTGCCCGGTGGCCCGCTGGAGTACCTGGGCCGCATCGACCACCAGGTGAAGGTGCGCGGCTTCCGCATCGAGCTGGGAGAGATTGAGTCCGCGCTGCGGCAGCACCCCAGCCTCCAGGGCGCGGTGGTGATGGCGCGCGAAGACGGCGGTGGCGGCAAGCGACTGGTGGCCTACGTGGTGACGGCCGAGGGCCGGTCGCTCGACACGGAAGCGCTGCGGCAGCATGTGCGGCAGGGCCTGCCGGACTTCATGGTGCCCTCCGCCTTCGTTGCGCTGGACGCCTTCCCGTTGACCCCCAATGGCAAGGTGGACCGCAAGGCGCTGCCCGCGGCCGATGCCGTGGCCCTCAGCTCGGCGCGCACGTACGTGGCGCCCGCTACCGAGACGGAGGAGCGACTCGCCGCGCTCTGGGCCGAGGTGCTCCGGGTGGAGAAGGTCGGCCGTCACGACGACTTCTTCGCGCTGGGCGGCCACTCGCTGCTGGCCACCCAGGTGGTGGCGCGCATCCGCGCGGCGTTCCAGGTGGAGCTGCCCCTGCGCGCGCTCTTCGAGTCGCCCACGCTGGAGCAGCTCGCGAGCGCCATCGACGCCCAGGCGCGCGCGGGGGCGGAGTCGGTGCAGGCCCCCCGGCCCGTGCCCAGGACTGGCGGCATGCCGCTGTCGTTCTCCCAGCAGCGGCTGTGGTTCCTCGACCAGTTGGAGCCGGGCAGCGCGCAGTACAACATGCCCACCGCGCTCGTCATGGACGGAGCGCTGGACGTGCCCGCGCTGGAGCGCGCCGTCACGGAGGTCGTTCGCCGCCATGAGGCGCTGCGCACCACCTTTGCCTCCGAGGCGGGCCAGCCCACCCAGGTCATCCACCCGCCGTCCCCGCAAAAACTGACGGTGGTGGACCTGACGGGTCTGCCCGAGGCACAGCGGATGGAGGACGCCCGCCGCCTGGCCACCGAAGACATGCTGCGGCCGTTCAACCTGGCCACCGGGCCGCTGCTGCGCGTCAGCCTGCTGCGCCTGGGTGCGCAGCGGCACGCACTGTTGTTCAACCTGCACCACATCGTCTCGGATGGCTGGTCCTCTGGCGTGCTGGTGCGCGAGGCCGTGGCCCTCTACGAGGCGTTCCGCCAGGGTCAGCCCTCGCCGCTTCCCGAGCTGCCGGTGCAGTACGCCGACTACGCGGTGTGGCAGCGGGAATGGCTGCGGGGCTCGGTGCTCGACACGCAGCTGGGCTGGTGGAAGCAGCAGCTCACGGGTGCGCCGCCGCACCTGGAGCTGCCTGGCGACTTCGCACGCCCGCCGGTGCTCACCCACCGGGGAGTCACGGTGCCGGTGCGCCTGTCGCAGGAGCTGAGCGAGTCACTCGCGGCGATGGCCCGGCGCGAGGGCGCCACGCCCTTCATGGTGCTGCTGGCGGCCTTCCAGTTGCTGCTGTCCCGCTACTCCGGGCAGGAGGACGTCGTCGTCGGCTCGCCCATCGCCGGCCGGCGCTTCACCGAGCTGGAAGGGCTCATCGGCTTCTTCGTCAACACCCTGGTCCTGCGCACGCGCCTGGAGGACAGCGCGTCCTTCCGCGCCGTGCTGGCCCGCGTGAAGGAGACGACGCTGGGCGCGTATGCGCATCAGGACGTGCCTTTCGAGAAGCTGGTGGAGGAGCTGCAGCCGGTGCGCGACCTGAGCCGCTCGCCACTGTTCCAGACCCTCTTCGTGCTGCAGAACATCCCGGCGAAGGACATTGCCCTGCCCTCGCTGGCCGTCCGCCCGCTGGACTCCGACGGCGATGCGATGGCCAGGTTCGAGCTCAGCCTCAACCTCTTCGAGACGCCCGACGGCTTCTTCGGCACGCTCCAGCTCAATGCGGACCTGTTCACGCAGGCCACCGGTACGCGCATGGTTCGGCACCTCCAGGTGCTGCTGGAGGCCATCGCCGCCAATCCGGAGCAGCGCCTTTCCGAGCTGCCTCTGCTGACCGCCACCGAGCGTCAGCAGGTGCTGCGCGGTTGGAACGAGACCGCCGCGGATGTTGCCGTCGACTCCTGCTTCCACCACGCCTTCGAGCTCCAGGCCGCGCGCACGCCCGACGCTCCCGCCGTCAGCTTCGAAGACTCCGTCCTCTCCTTCGACCAGCTCAACTCGCGCGCCAACCAGTTGGCCTGGCACCTGCGCTCGCTGGGCGTCGGTCCCGACGTCCCCGTGGCCCTCTGTTTCGAGCGCTCCGTCGACATGGTCGTCGCCCTGCTCGGCGTCATGAAGGCCGGCGGTGGCTACGTCCCTCTGGACCCGGCCTGGCCCTCCCAGCGCCTCGACTTCACCCTCCTGGACTGCGCGGCTCCCGTCCTCCTCACCCAGCAGAGGCTGGCGGACTCCTGGACTCCGCCCCAGGGCACGCGGGTGCTGTGCCTCGACTCGGCGGAAGCACTGCCCGCCTCGCTGCCCACTCACAACCCCGCGCCTTCGGCCACTGCCGACAACCTCGCGTACGTCATCTACACCTCCGGCAGCACCGGCACGCCCAAGGGCGTCATGGTGCAGCACCGCTCCGTTCTCAACCTGCGCCACGCCCTGGCTCGCACGGTGTACGCGGGGCAGCCCACGGGCCTGCGCGTCAGCGTCAATGCGCCGCTGGCCTTTGACGGCTCCGTCAAGCAGCTCGTCCAACTGCTCGACGGCCACTGCCTGTGCATCGTCCCCGACGCCACCCGGCAGGATTCAGACGCCCTGCGCCAGTGGCTGAAGCGCCAGCGCGTCGACGTACTCGACTGCACTCCTTCGCTGCTGCGGTTGCTGGTGCAGGAAGGCCTGCTTCAGGACGAGGCTGCGCCCCGGTTGCTGGTGCCCGGCGGTGAGGCCCTTGACGAAGCCCTCTGGCAGCAGCTCGCCGCCGCGCCTCGCACCCGCACCTTCAACGTCTACGGCCCCACCGAGTGCACGGTGGACTCCACCGCCTTCGCCGTGCGCCCCGAGACGCGCCCCACCATTGGTGGGCCCCTGGCCAACGTCCACGTCTACGTGCTGGATGGGCAACTGCGGCCCGTGCCCGTCGGCGTGCCGGGAGAGCTCTTCATCTCCGGCGCGGGCCTCGCCCGTGGCTACCTGCGCCGCCCCGCCCTCACCGCAGAGCGCTTCCTGCCCGACGCCTTCAACCCCACCCCTGGCGCCCGCATGTACCGCACCGGTGACAAGGTGCGCTGGCTGGCCGACGGCACCCTCGACTACCTGGGCCGCACCGACTTCCAGGTGAAGCTGCGCGGCTTCCGCATCGAGTTGGGTGAAATCGAGGCCGCCCTCGCCCAGCTTCCGGGCGTGCGCCAGTCCCTCGTCCTCGTACGCGAGGACGTGCCCGGCAACCCGCGCCTGGTGGCCTGGTTCACCCACCACGAGGCCGCACCCGACTCCGCCTCCCTGCGCGCCTCCCTCAAGCAACGGCTGCCCGAGTACATGGTGCCCGGCGCCTTCGTCGCCCTGGACGCCTTCCCCCTCACTCCCAACGGAAAGGTGGACCGCAAGGCCCTTCCCGCTCCGGAGTCCTCCGCCTCGGCCGCCACCTACGAGGCGCCCGCCACGCCTACCGAGCATCAGCTGGCCACCTTGTGGGCCGAAGTGCTGCGCGTGGAGCGCGTGGGCCGTCACGATGACTTCTTCGCGCTGGGAGGCCACTCGCTGCTGGCCACCCAGGTCGTCTCGCGCGTGCGCAACGCGTTCCAGGTGGAACTGCCGCTGCGCGCGCTCTTCGAGGCTCCTACCGTCGCCTTGCTTGCCCCGCGCATCGAGCAGGCCCGGCGCGAGCGTGATGGCGCCCGTCCTCCGCCACTGCTCCCGGTGCCGCGCACCGGCGCACTGCCGCTGTCCTTCGCGCAGCAACGCCTGTGGTTCCTGGACCGCCTGCAGCCCGGCAGCGCGTTCTACAACATCCCCTTCGCGGTGCGCCTCGTGGGCGCGCTGGAGACCGGAGCACTGGAGCGCGCCCTCCAGGGACTCGTCCAGCGCCATGAGGCGCTGCGCACCTCCTTCCATGTCGAGTCCGACGGCGCCCCCGTCCAGCAGCTCCACGCGGAGGCTCCGCTGCCGTTGACAGTGGTGGACTTGAGCCACCTGCCGGAGTCCGAGCGCGACACCGCGGCCCTCGAACAGGCCGCCCAGGAAGCGCGAAAGGCCTTCGACCTGACGAAGGCCCCGCTGATGCGCACCACCCTGGTGCGCCTGTCCGAGCGGCGCCATGTCCTGCTCGTCACCGTCCACCACATCGTCTCGGACGGCTGGTCCAATGGCATCCTCCTCCGTGAAGTCGGCGCGCTCTACACCGCGCTCTCTCAGGGCCTGCCCTCGCCCCTGGCGCCTCTGACGCTCCAGTACGCGGACTACGCCGTCTGGCAGCGCGGGTGGCTCCGAGACGAGGTGCTGGCGAAGCAGGTGGACTGGTGGAAGCACCAGCTCGAAGGCGTGCCGCATGCGCTGGAGGTCCCCACCGACAGGCCCCGCCCGCCCGTGCAGACGTCCCACGGCGCCACGGTGCCCGTGCGCTTCGGCCCGGAGCTCTCGGCGGCGCTCCACGCACTGTGCCGGCGTGAAGGGGTTACACCTTTCATGGCGTTGCTGTCCGGCTTCAGCGCACTGCTCTCGCGCTACTCCGGCCAGGACGACCTGGTGGTGGGCTCGCCCATCGCCAACCGGCAGCAGTCGGAGCTGGAGGACATCGTTGGCTTCTTCGCCAACACCCTGGCCCTGCGCACGCGGTTCCACCCGGGCCTGACCTTCCGCGAGCTGCTCGCTCAGGTGAAGGAGACGACGCTCGGCGCATATGCCCACCAGGACGTGCCCTTCGAGAAGCTGGTCGACGAGCTGCGCCCCGAGCGAGACCTGAGCCGCACTCCGCTCTTCCAGGTCCTGCTCACCCTGCAGAGCGACTCCAGGCAGCAGTCACAGGAGGGTGGCGGAGGGAGCGACGGCCCCCTGGAGCTGCGGCCGCTCGACGTGAACAGCGGCACCGCCAAGTTCGATCTGTCGCTGCTCCTGACGGACGCGACAGACGTGATCCTTGGCGAGCTCGAATACAACACCGACCTCTTCGATGGGGCGACGGCGCGGCGCATGGTCGCGCACCTCCAGCGGCTGCTGGAGGGCGCCGTGGCCGATGCAGGTCGGCCACTGTGGCGGCTACCCCTGCTTGGCACCGACGAGGAACGCCAACTGCTGGTGGCGTGGAACGACACGTCGCGCGAGCCGCACTCGCCCGTGGCCGTGCACCGACCCGTGGAGGCCCAGGCCGCACTCACCCCTCACGCGGTGGCCGTCACCGATGGCTCCCGCTCGCTCACCTACGCGCAGCTCGACTCGCGCGCCAACCAGCTGGCCCACCACCTCGTCTCTCTGGGCGTGCCCGTGGGTGGCACCGTCGCCCTGTGCCTGGACAAGAGCCTGGACATGGCCGTTGCCGTCCTCGCCTCCCTCAAGGCCGGCGCTTGCTACCTGCCCCTGGACCCCTCCTACCCCCCTGAGCGCCTCGCCTTCATGCTGGAGGACTCCGGCGCTCCCGTTGTCCTCACGCAGTCGCATCTGGCTTCCGTGCTACCCCAGGACTCGCGCGCACGCCGGGTGTCCGTGGACACGGAAGCCGAGGCCCTCTCACGACAGCCGACTCACGCACCGGCACGGAAGGTGTCCCCCGAGGCCACCTGCTACCTCATCTACACCTCCGGCAGCACCGGCAGGCCCAAGGGCGTCGCGCTTCCCCACCGCGCCCTTAGCCACCTGCTGGCGTGGCAGCTGCGCCAGTCCGCCAATCCCTCCGCCACCACGCTCCAGTTCGCCGCGCTCAGCTTCGACGTCTCCTTCCAGGAGCTGTTCAGCACCTGGTGGGCTGGCGGCACCCTGGTACTGCCCACCGGCGGCCTGCGCCAGGACATGCCCGCCCTGCTGACCTTCATGGACGCGCACGCGGTGGAACGACTGTTCCTTCCGTTCGTCGCCCTCCAGGCCCTGGCCGACGCGGTGGCCCACGGCGCTCAAGTGCCGCGTGCGCTGCGCGAGGTGGTGACGGCCGGCGAGCAACTCCAGGTGACGCCCGCCCTGGTGGCCTTCTTCGAGAGGCTTCCGGGCTGCGTGCTGGAGAACCAGTACGGCCCCTCCGAGACGCACGTCGTCTCCGTCCTCCGCCTGCAAGGGCCTCCGGCCTCCTGGCCCCGCCTTCCCTCCATTGGCGCTCCCCTGCCGCACACGCAGTTGTACGTGCTGGACGCGCATGGCCAACCCTGCCCCGTGGGCGTCCCCGGAGAGCTCTTCATCGGCGGCACGCATCTGGCTCACGGCTATGCCAGCAGGCCAGAGCTGACGGCGGAGAAATTCGTCCCCCTCCCCTTCAGCGACGTGCACGGCGCGCGCCTGTACCGCACCGGCGACTCCGCCCGCTGGAAGGCCGACGGCACCGTGGACTTCCTCGGCCGCCTCGACGGCCAGGTGAAGCTGCGCGGCTTCCGCATCGAGCTGGGTGAAGTGGAAGCCGCCCTGCGTGCCTTCCCCGGCATGCGTGACGCCGCCGCCGTGGTGCGCGAGGACTCGCCCGGCGACAAGCGCCTCGTTGGCTACCTCGTCACGGCACCCGTGACTCTTGGAGGGGATGACTCCGAATCCCAGGGGCTGCGTGCTGCTCAGACCGCGGAAGCGCTCGACACCGACGCCCTGCGCGCCTTCCTCCTCCAGCGGCTGCCCGAGTACATGGTGCCCTCCGCCTTTGTCTCCCTGGCGGCCCTGCCACTCACCCCCAGCGGCAAGCTCGCCCGCCGCATGCTGCCCGCTCCCGACGCCAACAGCCTGCGTGGCGACGCGCCCTTCACCGCACCGCGCACCCCCGAGGAGGAAAAGCTCGCGCCCCTCTTCTGTGAAGTGCTGCGGCTGCCCCGCGTCAGCGTCACCGACAACTTCTTCGCCCTGGGCGGCCACTCGCTGCTGGCCACCCAGGTCATCTCACGCGTGCGCTCCACCTTCGGCGTGGAGCTGCCGTTGCGCACGCTCTTCGAGGCGCCCACCGTTGCCGCCCTCGCCGCGCGCATCACCCAGGCGCTCCAGCAGACCCGGCAGGGACCCGAGGTGCCGCCACTGGTGCCCGTGCCTCGCACCGGCCCCCTGCCGCTCTCCTTCGCCCAGCAGCGCCTGTGGTTCATCGACCAGCTCCAGCCGGGCAGCCCCGTCTACAACATGCCGGCCGCGGTGCGCCTCACCGGGACTCTAGAGGTCGTCGCACTCGAACGTGCCCTGGGTGCGCTCGTCGAGCGCCATGAGTCCCTGCGCATCACCTTCGCCACGAACAACGGCGAACCCGTGCAGGTCATCCACCCCGCCGCCCCCCTCCCGCTGCCCCTGGTGGACCTGAGCGGGCAACCCACCGCCCCGCGCGAGGCGGAGACTCTTCGCCTGGCCACGGAGGAGGCCGGACGTCCCTTCGACCTCCAGCGAGGTCCCCTCTTCCGTGCCTCGCTCCTGCGACTGGCATCCGAGGAGCACGTGCTGCTGGTGACGATGCACCACATCGTCTCCGACGGCTGGTCCCTGGGCGTGCTCGTCCGTGAGCTGGCGGCGTTCTATGAGGCCTTCGCCTCGGGCATGGAGCCCCAGCTCCCGCCGCTGCCGGTGCAGTACGCCGACTACGCGATGTGGCAGCGCGACTGGCTGCGCGATGAGGCGCTCGAAGCCCAGCTCGGCTACTGGAAGCAGCAGCTCCGCGGCGCGCCCCAGGCCCTGGAGCTGCCCACCGACAAGCCCCGTCCGCCCGTGCAGACCTTCCGCGGCGCGACCCATCCCTTCCAGCTCCCGTCCGAGCTGTCGCAGCGGCTCGAAGCGCTCGCCCGCGAGCACGACACCACGCTCTTCATGGTGCTGCTGGCCGCCTGGCACACGCTGCTGCACCGCTACTCCGGCCAGGACGACCTCGTCGTCGGCTCGCCCATCGCAGGCCGCAACCGCTCGGAGACCGAGGGACTCATCGGCTTCTTCATCAACACCCTGGCCCTGCGCGCACGCATCTCCGAGCAGGACACCTTCGTGTCGCTGCTCGGTCAGGTGCGAGAGGCGACGCTCGGCGCCTACGGCCACCAGGACGTGCCCTTCGAGAAGCTGGTCGAGGTGCTCCAGCCCGCGCGAGACATGAGCCGCTCGCCGCTCTTCCAGGTGCTGTTCGTCCTGCAGAACCTGCCGGAGGCCCCGCTCACCCTCTCCCGCCTGACGCTCTCCGGAGTAGACACCGCGGGCAGCGTCGCGAAGTTCGAGCTGACGCTGGCGCTGACTCCCAGCCCCGAGGGTCTCATCGGCGCGCTCGGGTACAACACCGACCTGTTCGATGCGGCCACCGCCGCTCGCATGGCGGGCCACCTGCGCGTGGTCCTGGAATCCGCCGTCCGCGAACCGCGCCAGCGCGTCACCCTGCTGCCGCTGATGAGCGCCGCCGAGCAACGGCAGGTGCTGGTCGAGTGGAACGACACCGCCGCACCCTTCGAGGATGCCGCCTGCATCCATGAAGCGTTCGAGGCCCAGGCCACGAGAGCCCCTGACGCCGAGGCCCTGCGCTTCGGCGAGCTGTCGCTGAGCTACCGTGAGCTGGACGCGCGCGCCAACCAGCTCGCCCATGAACTGCGAGCCCAGGGCGTCCGCCCCGACACGCGCGTGGCCCTGTGCCTGGAGCGCTCTCTCGACCTCGTCATCGGCCTGCTCGGCGTGCTCAAGGCCGGGGGCGCCTACATCCCGCTGGACCCTGCCTACCCCCGTGAGCGCCTGGACTTCATGCTCCAGGACTCGGGTGCCACGGTGCTCCTCACGCACTCGCACCTGCGCGACTCGCTGCCTTCCGGATCCATCCGGGTGCTGGCGCTCGACACCCACGCGACGGCCCTCTCACGTCACCCGGACACCGCACCGGCGCGGTGGACCACACCCGACAACCTCGCGTACGTCATCTACACGTCGGGCAGCACCGGCCGTCCCAAGGGCGTCATGGTGCAGCACCGCTCCGTGCTCAACCTGCGTCATGCGCTGGCGCGCACTGTGTACGCAGGGCAGCCGTCCGGCCTGCGCGTCACCATGAACGCGCCGCTGGCTTTCGATGCTTCCGTCCAGCAGTGGGTGCAGCTGCTCGACGGCCATTGCCTGTGCATCGTCCCCGAAGCCACCCGGAGGGACGCGGACGCCCTGCGGCAGTGGCTGAAGCACCAGCGCGTGGACGTGCTCGACTGCACGCCCTCCCTGCTGCGCCTGCTGGTGCAGTCCGGACTGCTGCAAGACGAGGCCGCGCCACGGCTGCTGGTGCCCGGCGGTGAGCCCATTGACGACGCCTTGTGGCAGCACCTTGCCGCCGCGCCTCGCTCGCGCACCTTCAACGTCTACGGCCCCACCGAGTGCACGGTGGACTCCACTACCTTCGCGGTGCGCCCCGAGACGCGCCCCACCATTGGCGTCCCCCTGGCCAACGCCCACGTCTATGTGCTGGATG
This sequence comes from Pyxidicoccus trucidator, assembly GCF_010894435.1. Lineage (NCBI taxonomy): Bacteria > Pseudomonadati > Myxococcota > Myxococcia > Myxococcales > Myxococcaceae > Pyxidicoccus > Pyxidicoccus trucidator. The sequence continues at coordinate 42,684 of NZ_JAAIXZ010000033.1, read as the reverse complement.
CCTTGTTGCGCCCGGTGCCCGTCGGTGTGCCGGGGGAGCTGTTCATCTCCGGCGCCGGCCTCGCCCGTGGCTACCTGGACCGTCCGGAGCTCACCGCCGATCGCTTCCTGCCTGATGCCTTCAGCTCCACCCCCGGCGCGCGCATGTACCGCACCGGAGACAAGGTGCGTTGGCTCGCCGATGGCACGCTCGACTTCCTGGGCCGCATCGACTTCCAGGTGAAGCTGCGCGGCTTCCGCATCGAGCTGGGTGAAATCGAGACCACCCTTGCCCAGCACCCGGCGGTGCGTCAGGCGCTCGTCATGGTGCGCGAGGACGTCCCCGGCGATCAGCGCCTGGTGGCCTACTTCACCTGTCACGACGCCGCGCCGGACAGCACTACCCTGCGCGACGTCCTGAAGCAGCGGCTGCCCGAGTACATGGTGCCCGGCGCCTTCATCGCCCTGGGCGCTTTCCCCCTGACACCCAACGGAAAGGTCGACCGCAGGGCATTGCCGGCACCGGGGACCACGGCCTCCGCTGGCACGTACGTGGCACCCGCCACCGAGACAGAAGAGCGGCTGGCCGCGCTCTGGACCGAGGTGCTGCGCGTGGAGAAGGTCGGCCGTCACGACGACTTCTTCGCGCTGGGCGGCCACTCGCTGCTGGCCACCCAGGTCGTCTCGCGCGTGCGCAGGGCCTTCGACGTCGAGCTGCCCCTGCGCGCCCTCTTCGAGGCCTCCACCGTCGCCACGCTGGCCCCGCGAATCGAGCGAGCCAGGGGCGAGCGAGACGGCCTGCAACCTCCGCCCCTGCTGAGCGTGCCGCGCACGGGCTCGCTGCCGCTATCCTTCGCGCAGCAGCGTCTGTGGTTCCTCGACCAGCTCGAGCCCGGCAGCGTGCAGTACAACATGCCCACCGCCCTCCTCCTGGAAGGCGCGCTGGACGTGCCCGCGCTGGAGCGCGCCTTCTCCGAAGTGGTCCGCCGCCACGAGTCGTTGCGCACCACCTTCGCCACCGACGCGGGCCAGCCCACTCAGGTCATCCACCCGGCCCGCGCCTTCGCGCTGCCCGTCGTGGACCTCACCGGCCTGCCGGAGACGGAGCGTCTGACCGAGGCCCGCCGGCTGGCCTCCGAGGACGCGCTGCGGCCCTTCAACCTGGCCACCGGTCCGCTGCTGCGCGTGAGCCTGCTGCGACTCGCCACACAGGAGTTCGCGCTGGTGCTCAACCTGCACCACATCGTCTCTGACGGTTGGTCTTCCGGCGTGCTGGTGCGTGAAGTCGTGGCCCTCTACGAGGCCTTCAGTGCGGGCCAGCCCTCGCCACTGCCGGAGCTGCCGGTGCAGTACGCCGACTACGCCGTCTGGCAGCGCCAGTGGCTCCAGGGCCCTGCTCTCGACAGGCAGCTGGGCTGGTGGAAGCAGCAACTGACAGGGGCACCTGCGCACCTGGAGCTGGCCACCGACTTCCCCCGCCCTCCTGTCCTCTCCCACCGGGGCGCCTCGGTGCCGATGCGTCTGCCCCGCGAGCTGAGCGAGGCCCTCAAGGCCCTGGCCCAGCGTGAGGGCGCCACGCCCTTCATGGTTCTGCTGGCCTCCTTCCAGGTGCTGCTCTCCCGCTATTCCGGCCAGGAGGATGTCGTCGTCGGCTCCCCCATCGCCGGCCGACGCCATGCCGAGACCGAAGGCCTCATCGGCTTCTTCGTCAACACGCTGGTGCTACGGGCCCGCACCGATGGCGCGTTGTCCTTCCTCCAGTTGCTGCGACAGGTGCGGGAGACCACCCTGGGTGCCTACGAGCACCAGGACGTGCCCTTCGAGAAGCTGGTGGAGGAACTCCAACCGGCGCGCGACTTGAGCCGCTCGCCGCTGTTCCAGACCCTCTTCACGCTGCAGAACACCCCGGTACAGGACGTCGTTCGCCCGTCACTCGCCCTACGATCCCTGGAGAGCAGTGGCTCGGGCGCAGCCAAGTTCGAGCTGATGCTCAACCTCGCCGAGACGCCTGACGGCTTCGCTGGCCAGGTCCAGTTCAACGCGGACCTCTTCGCGGAGACGACGGGCCTGCGGATGGCCCAGCACCTCCAGGTGCTGCTGGAGGCCATCGCCGCCAATCCGGAGCAGCGCCTGTCCGAGCTGCCCCTGTTGACCGCCACCGAGCGTCAGCAGGTGCTGCAAGCCTGGAATGACACCAGCGCCAACGTCCCCGTCGACTCCTGCGTCCACCACGTCTTCGAGTTGCAGGCCGAGCGCACGCCCGACGCCCCCGCCGTCAGCTTCGAGGACTCCGTCCTCTCCTTCTCCCAGCTCAACTCGCGCGCCAACCAGTTGGCCTGGCACCTGCGCTCGCTCGGCGTCGGCCCCGACGTCCCCGTGGCCCTCTGCTTCGAGCGTTCCGTCGACATGGTGGTCGCCCTGCTCGGTGTCATGAAGGCGGGCGGCGGCTACGTCCCGCTGGACCCGGCCTGGCCCTCTCAGCGCCTCGACTTCACCCTCTTGGACTGCGCCGCCCCCGTCCTCCTCACCCAGCAGAGACTGGCGGGCATCTGGACTCCGCCCCAAGGCACGGAGGTGCTGTGCCTCGACTCGGCGGAAGCGCTGCCCGCCTCGCTGCCCACTCACAACCCCGCGCCCTCGGCCACCGCCAGCAACCTCGCCTACGTCATCTACACCTCGGGCAGCACCGGCACGCCCAAGGGCGTCATGGTGCAACACCGCTCCGTCCTCAACCTGCGACATGCCCTCGCGCGCACCGTCTACGCGGGGCAGCCCGCCGGCCTGCGCGTCAGTGTGAATGCGCCGCTCGCCTTCGACGGCTCCGTCAAGCAGTTGGTGCAACTGCTCGACGGCCACTGCCTGTGCATCGTCCCCGACGCCACCCGGCAGGACGCCGACGCCCTGCGCCAGTGGCTGAAGCACCAGCGCGTCGACGTACTCGACTGCACGCCTTCGCTGCTGCGGTTGCTGGTGCAGACAGGCCTGCTGCGCGACGAGTCCGCCCCGCGCCTGCTGGTGCCCGGAGGCGAGGCCATTGACGAAGCCCTCTGGCAGCAACTCGCCGCCGCGCCTCGCACCCGCACCTTCAACGTCTACGGCCCCACCGAGTGCACCGTCGACTCCACCGCCTTCGCCGTGCGCCCCGAGACGCGCCCCACCATTGGTGGGCCTCTAGCCAACGTCCACGTCTACGTCCTCGACTCCCACCTGCGCCCGGTGCCCGTCGGCGTGCCTGGAGAGCTCTTCATCTCCGGTGCCGGCCTCGCCCGTGGCTACCTGCGCCGCCCCGCCCTCACCGCAGAGCGCTTCCTGCCCGACGCCTTCAGCTCCACCCCTGGCGCTCGCATGTATCGCACCGGCGACAAGGTGCGCTGGCTGGCCGACGGCACCCTCGACTACCTGGGCCGCACCGACTTCCAGGTGAAGCTGCGTGGCTTCCGCATCGAGCTCGGCGAAATCGAAGCCGCCCTCGCTCAGCTTCCGGGCGTGCGGCAATCCCTCGTCCTCGTACGCGAGGACGTGCCCGGCAACCCGCGCCTGGTGGCCTGGTTCACCCACCACGAGGCCGCACCCGACTCCGCCTCCCTGCGCGCCTCCCTCAAGCAGCGGCTGCCCGAGTACATGGTGCCCGGCGCCTTCATCGCCCTGGACGCCTTCCCCCTCACTCCCAACGGCAAGGTCGACCGCAAGGCCCTGCCTGCGCCGGACGTCTCCGCCTCGGCCGCCACTTACGAGGCGCCCGCCACGCCTACCGAGCAGCAGCTGGCCACCTTGTGGGCCGAGGTGCTGCGCGTGGAGAAGGTCGGCCGCCACGACGACTTCTTCGCGCTGGGCGGCCACTCGCTGCTGGCCACCCAGGTCGTCTCTCGCGTGCGCCAGTCCTTCGACGTCGAGCTGCCTCTGCGTGCGCTCTTCGAGGCCCCCACCCTCGCTTCGCTCGCCCTTCGGGTGGAGGAGACCACTCACGGTTCCTCCATGCCCGCGCTGCGTCCGATGGCGCGGACAGGCCGCCCGCCGCTCTCCTTCGCCCAACAGCGCCTCTGGTTCATCGACCAGCTCGAACCCGGCGGCGTGCAGTACAACATGCCCACGGCCCTGCGCCTCGAAGGCGCGCTGGACGTGGAGTCCCTGGAGCGCGCCTTCTCCGAAGTGGTCCGCCGCCACGAGTCGCTGCGCACCACCTTCACCACCGACGCAGGCCAGCCGACCCAGCTCATCCACTCCCCCTCCGCGCTGAAGCTCGCGGTGGTGGACCTGACAGGCGTTCCCGAGGCCCGGCGTGAACAGGAGGCAAGCCGCCTCGCGACCGAAGACGCGCTGAGCCCCTTCCAGCTCGCCACCGGACCGTTGTTGCGCGTCACCCTCCTACGCCTGGGAGAGCACCAGCACGCGCTGCTCCTGAACCTGCACCACATCGTCTCCGACGGCTGGTCTTCCAGCGTGCTGGTGCGCGAAGTCGTGGCCCTCTACGAGGCCTTCAGCGCGGGCCAGCCCTCGCCACTGCCCGAACTGCCAGTGCAGTACGCCGACTACGCCATCTGGCAACGCGGGTGGCTCCAGGGTCCTGCCCTCGACAGGCAGCTGGGCTGGTGGAAGCAGCAGCTCACGGGTGCGCCGCCGCACCTGGAGCTGGCCACCGACTTCCCCCGCCCTCCTGTCCTCTCCCACCGGGGCGCCTCGGTGCCGGTGCGCCTTCCCCGCGATCTGAGCGAGGCCCTCAAGGCCCTGGCCCAGCGCGAGGGCGCCACGCCCTTCATGCTGCTGCTGGCCTCCTTCCAGGTGCTGCTCTCCCGCTATTCCGGCCAGGAGGACGTCGTCGTCGGCTCCCCCATCGCCGGCCGCCGTCATGCGGAGACCGAAGGCCTCATCGGCTTCTTCATCAACACCCTCGTGCTGCGCGCTCGCACTGAAGGCGGTTTGTCCTTCCTCCAGTTGCTGCGGCAGGTGCGTGAGACCACCCTGGGCGCCTACGAGCACCAAGACGTGCCCTTCGAGAAGCTGGTGGAGGAGCTCCACCCGGCGCGGGACCTGAGCCGCACACCGCTCTTCCAGTCGTTCTTTACCCTGCAGAACACCCCGACGCAGGAAGTGCACCTGCCCTCCCTGTCGCTCCGGCCCCTGGATGTCGCTGGTGGTGGGGTGGCCAAGTTCGAGCTCAACCTCCACCTCGTCGAAACACTCCAGGGCTTCGCGGGCACGCTGCAACGCAACGTGGATCTCTTCACGGAGGCCTCCGCCACGCGTCTGGTTCGGCACCTCCAGGTGCTGCTGGAGGCCATCGCCGCCAATCCGGAGCAGCGCCTTTCCGAGCTGCCCCTGCTGACCGCCACCGAGCGTCAGCAGGTGCTGCGCGGTTGGAACGAGACCGCCGCGGATGTTGCCGTCGACTCCTGCTTCCACCACGCCTTCGAGCTCCAGGCCGCGCGCACGCCCGACGCCCCCGCCGTCAGCTTCGAGGACTCCGTCCTCTCCTTCGACCAGCTCAACTCGCGCGCCAACCAGTTGGCCTGGCACCTGCGCTCGCTCGGCGTCGGCCCCGACGTCCCCGTGGCCCTCTGCTTCGAGCGCTCCGTCGACATGGTGGTCGCCCTGCTCGGCGTCATGAAAGCAGGCGGCGGCTACGTCCCGTTGGACCCGGCCTGGCCCTCTCAGCGCCTCGACTTCACCCTCCTGGACTGCGCGGCCCCCGTCCTCCTCACCCAGCAGAGACTGGCGGGCATCTGGACTCCGCCCCAGGGCACGCAGGTGCTGTGCCTCGACTCGGCGGAAGCGCTGCCCGCCTCGCTGCCCACTCACAACCCCGCGCCCTCGGCCACCGCCAGCAACCTCGCCTACGTCATCTACACCTCGGGCAGTACCGGCACGCCCAAGGGCGTCATGGTGCAACACCGCTCCGTCCTCAACCTGCGCCACGCCCTGGCTCGCACCGTCTACTCGGGGCAGCCCACCAGCCTGCGCGTCAGCGTCAATGCGCCGCTGGCCTTTGACGGCTCCGTCAAGCAGTTGGTGCAACTGCTCGACGGCCACTGCCTGTGCATCGTTCCCGACGCCACCCGGCAGGATGCAGACGCCCTGCGCCAGTGGCTGAAGCGCCAGCGCGTTGACGTGCTCGACTGCACCCCTTCCCTGCTTCGGCTGCTGGTGCAGGAAGGCCTGCTGCGCGACGAGTCCGCCCCGCGCCTGCTGGTGCCCGGCGGTGAGGCCATTGACGAGGCCCTCTGGCAGCAGCTTGCCGCCGCGCCGCGTACGCGCACCTTCAACGTCTACGGCCCCACCGAGTGCACGGTGGACTCCACTGCCTTCGCCGTGCGCCCCGAGACGCGCCCCACCATTGGTGTGCCTCTGGCCAACGTCCACGTCTACGTGCTGGATGGGCAACTGCGGCCCGTGCCCGTCGGCGTGCCCGGAGAGCTCTTCATCTCCGGCGCGGGCCTCGCCCGTGGCTACCTGCGCCGCCCCGCCCTCACCGCAGAGCGCTTCCTGCCCGACGCCTTCAGCCCCACCCCCGGCGCTCGCATGTACCGCACCGGCGACAAGGTGCGCTGGCTGGCCGACGGCACCCTCGACTACCTGGGCCGCACCGACTTCCAGGTGAAGCTGCGTGGCTTCCGCATCGAGTTGGGTGAAATCGAAGCCGCCCTCGCTCAGCTTCCGGGCGTGCGCCAATCCCTCGTCCTCGTGCGCGAGGACGTGCCCGGCAACCCGCGCCTGGTGGCCTGGTTCACCCACCACGAGGCCGCACCCGACTCCGCCTCCCTGCGCACCGCTCTCAAGCAGCGGCTGCCCGAGTACATGGTGCCCGGCGTCTTCATCGCCCTGGACGCCTTCCCCCTCACTCCCAACGGAAAGGTGGACCGCAAGGCCCTTCCCGCTCCGGAGTCCTCCGCCTCCGCTGCTACCTACGAAGCCCCCGCCACGCCTACCGAGCAGCAACTGGCCACCTTGTGGGCCGAGGTGCTGCGCGTGGAGAAGGTCGGCCGCCACGACGACTTCTTCGCGCTGGGCGGCCACTCGCTGCTGGCCACCCAGGTCGTCTCGCGCGTGCGCCAGTCCTTCGACGTCGAGCTGCCCCTGCGGGCCCTCTTCGAGGCTCCCACCCTCGCTTCGCTCGCCCTCCGAGTGGAGGAGACCACTCACGGCTCCTCCCTGCCTGCGCTGCGTCCGATGGTGCGGACAGGCCGCCCGCCGCTCTCCTTCGCCCAGCAGCGCCTCTGGTTCATCGACCAGCTCGAACCCGGCGGCGTGCAGTACAACATGCCCACCGCGCTCCTCTTGGAAGGCGCGCTGGACGTGCCCGCGCTGGAGCGCGCCTTCTCCGAAGTGGTCCGCCGCCACGAGTCGCTGCGCACCACCTTCACCACCGAGTCAGGCCAGCCGACGCAGGTCATCCACCCGGCCCAAGCCATCGCGCTGCCCGTCGTGGACCTCACCGGCCTGCCGGAGACGGAGCGTCTGGTCGAGGCCCGCCGGCTGGCCTCCGAGGACGCGCTGCGGCCCTTCAACCTGGCCACCGGTCCGCTGCTCCGCGTGAGCCTGCTGCGACTCGCCGCACAGGAGTTCGCGCTGGTGCTCAACCTGCACCACATCGTCTCCGACGGTTGGTCTTCCGGCGTGCTGGTGCGTGAAGTCGTGGCCCTCTACGAGGCCTTCAGTGCGGGTCAGCCCTCGCCGCTGCCCGAACTGTCAGTGCAGTACGCCGACTACGCCGTCTGGCAGCGCCAATGGCTCCAGGGCCCTGCTCTCGACAGGCAGCTGGGCTGGTGGAAGCAGCAACTGACAGGAGCACCTGCGCACCTGGAGCTGGCCACCGATTTCCCGCGCCCACCCGTCCTCTCCCACCGGGGCGCCTCGGTGCCGGTGCGCCTGCCCCGCGAGTTGAGCGAGGCCCTCAAGGCCCTGGCCCAGCGTGAGGGCGCGACGCCCTTCATGCTGCTGCTGGCCTCCTTCCAGGTGCTGCTCTCCCGCTATTCCGGCCAGGAGGATGTCGTCGTCGGCTCCCCCATCGCCGGTCGCCGCCATGCGGAGACCGAGAGCCTCATCGGCTTCTTCGTCAACACGCTGGTGCTACGGGCCCGCACCGAGGGCTCGCTGTCCTTCCTCCAACTGCTGCGACAGGTGCGGGAAACGACCCTGGGCGCCTACGAGCACCAGGACGTGCCCTTCGAGAAGCTGGTGGAGGAACTCCAACCGGCGCGCGACTTGAGCCGCTCGCCACTCTTCCAGACGTTCTTCGCCCTTCAGAACACCCCGACGCAGGACGTCGTTCGTCCGTCACTCTCCTTGCGGTCCCTGGAGAGCAGTGGCTCGGACGCGGCCAAGTTCGAGCTGATGCTCAACCTCGCCGAGACGCCTGATGGCTTCGTGGGCGCCCTGCAACGCAACGTGGATCTCTTCACGGAGGCCACCGCCACGCGTCTGGTTCGGCACCTCCAGGTGCTGCTGGAGGCCATCGTCTCCCATCCGGAGCAGCGCCTGTCCGAGCTGCCCCTGCTGACCGCCGCCGAGCGCCAGCAGATGTTGCAGGCCTGGAACGACACCGCCGCAGACGTGGCCGTCGACTCCTGCTTCCACCACGCCTTCGAGCTCCAGGTCGCCAGGACTCCCGACGCTCCCGCCGTCACCTTCGAGGACTCCGTCCTCTCCTTCTCCCAGCTCAACGCGCGCGCCAACCAGTTGGCCTGGCACCTGCGCTCGCTGGGGGTCGGCCCGGAAGTGCCCGTGGCCCTCTGCTTCGAGCGGTCCATCGACATGCTCGTCGCCTTGTTCGGCGTCATGAAGGCGGGCGGCGGCTACGTCCCGCTGGACCCGGCCTGGCCCGCCCAGCGCCTCGACTTCACCCTCCTGGACTGCGCGGCCCCCGTCCTCCTCACCCAGCAAAAGCTGGTGGGCGCCTGGACTCCGCCCCAGGGCACGCAGGTGCTGTGCCTCGACTCGGCGGAAGCGCTGCCCATCTCGCTGCCGACGCACAATCCCCCGCCCTCGGCCACTGCCGACAACCTCGCGTACGTCATCTACACCTCCGGCAGCACCGGCACGCCCAAGGGCGTCATGGTGCAGCACCGCTCCATGCTCAACCTGCGCCATGCCCTGGCGCGCAAGGTGTTCGCTGGGGAGCCCGCGGGCCTACGCGCCAGCCTGAATGCACCGCTGGCCTTCGATGCCTCCGTCCAGCAGATGGTGCAGCTGCTCGACGGCCACTGCATGTGCATCGTCCCCGACGCCACCCGGCAGGATGTGGACGCCCTGCGCCAGTGGATAAAGCACCAGCGGGTGGACGTGTTCGAGTCCACGCCTGCCCTGCTGCGGCTGCTGGTGCAGTCCGGCCTGCTTCAGGACGAGTCCGCCCCGCGCCTGCTGTTGCCCGGCGGCGAGGCCATTGACGAAGCCCTCTGGCAGCAACTGGCGGCCGCGCCTCGCACCCGTACCTTCAACCTCTACGGCCCCACCGAGTGCACCGTCGAATCCACCGCCTTCGTGGTGCGCCCCGAGACGCGTCCCACCATCGGTGGCCCCCTGGCCAACGTGAAGGTCTACGTGCTGGATGCCGGGTTGCGCCTGGTGCCCGTCGGAGTGCCGGGAGAACTCTTCATCTCGGGTGCCGGCCTCGCTCGTGGCTACCTGCGCCGCCCGGAGCTCACCGCCGAGCGCTTCCTGCCCGACGCCTTCAGCGCAACCCCTGGCGCTCGCATGTACCGCACCGGGGACAAGGTGCGCTGGCTGCCTGACGGCACGCTCGACTTCATGGGCCGCGTCGACTTCCAGGTGAAGCTGCGTGGCTTCCGCATCGAACTGGGCGAAATCGAGGCCACCCTCGCCCAGCACCCGGCGGTAGATCAGGCGCTCGTCCTGATGCGCGAGGACGTCCCCGGCAACCCGCGCCTGGTGGCGTACTTCACCTACCAGGACGCCGCACCGGACGCCGCCGCCCTGCGTGCGGCCCTCAAGCAGCGGCTGCCCGAGTACATGGTGCCTGGCGCCTTCATCGCCCTGGACGCCTTCCCGCTGATGTCCAGCGGCAAGGTGGACCGCAAGGCGCTTCCCGCGCCGGAGTCCTCCGCCTCGGCCTCCACCTACGAGGCGCCCGCCACACCGACGGAGCAGCGGTTGGCCGCACTCTGGGCCGAGGTGCTGCACGTGGAGAAGGTCGGCCGTCACGATGACTTCTTCGCGCTGGGAGGCCATTCGCTGCTCGCCACCCAGGTCTTCTCGCGCGTGCGTCAGTCGTTCGACGTCGAGCTGCCGCTGCGCGCGCTCTTCGAGGCTTCCACCGTCGCCGCACTGGCCCCGCGCATCGAGGACGCTCGGCGGGAGCGGGACGGAGTGAGACTCCCGCCACTGCTGCCGGTCCCCCGCGGCGGCGCACTGCCGCTGTCCTTCGCCCAGCAGCGCCTCTGGTTCCTGGACCGGCTGCAGCCCGGCAGCGCGTTCTACAACATCCCCTCCGCGATGCAGCTCGACGGTGCGCTGGACATCCCGGCCCTCAAGCGCGCCCTCCAGGGACTCGTCCAACGACATGAAGCACTGCGCACCAGCTTCCACACGCTGGAGGACGGCTCGCCCGTCCAACACCTCCACCCGGAAGTCCTGCTGCCGTTGACGCGGGTGGACCTCGGCCACCTTCCCGAGCCCGAGCAGGAAGCCGCCGCCCGCGAACAGGCTGCCCTGGAAGCGCAGAAGCCCTTCGACCTGACGAAGGCTCCATTGATGCGCACCACCCTGGTGCACCTGTCCGAGCGGCGCCATGTCCTGCTCGTCACCGTCCACCACGTCGTCTCGGACGGCTGGTCCAACGGCATCCTCGTTCGTGAAGTCGGCGCGCTCTACACGGCGTTCTCCCAGGGGCTGCCCTCCCCACTGGCGCCGCTGGCACTCCAATACGCGGACTATGCCGTCTGGCAGCGTGGGTGGCTGCGAAACGAAGTGCTGGCGAAGCAGGTGTCCTGGTGGAAGCGCCAGCTCGAAGGCGCACCGCATGCGCTGGAGCTTCCTACCGACAGGCCCCGTCCACCCGTGCAGACGGACCGCGGCGCGACGGTGCCCGTGCACCTCGGGCCGGAGCTCTCCGCCGCCTTCTACGCCCTGTGCCGGCGCGAGGGCGTCACCCCCTTCATGGCGCTGCTGTCCATCTTCAGCGTGTTGCTCTCGCGTTACTCCGGCCAGGACGACGTGGTGGTGGGCTCGCCCATCGCCAACCGGCAGCGGGCCGAGCTGGAGGGCCTGGTTGGATTCTTCGTCAACACCCTGGCCCTGCGCACGCGGCTCCGCCCGGACATGACCTTCCGCGAGCTGCTCGCGCAGGTGCGCGAGTCAACGCTCGATGCGTACGCCCACCAGGACGTGCCCTTCGAGAAGCTGGTCGACGAGCTGCGCCCCGAGCGGGACCTGAGCCGCACTCCACTCTTCCAGGTCCTGCTCGCCTTGCAGAACACGCCGAGGGACCCGTCGCGGGGTGATGGCGACGCAGTCGAAAGCGCCCTGGAGCTGCGGCCCATGGCGGCACCCAGTGGAACCGCCAAGTTCGACCTGTCCCTGATGATGGCGGACTCCGGCGACGAGCTTCACGGCGCCATCCAGTACAACACCGACCTCTTCGATGAGGCGACGGCGCGGCGCATGGGGGACCACCTCCAGCGGCTGCTCACGTCTGTCTCGGCCGACGCAAGCCAGCCGCTGTGGCGCCTGCCGATGCTGGGCGAGGTCGAGCAGCGCCAGTTGCTGCTGGAGTGGAACGACACCTCGCGCGAGCCGCACGCGCCCGTGGCCGTGCACCGTCCCGTCGAGGCCCAGGCCGCACGCACCCCGCACACGGTGGCCGTCACGGATGGCACCCACTCGCTCACCTACGCGCAGCTCGACTCGCGCGCCAACCAACTGGCTCACCACCTCGTCTCTCTGGACGTGCCCGCCGGTGGCACCGTGGGCCTGTGCCTCGACAAGAGCCTCGACATGGCTGTCGCCGTCCTCGCCACCCTCAAGGCCGGTGCTTCCTACCTCCCGCTCGACCCGTCCTACCCCGCCGAGCGGCTGGCCTTCATGCTGGAGGACTCCGGCGCTCCCGTCGTCCTCACCCAGTCGCACCTGGCTGCCGTGCTACCCCAGGACTCGCGCACCCGCCGGGTGTCCGTGGACACGGAAGCCGAGGCCCTCTCACGACAGCCGACTCACGCACCGGCACGGAAGGTGTCCCCCGAGGCCACCTGCTACCTCATCTACACCTCCGGCAGCACCGGCAGGCCCAAGGGCGTCGCGCTTCCCCACCGCGCCCTTAGCCACCTGCTGGCGTGGCAGCTGCGCCAGTCCGCCAATCCCTCCGCCACCACGCTCCAGTTCGCCGCGCTCAGCTTCGACGTCTCCTTCCAGGAGCTGTTCAGCACCTGGTGGGCTGGCGGCACCCTGGTACTGCCCACCGGCGGCCTGCGCCAGGACATGCCCGCCCTGCTGACCTTCATGGACGCGCACGCGGTGGAACGACTGTTCCTTCCGTTCGTCGCCCTCCAGGCCCTGGCCGACGCGGTGGCCCACGGCGCTCAAGTGCCGCGTGCGCTGCGCGAGGTGGTGACGGCCGGCGAGCAACTCCAGGTGACGCCCGCCCTGGTGGCCTTCTTCGAGAGGCTTCCGGGCTGCGTGCTGGAGAACCAGTACGGCCCCTCCGAGACGCACGTCGTCTCCG
>NZ_JAAIXZ010000033.1:4900-29936 GCF_010894435.1 Pyxidicoccus trucidator | reverse complement strand
CTGCGCGAGGTGGTGACGGCCGGCGAGCAACTCCAGGTGACGCCCGCCCTGGTGGCCTTCTTCGAGAGGCTTCCGGGCTGCGTGCTGGAGAACCAGTACGGCCCCTCCGAGACGCACGTCGTCTCCGCCCTCCGCCTGCAAGGGCCTCCGGCCTCCTGGCCCCGCCTTCCCTCCATTGGCGCTCCCCTGCCGCACACGCAGTTGTACGTGCTGGACGCGCATGGCCAGCCCTGCCCGGTGGGCGTCCCTGGAGAGCTCTTCATCGGCGGCACCCATCTGGCCCTCGGCTATTCCGGCAGGCCAGAGCTGACGGCCGAGAAGTTCGTCCCCCACCCCTTCAGCGACGTGCCCGGCGCGCGCCTGTACCGCACCGGCGACTCCGCCCGCTGGAAGGCCGACGGCACCGTTGACTTCCTCGGTCGCCTCGACGGACAGGTGAAGCTGCGCGGCTTCCGCATCGAGTTGGGTGAAGTGGAAGCCACCCTGCGCGCCGCGCCTGGCGTGCGCGACGCCGCTGCCGCGGTGCGCGAGGACTCGCCCGGCGACAAGCGTCTCGTTGGCTACCTCGTCACGGCACCCGTGACTCCGGGTGACTCGTCCCTGGCGGCGCTCGACACCGACGCACTGCGCTCCTTCCTCCTCCAGCGGCTGCCCGAGTACATGGTGCCCTCCGCCTTCGTCTCCCTGGCGGCCCTGCCACTCACCCCCAGCGGCAAGCTCGCACGCCGCATGCTGCCCGCTCCCGACGCCGACAGCCTTCGCGGCGATGCTCCCTTCACCGCACCTCGCACCCCCGAGGAAGAGAAGCTCGCGCCTCTCTTCTGCGAAGTGCTGCGGCTGCCCCGCGTCAGCGTCACCGACGGCTTCTTCGCCCTCGGCGGACACTCCCTGCTGGCCACGCAGCTCATCTCCCGCGTGCGCTCCGTGCTGGGCGTGGAGCTGCCCCTGCGCGCCCTCTTCGAGGCGCCCACCGTCGCGGCCCTCGCCGCGCGCATCGAATCCACACGCAAGTCCACGCCCGGCCTCCAGGCGCCCCCGCTCGTCCCCGTGGCGCGAACGAAGGATCTGCCGCTGTCCTTCGCGCAGCAGCGCCTGTGGTTCATCGACCAGCTCCAGCCGGGCAGCTCCGCCTACAACATGCCGTCCCCGGTGCGGCTCACCGGAGCGCTCGATGTCGCAGCGCTGGAGCGGAGCCTGGAGGCCCTCATCCAGCGCCACGAGTCCCTGCGCACCACCTTCGCCGCCAACCAGGGCGAGCCCGTGCAGGTCATCCACACGGTCTCCGGCTTCCGGCTGCCCGTGGTGGAGCTGGGCGCGCTGCCCGCCGAGCAGCGGGAGCGCGAAGCCCACCGCCTGGCCAGCGAAGAGGGCATCCGCCCGTTCGACCTGTCCCGCGGACCGCTGTTCCGCGCCTCGCTGCTCCGGCTGGCGTCTGATGACCACGTGCTGCTGCTCAACGCCCACCACATCGTCTCCGACGGCTGGTCCCTGGGCGTGCTCGTCCGTGAGCTGGCGGCGTTCTACGAGGCCTTCGCCGCCGGCAAGACAGCCCGACTTCCACATCTGCCGGTGCAGTACGCCGACTACGCGGAGTGGCAGCGGAGCTGGCTGCGCGGTGACGTGCTCGAAGCGCAGCTCGGCTACTGGAAGCGGCAGCTCGGTGGCGCGCCCCAGGCCCTGGAGCTGCCCACCGACAGGCCCCGCCCACCCGTTCAGACCTTCCACGGCGCGACGTGGGCCTTCGCGCTTCCGCCCGAGCTCAACCAGAAGCTGGAGTCGCTCACCCGCGAACACGATGCCACCCTCTTCATGGTGCTGCTGGCTGCCTGGCAGACGCTGCTGCACCGGTACTCCGGACAGGACGACCTCGTCGTTGGCTCGCCCATCGCCGGCCGCAACCGCTCGGAGACGGAGGGCCTCATCGGCTTCTTCATCAACTCGCTGGCCCTGCGCGCGCGCTTCTCCGCCGAGGACACCTTCACGTCCCACCTGGCTCAGGTTCGCGAGGCGACGCTGGGCGCCTACGCCCATCAGGAGGTGCCCTTCGAGAAGCTGGTGGAAGTCCTCCAGCACGAGCGCGACTTGAGCCGCTCGCCGCTGTTCCAGGTCATGTTCTCGCTGCAGAACCTGCCCTCTTCCTCCATCTCACTGCCCGGCTTGCAGCTCTCCTCCGTGACGGCGCCCATCCACGTCGCCAAGTTCGAGCTGACCCTGGTGATGGCGCCCGGGCCCCAGGGGCTGCATGGCTCGCTGAGCTACAACACCGACCTGTTCGACGCCGCCACCATCGAGCGCATGGCGGAGCACCTGGGCACGCTGCTCGAAGCACTCTCCGCCAATCCAGACCAGCGGCTCCTCGAGCTGCCGCTCATGCGCGAAGCCGAACAGGCACGGCTCCTGAGGCAATGGAACGAGACCGCCGCGCCCTTCGAGGACGGCGCCACCCTCCACGAGCTGTTCGAGGTCCAGGTCGCGAGGGCGCCCGATGCCGAGGCCCTGCGCTTCGGCGGGCAGTCGCTGAGCTACCGCGAGCTGGACGTCCGCGCCAACCAGCTCGCCCATGAGCTGCGTGCCCGGGGCGTCCGTCCCGACACACGCGTGGCCCTGTGCCTGGAGCGCTCGTTCGACCTCGTCATCGGCCTGCTCGGCGTGCTCAAGGCCGGGGGTGCCTACGTTCCGCTGGACCCGGCCTACCCGCGCGAGCGCCTGGACTTCATGCTCCAGGACTCCGGCGCGGCGGTGCTCCTCACCCACTCGCACCTGCGCGACGCGCTGCCGGCCTACACCGGCGAGGTGCTGGCGCTCGACACCGCCACGCTGGCCCACCACCCGGCCACCGCGCCGGAGCGGACGGTCACGGCGGACAGTCTCGCGTACGTCATCTACACGTCGGGTAGCACCGGCCGTCCCAAGGGCGTCATGGTGGCCCATCGCGGCGTGCCCAACCTGACGCGCCACATGGTGGAGGCCACCGGCCTGCGTCCCGGCCAGCGCGTGCTCCAGTTCGCGTCCTTCAGCTTCGACGCCGCCGTGTACGAGGTGACGACGGCGCTGCTGCATGGAGCCACCCTGGTGCTCGCGCCTCGCGAGGCGCTGCTGCCCGGCCAGCCGCTGGTGGACACGCTGCGCGGCCAGTCCATCGACTCCGTCCTGCTGCCACCCTCCGTGCTGGCGCTGCTGCCCACGGACGGGCTGGAGGCGCTGGGCACCCTCATCTCCGGCGGCGAGGCCTGCACCGCCGAGGTGGTGGCGAAGTGGGCCCCCGGCCGCCAGTTCCTCAACGCCTACGGCCCCACCGAGGCCACCGTCATCGCCACCCTGCACCCATGCGTGCCGGATGGCCTCAAGCCGCCGCTCGGCAAGGCGCTCTCCAACACCCGCCTCTACGTGCTGGACGCGCACCTGCGCCCGGTGCCCGTGGGCGTCCCCGGGGAGCTGTTCATCGGCGGCGTCGGACTGGCCCGTGGCTACCTGGGCCGCCCGGAGCTCACCGCCGAGCGCTTCGTGCCCGACGCCTTCAGCACCACCCCCGGCGCGCGCCTGTACCGCACCGGAGACCGGGTGCGCTGGCTGCCTGACGGCACGCTGGAGTACCTGGGCCGCACCGACTTCCAGGTGAAGCTGCGTGGCTTCCGCATCGAGCTGGGAGAAATCGAGGCGGTGCTGTCCGCCCACACCGGCGTGCGTCAGGCCCTGGTGCTGGTGCGTGAGGACCGGCCCGGCGACAAGCGCCTCGTCGCCTACGCGGTGCCCGCCGCCGGTGTGACACTGGAGCCGGAGACGCTGCGTGCCGCCCTCAAGCAGCGGCTGCCTGAGCACATGGTGCCCTCCGCCTTCGTGGTGCTGGAGGCCCTGCCCCTCACGCCCAACGGCAAGGTGGACCGCAAGGCGCTGCCTGTCCCGGACCTCGCCCGTGTCGCCGCGCCGGACACGGCGGTGGCTCCGCGCGACGTGCTGGAGCACCTGCTGGCGGGCATCTGGGAGGAGCTGCTGGGCATCCCGTCCGTGGGCATCCGCGGCAACTTCTTCGAGCTGGGCGGGCACTCGCTGCTCGCCGTCCAGCTGATGGCCCGCATCCGGGAGCGCACCGGGCGCGAGCTGCCGCTGGCCTCGCTGTTCCAGGCACCCACCGTGGAGGGACTCGCCGCACTGCTGCGGCAGGTGCCCGCGCCCTTCTCGCCGCTCGTGCCCATCCAGCGCGGAGGGGAGCGCCGGCCCTTCTTCCTCGTCCACGCGGTGGGAGGCAACGTGCTCGGCTACGCGGAGCTCGCGCGACGGCTGGGCCCGGAGCAGCCCGTGTACGGGCTCCAGTCCCAGGGACTCGACGGACAGCAGCCGGCGCTGGAGACCCTCGAGGAGATGGCCGCCCTCTACCTCGAGTCCATTCGCACCGTGCAACCCCAGGGGCCCTACCTGCTCGGTGGCTGGTCCATGGGCGCGGTCGTGGCCTTCGAGATGGCCCGCCAGCTCCAGGCGCGTGGCGAGCGGGTGGACCTGCTGGCGCTCATCGACCCCAGCGCGGCCACCGAGGACCGCGTGAGGACGGACACCTGGGACCGCGCGCAGCTGGCGGCCCTCTTCGCCAGGGACCAGGCACAGCTCGTCGTGGGAGGCCGGTGGATGCCCGACCCGGAGCTCGTCGGCCAGGGGCCTGACGCCGTACTCCAGGGACTGCTGGACGCGGGACGTGAGGCGGGCGTGCTCGTTCCCGAGCTGGACCTGTCAGCGCTCCGCACCCTCTTCGAGGTCTTCGCCAGCAACACGCGCGCGCTGAAGCACTACGTGCCCAGGCCCTACGCCGGCCGGGTGACGATGCTGCGCGCCAGTGAAGGCGCGGAGGACCCGACGCAGGCACGAGACCGAGGCTGGACGCCCCTTGCCGTGGGTGGCCTGGAGCAGCGGGACGTGCCCGGCAACCACTACAGCGTGCTGCGCGCGCCGGACGTGCAGGTGTTGGCTGAGCAGCTCACCGCGCTGCTGGAGCGGGTGCGCGCGGGCGAGGAGGACGCGTAACGACTACCCGGCGACTGCGCTCGGCCTCGACGCAGGGGCGCCCGCGCGCGCCGGCAGCACCTTCAGCCAGAGGTTGTCCGGGAAGTGGGCGCCGCCGGTGAGCGGTCGCACCTTCTTCCCGGGAACGGCCTCCAGGCGATAGCGCTGGGTCAGCAGCACGGTGCTCAGCGTGGCCATGAGCGACGCCAGCATCGAGCCGATGCAGACTCGCTGGCCCGCGCCGAACGGCAGGTAGAGAAACCGGGGCCGCTCCTTGACCTTCTCCGGGGCGAAGCGGCTGGGGTCGAAGACCTCGGGCTCCGTCCAGTAGTCCGGGTGCCGGTGCATGGCGTACGTGGAGCCGAACACCGTGGTGCCCACCGGGACGTGATAGCCGCCGAGCGTGTCCTCCTTGATGGCAATCCGGCCCTGGCCGGGCGCGGGCGGATGGAGCCGCAGGGTTTCATCGAAGACCTGCGTCACGTACTGCAGGTCCCGCAGGTCCGTCACCGCTGGCGCCCGCCCGCCGAGGACGCGCTCCACCTCGTCACCCATACGCTGGAACACCTCCGGATGGAGCGACAGGTAGTGCCACATCCAGGAAAGGCCGCTGCTCGTCCCGAACTGGCCTCCGTAGATCAGCTCGACGAGCTCGTCGCGGACCTCCACTTCCTTCATCCGCTCGCCCGCGGCGTCACGCGCGTCGATGATCATCCCGAGCATGTCGTCCGGCTGTTCCGACATTCCCATCCGCTTGCGGACCATGTCCCAGGCGTACTTGTTGATGCGGCGTCCCGACTCGCGGGCCAGGGGGTGGCGGCGCCGGGAGTCGTAGCGGACCACCGCTTCCGGCAGGACGCCCAGTTGATGCAGCAGCGGGTCGGGCTCGAACGCGAAGCGCATGTACCGGTACACCGCGTCGCGGACATCCTGGGGCACTTCCTCGGAGCACACGAGCGGCCCCAGCACCGACAGGACGAGGCTCGACATCGCCGGGAGCACGTCCAGCGGCTCGCCTCCTCGCACCCGGGGCTCCCAGTGGGTGTCGAGCTCGTGCTGGAAGACCTCGACCATCTTCGGCACGGCGGCCAGCATGCGCTCGCGCTGGAAGCCTGGCTGGAGCAGGCGCCGATGCCGCAGCCAGCCGGGGCCCTCCATGGTGGAGATGCTCTCCCCCATGACGAGGGTGCGGGCCACCGGCCCGGGGTGCTTCACGTAGTTGTTGACCGCGTTTTCGGCCAGGTAGTGCTTGATGAGCGCCGGGGTGCTGACGAGGTAGGTGTTCACCCCTGGCGCGCGCAGCCACACGACGTCTCCGTACTCACGGGCGAGGCTGAGGTGGAGCGGGCTGAGGTGCTGCCTCGCGCGGAGGAGCTTCCACATCAGCGGGAGGGAGGGAGGAGCCGGAGGACGCGGGAGCTGAGACATGGGAAACCTGGCCGGGACGGATGCGCCGGGGACTCGCGAGCGCGAAGACTAGCATCAGTACCGTCACCGACACGTCGACCGGGCCCCTCACGTCTCGCCGGAAGCGAGCCCCGTTGTCCGCCGTGACAACCTGTCATCCGCCTTCCCCCGCATTCGTGACAGCGGGTCCCGACCCCAGCGTCGGCGGGCCCCGCGCGGCGCACGTGCTCCGGGTGAAACCCCGCGGCCGGAGCGTCATGGCACCGCGCTTGCTCATGGCCGTCGTGTCCCTGAACCGAGAGGAGCCACGACGATGGAGCGCTTCACCCGCAAGCAATTCTGGCTGTTGAGCGGTGCCCTCATCCTCTTCGCCATTCCCGTGGCGGCGAGCGCGATGAACCTGCTCCCGGACTTCAAGCTCAGCCGCTTCATCCCCGAGCTCGGAGACGCGCGCCCCCGGAGCGTGAGCGCCACCGGCGAGACGCCCTCCATCGTCATCGAGCGCGAGCGCATCGTCATTCCCGCCTCGGGCCCGTCACAGTGGCAGTCGCCAACACCGTCCTCGACGCCCGCGATCACCGCCGCTCCCTGGAGCGGCATCCGGATGATTGGCGAGCATGCGTACGAGGTCCCCGGCACGGACGTGCGCACCGCGATGACCTATCCGGACACGCTGGCCGGCCAGGCCCGCATCGTGCCCATGTTCCGGGAAGGTCAGCCCCAGGGCTTCAAGCTGTTCGCCATCCGCCCGGGCTCGCTCGCAGCGCTTCTGGGGCTCCAGAACGGTGACGTACTCCAGCGGGTCAACGGCCAGTCGCTCAAGACGCCCGAGGGCGCGCTGGCGGCCTACGAGAGCCTGCGCGAGACCCGACACATCGAGCTGGACCTGGAGCGTGGTGGCGTCCCCGTCCGGAAGACCTACGACGTGCGCTGAGCTCCTCCGAGCGGTACGACGCAGGTGCGCGTGAGGGCCTACGCGCCGAAGCCCCTGGTGACGCCGTCCCACGTCGGGATGCGCGAGCCGGGGGCTTCGCCGTTCTGGAGGCACCGCGGCATGCCTGTGACGTGAGTACAGGGCCGGGCCTCCTGGGGCCCACCTGGAATTTCAATGTAGGCGCTGATTTACCAGGTGGGGCTCATTGCCGCGCTGCATGATTTCGTGCGAGTCTCATGACTTCGCTTTATTGAAGCCTGGTTGTGTTTCACCGAGGCTTCCGCAGGGATCTGCACGTGAAACAGCAGCGGCCAAGTAGGTGCAGGGCGCACATGTCGTTTGTGCCGGCCAGGGTCGTAAGCCCTCGGGCCAGGCGCACCATTCCGCCCTGTCAATGAGCCTGAAACGCATCCGGTAGAGCCTCGCCGCGGTCGCCACCCGGTGAGGCCTGCTCCAGCCCGAAACATCCCCCTGCCAGTCCGGTCCAGGAAGCCTCATGAGCGCCAGCCGAAGTCATCTCGACAAGCTCACCCCGAAGCAGCGCGCGCTGTATGAGCTGCTCCTGAAGGAGAAGAAGGGCCAGCTCCAGGCGACGACCCAGAAGACCCTGGCGCGCACCATTCCGCGCCGCGACGACACGGGGCCGGCGCCGACGTCCTTCCCGCAGCAGCGGCTGTGGGTTGTGGACCAGCTCGAGGGCGGCCGCGCCTTCGCCTACAACGTCCACATCACCGTGCAGTTCACCGGCGTGCTGGACATCGCCCTGCTGGAGCGCTGTGTGAACGGGGTGGTGGCGCGCCACGAGTCGCTGCGCACCGTCTTCGCCGCGCGCGACGACGGCATGCCCGTGCAGGTGGTGCTTCCTGACTTGCACCTGCACATCCCCGTCGAGGACGTCTCGCACCTGCCGAAGGAGGCGCAGGACACCGAGGTGGAGCGCCTCACCAGCGAGGAGTCGCGGCGCACCTTCGACCTGGCGCGCGGACCGCTGCTGCGCGGCAAGGTGCTGCGGCTGGGGCCGGACAACCATGTTGCACTCGTCACCATGCACCATCTGGTGACGGACCGCTGGTCGCTGGGCGTCTTCGTGCGCGAGCTGATGGCGCTGTACGCGGCCGAAGTCGCGGGCCAGCCGGCGGAGCTGCCCGAGCTGTCCATCCAGTACTCGGACTTCGCGGTGTGGCAGCGCGAGCGCATGCAGGGCGAGCGGCTGCGCGCGGAGCTGGACTTCTGGAAGCAGCAACTGCGCACGCTCCCCGCGCCGCTGGAGCTGCCCACCGACAGGCCCCGCCCGCCCGTGCAGACGTACCGGGGCTCGCGCCAGTTCGTCACGCTGCCGGTGGCGCTGACGCGTGCGTTGAAGGAGGTCAGCCAGCAGGAGGGCGCCACCCTCTTCATGACGCTGATGGCCGCATTCCAGACGTTGATGCATCGGCACTCGGGCCAGACCGACTTCGCCATCGGGTCGCCCATCGCGGGCCGCAACGTGCCCGAGCTCGAGTCGCTCATCGGCTTCTTCGTCAACACGCTGGTGCTGCGCGGGGACCTGGAGGGCAACCCGACGTTCCGCGAGCTGCTGCGCCGCGCGAAGACGGTGTGCATGGCGGCGTACGCGCACCAGGAGCTGCCGTTCGAGAAGCTGGTGGAGGAGCTGCGTCCACCCCGCGACCGGAGCCGTCACCCGCTGTTCCAGGTGATGTTCAGCTTCCAGAACACCCCGCGCCAGGACCTGTCCATGCCGGGGTTGCAATCCACCTACCTGTTGGTGGACCCGGGCTCCGCCAAGTTCGACCTGCTGCTGGAGCTGCGTGAGGACCGGCCGGACGAGATCTTCGGCTGGCTCGAATACAACACGGACCTCTTCGACACCGCCACGATTCAGCGGCTGCGCGGGCACTTCTACACGCTGCTGGGAGAGCTGGCGGCGAATCCGGACCTGCGGCTGGCGGAGCTGCCGTTGCTGACGGCAGGAGAGCAGCGCCAGCTCCTGGTGGATTTCCGCGGCCCCGACGAGGCGTACCCGCGAGACGTGAGCCTGCACTCGCTCATCGAGGCGCAGGTGGAACGCACGCCCGAGGCAGAAGCCGTGCGCTTCGAGGACTCGGCGCTCACCTACGCGCAGCTCGACGCGCGGGCCAACCAGCTGGCTCACCACCTGCGCTGGCTGGGCGTGGGGCCCGAGTCCCGCGTCGGCGTCTGCCTGGAGCGCTCGCTGGAGTTGGTGGTGGCGCTGGTGGGCGTGCTGAAGGCCGGCGGGGCCTACGTTCCGTTGGACCCGGCGTACCCGCGCGAGCGCCTCGCGTGGATGCTGGAGGACGCCTCCGCGCCCGTGCTGCTCACGCAGGAGCGGCTGCTCGAAGTGCTGCCCTCGCACTCCGCCCACGTCGTGTGCCTGGACCGGGACGGGGAGACGGTGGCCCGCCAGCCCATCACGCGCCCCGTGCCGCTGGCCGGTCCCGACGCCCTCGCCTACGTCATCTTCACCTCGGGCAGCACCGGCCGTCCCAAGGGGGCGATGAATGCCCACTCGGGCATCGTCAACCGCCTGCTGTGGATGCAACAGGAGTACGGGCTGACGGCAGCCGACACGGTGCTGCAGAAGACGCCCTTCAGCTTCGACGTCTCCGTCTGGGAGTTCTTCTGGCCGCTGATGACGGGCGCGCGCCTCGTCCTGGCCAGGCCGGGTGGGCATCAGGACCCCGCCTACCTCGCCGGGCTCATCGCCGCTCAGCGCGTGAGCACCCTGCACTTCGTGCCCTCCATGCTCCAGGCGTTCCTCCAGGAGCCCGGGCTGGAGCAGGCGTGCACCTCCGTGCGTCGCATCATCTGCAGCGGTGAGGCGCTGCCCGCGGAGCTGGCGCGGCAGTGCCTGGAGCGACTGCCGGGCGCGGGCCTGCACAACCTCTATGGCCCCACCGAGGCGGCCGTGGACGTCACGTATTGGGCCTGCCTCACGGACGATGAGCGCGCCTCCGTGCCCATCGGCCGCCCGGTGGCCAACACGCAGCTCTACGTGCTGGATGGGACGCTGTCCCCGGCGCCCGTGGGAGTCTCCGGCGAGCTGTACATCGCTGGCGTGCAGGTGGGCCGGGGCTACCTCCAGCGGCCGGAGCTGACGGCCGAGCGCTTCGTGCCGGACCCGTTCTCCGCGACGGCTGGCGCGCGCATGTACCGCACGGGGGACCTGGCGCGCTGGCTGCCGGATGGCACCCTCGACTACCAGGGCCGGCTCGACTTCCAGGTGAAGGTGCGCGGCCTGCGCATCGAGCTGGGTGAAATCGAGGCCGCGCTGGCGGCGCAGCCTTCCGTGCGTCACGCGGTGGTGCTGGCGCGCGAGGACCTCGCTGGCGACAAGCGGCTGGTCGCCTACGTCGTGCCCGGGGAAGAGGGAGGGGTGGACACCGGCATGCTGCGAGACGCCCTGCGCGCGACGCTGCCCGAGTACATGGTGCCCTCGGTCTTCGTCATGCTGGAGTCCTTCCCGCTGTCCCCCAGCGGGAAGCTGGACCGCAAGGCCCTGCCGGAACCGGACGCCGAGGCCACCGCGCGCACGCGCGAGTACGTTGCCCCGCGGAACGACACGGAAGGGAAGCTCGCGGACATCTGGGCGCAGGTGCTTCGGATGGAGCGGGTGGGCATCCACGACAACTTCTTCGAGCTGGGCGGTCACTCGCTGCTGGCCACCCAGGTCGTCTCCCGCATCCGCGCCACCCTGGGCGTGGAACTGCCCCTGGGGGAGATGTTCGCGGCGCCCACCGTGGCGTCGCTCGCGGAGCGCCTGGGACAAGGGGCCGCCCGGACGTCCCGCGTCCCGCCCCTGGCGCCGGTCTCCCGGCAACAGCCGCTGCCCCTGTCCTTCGCGCAGCAGCGGCTCTGGTTCTTCGACCAGCTCCAGCCGGGCAACACCAGCTACAACCTTCCCTTCGCCGTGCGGCTGGAGGGCCAGCTCGACGCCGCCGCGCTGGGCAGGGCGCTGCAGGCCCTGGTGCAGCGTCACGAGGTGCTGCGCACGTCCTTCCGCTCCGAGCCGGACGGCCCCATCCAGTCCATCGCGGAGGCGGGAGAGTGCCCCTTCACGCAGGTGGACCTGAGCGCGCTGTCTCCCGAGGACCGCGAGGCCCGGGCAGACCAGCACTACGCGGAGCAGTCCGCCCTGCCGTTCGACCTGGAGCACGGGCCGCTGATGCGCGCGGTGCTGCTGCGCATGAGCGAGCGGGAGCACCTGCTGCTGCTGACGATGCACCACATCGCGTCGGACGGCTGGTCCATGGGCGTGCTGGTGCGCGAGGTCGCCGCGAGCTACGAGGACTTCCGCCAGGGCCGGCCTTCGCCCCTGCCCGCCCTTCCCGTCCAGTACGCCGACTATGCCGTCTGGCAGCGCTCGTGGCTGCACGGTGAGGCCCTGGAGGCGCAGCTCGACTACTGGCGACTGCAGCTCGCGGGAGCGCCCCAGATGCTGGAGCTGCCCACCGACTTCCCGCGCCCCGCCGTGCAGACGTTCCGAGGCGCCTCCGTCCCCGTGCAGCTATCCCGTGCCCTCTCCGGCACGCTGAAGGCCTTCTGCCAGCAGCGAGGCGCCACGCCCTTCATGGCGCTGCTGGGGGCCTTCCAGGCCTTCCTCGCGCGCTACTGCGGGCAGGCGGACTTCATCGTCGGCTCGCCCATCGCCGGCCGCCGCTTCGCCGAGCTGGAAGGGCTCATCGGCTTCTTCGTCAACACCCTGGCGCTGCGCGCGCGTGTCGAGGACAACCCATCCTTCGAGGAGCTGCTCTCGCGCTTGAATGTGGAGACGCTGGGCGCACATGCCCACCAGGACCTCCCCTTCGAGAAGCTCGTCGAGTCCCTCGCCTCTGGCCGCGCGCTCGACAGGTCCCCGATCTTCCAGGTCTTCTTCGCCTTGCAGAACGCGCCCGTGAGCATTCCCTCGGGCGCCGACCTCACCCTCCAGCCGCTCACCCGCGCAAGCACCACGGCGCGCTTCGAGTTGGAGCTCAACCTGGCGGAGTCCCCGGACGGCTTCTCCGGGCAGCTCATCTACAACGCGGACCTGTTCCTCCCCGCTACCGCCGAGCGCATGGCGCGCTACTACGTGCGCTTCCTGGAGACGCTGCTCGCCCAGCCCCGGTTGGCGCTGCACCGGCTGCCGCTGCTGTCCGAAGACGAGCGCCGCACCGTCCTCGTCGACTTCAACCGCGCTCCGGCAGCCTTCCCCCGCGACTCGACGATGGCGGAGGCCTTCTCCCGCGTCGTCGCCCAGCACCCCGACTCCATCGCCCTGGAGTTCGCCGAGCAGCGCCTCACCTACTCGCAACTCGACGCCCGCTCCAACCAGCTCGCCCACCTGCTCATCGCACGCGGCGTTCGCCCGGATGCTCCCGTCGCTCTCGCTCTCGAGCGCTCCGTCGAGCTCATCGTCTCCCTGCTCGCCATCCTCAAGGCCGGCGGCGCCTACCTCCCCCTCGACACCTCCTACCCTCCCGAGCGCCTGGCGCAGATGGTCGAGGACGCCCAGCCCGTCCTCCTTCTCACCCACTCCGCCCTGAAGGCCTCCCTCCCGGCCTCCGACTCGCTGCCCCTCCTCTTCGTGGATGAGGTGGACTCGTCCTCTCTGCCGGTGCACTCGCCCGCCGTGGCGCTCTCTCCCCAGCACCTGGCCTATATCGACTTCACCTCCGGCTCCACCGGCAGGCCCAAGGGCGTCGCCGTCTCCCACCGCAACGTGCTGCGCACCGTCTGCGACGCGCCCTACGCCGACGTCTCCGCCAGCCAGTCCTTCCTCCTCATTGCCCCCATCTCCTTCGACGCCTCCACCCTCGAAGTCTGGGGGCCGCTGCTCAACGGCGGCCGGCTCGTCGTCTTCCCCCCCACCTCCCCCAGTGACCTGGACACGCTCGCCTCCGTGCTCCAGCGGCACTCCGTCTCCACCCTCCACCTCACCTCCGGCCTCTTCTCGCAGGTGGTGGAGACGCACCTGGAGAGCCTCAAGTCCGTGAAGCAGTTGCTCACCGGTGGCGACGTCGTGAGCGCGCCCCACGTGCGCCGCGTGCTGGAGGAGCTCGGCATTCCGGTGACGGCCTGCTACGGCCCCACCGAGGGCACCCTCTTCACCTCCTGCTTCCGCATGTCTTCGCCCGAGCAGGTGCCCGCCTCCATTCCCATCGGTACTCCCATCACCGGCACCCAGGTGTACCTGCTCGACCCGCACGGCCAGCCGGTGCCCGTCGGCGTGCCCGGGGAGTTGTTCATCGGCGGCGAGGGCCTGGCCCGCGGCTACGTGCACAACCCCGCCCAGACGGCAGAGCGCTTCGTCCCCAACCCCTTCAGCCCCACTCCCGGCGCGCGCATGTATCGCACCGGCGACCTGGCTCGCTGGCGCCACGACGGCGTGCTCGAGTTCCTCGGCCGCACCGACTTCCAGGTGAAGGTGCGTGGCTTCCGCATCGAGCTGGCCGAAGTCGAGGCCACCCTGCTCGCCTTCCCCGGCGTGCGCGAGGCCGTCGCCCTCGCCCGTGAGGACGTGCCCGGCGACAAGCGCCTCGTCGGCTATCTCGCCGCCGACGCGTCCCTGGACCTGGGCGCCCTGCGCTCCCACCTCCAGCAGCGGCTGCCCGAGTACATGGTGCCCTCCGCCCTGGTGCGCCTGGACTCCTTCCCCCTCACCTCCAACGCCAAGGTGGACCGCAAGGCCCTGCCCGCCCCGGACTCACGCGCCGAGCTGCGCGCCTACGTCGCCCCGCGCGACGATCTGGAGCAGCAGGTTGCCGACCTGTGGGCCGAGGTGCTCCGCGTCGACAAGGTGGGCATGCACGACCACTTCTTCGAGCTGGGCGGCCACTCCCTGCTGGCCACCCAGCTGGTGGCCCGCGTCCGCTCGATCTTCAAGGTCGAGCTGCCCCTGCGCGAGCTCTTCGAGAGCCCCACCGTCGAGAGCATGTCCAACCTCATCATCTCCGCCCTCACCGAGAACGTGGACTCCGACGAGCTGGAGTCCATGGTCGATGCCCTGGGCAACTCCGACCTCCGCTGATTCGCCTCCCCTCCGGAAGCCATGAAACTCATCCTGATTCTGCTGAGAACCTCGAAGCGACTGGCCCTGCTGACCGTCCTGTTCGGCATGCTGTCCGGTGCGGCCAGTGCCTCGCTGGTGGCGCTCATCAACAACGTGCTGACGCGAAGCCCGGACATCTCGCTCACGTCCTTTGCCCTGCCCTTCATGGGCATGGCGCTCCTGGCCCTGCTGACGCGCATGGCCTCGCAGTTCCTGCTCAGTCAGCTCCAGCAGGAAATCCTCATGGACATGCGCCTGCGGCTCAGCCGGCACCTGCTCACCACCTCGCTGCGCAACCTCGAGGAGTCGGGCTCGCACCGCATGCTCAACTCCATCATCCAGGACACCGTCACCCTGGGGCAGGGCGTCTCCCAGCTGCCGGAGGTCTTCATCAACATCGCCATCGCCACCGGCGGCCTCATCTACCTGGCGTGGCTGTCCTGGCCCCTCTTCCTGGTCATCCTGGCCTTCGTCGTCCTGGGGCAGCTGACCTACTCCATCCCCTCCTCCATTGGCATGCGCTACCAGCGCCAGGGGCGCGAGGAGACGCACAACCTCTTCCGGCGCTTCTCCTCCATGATTGAGGGCTCCAAGGAGCTGCGGCTCAACAATGACCGCCGCCGGGCGTTCTTCGACAGCGAGCTGAAGCCCATCGCCGCCCTCGTGCGCCGCCTGGTGCTGCGCAGCGACCGGTACTTCGCCGCCGCGGGCAGCTGGGGAATGTTCATCTACACCTTCGCCATCGGCGTCGTGCTGCTCGTCGTTCCCCGGATGGGCAACATTCCCGCAGCCGAGCTGGTGGGCGCGGTGCTGGTGGTCCTCTACCTCCAGCAGCCGCTCAACAGCGTCACCTACATGCTGCCCAACCTCCGCCGCGCGGAGGTGGCGCTGATGCAGATAGAGAAGCTGGGGATGACGCTGGCGCCGGAGAACGGCCGGGTGGAGCTCCCCGCGCAGACGCAACCCCGGAGCTTCGAGCTGCTGGAGCTGGCGGGCATCACCCATACCTATCGGAACGAGCGGGACGACGAGAAGTTCACCCTCGGCCCCATCTCCCTCGCGCTGCGCCCGGGGGAGCTGGTCTTCCTGGTGGGCGGCAACGGCAGCGGCAAGACGACCTTGGCCAAGCTGCTCACCGGGCTCTACAGCCCCGAGGCCGGGGAGGTGCGGCTCAATGGCAAGAGCGTGCGCCCCGAGGACCTGGACACCTTGCGCCAGCACTTCTCGGCCGTCTTCTTCGACTTCCACGTGTTCGATCGACTGCTGGGGCTGTCCTCGCCCGACCTGGTCAAGCAGGCCAGCGCCTACCTCAAGGAGCTGCACCTGGACCAGAAGGTCACCATCGCCGAGGACGGCACCCTGTCCACGACGAAGCTGTCCCAGGGTCAGCGCAAGCGCCTGGCGCTCCTGGTCGCCTACCTGGAGGACCGCCCCATCTACGTCTTCGACGAGTGGGCCGCGGACCAGGACCCGATCTTCAAGGAGATCTTCTACCGGCAGATCCTGGTGGACCTGAAGAAGCGTGGCAAGGCGCTGATCGTCATCAGCCACGATGACCGCTACTTCAAGCTCGCCGACCGCATCATCCGGCTCGAGTTCGGACAGCTCCTGTCCGACGAGCGTGTCGGTGAGCCGTCGACGAACGTGCTCAGCGCCTAGCGCGCGCGTCCACACCCGAGCGCCGCTCGGTCTTCATCCTGTGCAGTGCCTGAAGCACCCGCTGAGACATCCATGAGTGACATCAAGAAGAAGATCGCGGCTCTGTCGCCGGAGAAGCGTGCGCAGCTGGTGAAGCAGCTCCAGCAGAAGGAGCCGCGCAACACGCTTCCTCCGCCAGAACGCCGGGCCTCAGGGGATGCGTCACTCCCGCTGTCCTTCGCTCAGCAGCGGCTGTGGTTCCTGGACCGGCTGGAGCCGGGCACGGCCAACTACAACATGCCGGTGACCCTCCGACTGGAGGGCGCGCTGGACACGAGCGCCCTGGAGCAGGCCTTCACCGAGCTGGTGCGCCGCCACGAGGCCCTGCGGACCACGTTCCGCGAGGACCAGGGCTCGCCCATCCAGGTCATCTCTCCTCCCGTTCCCTTCGAGGTCGACCAGGTCGATCTCTCCGGCCGCGAGGACCGCGAGGCCGAGGCGCTGCGCCTGGCCGGCGAGCATGCCGTCCGCCCGTTCGACCTCGGCACAGGCCCGCTGCTGCGCGCGCTGCTGCTCCGGCTCTCGGCAGAGCAGCATCTGCTGCAGCTGAACATGCACCACATCGTCTCGGATGGCTGGTCCATGAGCGTGCTGGTGCGGGAGATGGCGGTTTTCTATCAGGCGTTCAGGGCCGGCAAGCCCTCACCCCTGCCAGAGCTGCCGCTCCAGTATCCCGACGTCGCCCTCTGGCAGCGCTCATGGATGCAGGGGGAGCTGCTCGACAAGCAGCTCAACCACTGGAAGCAGCGGCTCACGGGGGCACCCCAGGTCCTGGAGCTGCCCACGGACCAGCGCCGGCCCTCGGTGCAGACGTTCCGTGGCGCCGTCGTCCCGGTGCGGCTCTCGCGCGCCCTCTCCGACAAGGTGAACGCCTACTCCCGCAAGGAGGGCGCCACCCCCTTCATGGCACTGCTGGGCGCATGGCAGGCCGTGCTGGCCCGCTACTGCGGCCAGGACGGCTTCATCGTCGGCTCGCCCATCGCCGGCCGTCGCTTCGCCGAGATGGAGGGGCTCATCGGCTTCTTCGTCAACACCCTCGCGTTGCGCGCGCGGCTCGAAGGCAATCCTTCCTTCCGCGAGCTGCTCTCGCGCGTCCGTGAGGAGACGATCGGCGCCCAGGCCCACCAGGACGTCCCCTTCGAGAAGCTCGTCGAGGCCCTGGCCCCGGGCCGCTCGCTCGACAGGACTCCGCTCTTCCAGGTCCTCTTCGCCCTCCAGAACGCGCCGCCGCCGGCGCTCAACAGCGCGGGCCTGTCCATCCAGGTGATGCTCCTGGAGAACTCCGTCGCGAAGTTCGACCTCGAGCTCAGCCTCGAGGAGTCCCCGGACGGCTTCTCCGGCCAGCTCACCTACAACACCGACCTCCTGCTGCCGGCCACCGCCCAGCGGCTGTCGCGCCTGTACGTCGGCTTCCTGGAGACGCTGCTCTCAAGGCCCGAGGAGCCCTTCCACCGCCTGCCCCTGCTGTCCGAGGACGAGCGCCGCACCGTCCTCGTCGACTTCAACCGCTCCCCCTCGTCCTTCCCCGGCGACTCCACCCTCGTCGACGGCTTCTCCCGCGTCGTCGCCCAGCACTCCGACTCCGTCGCCCTGGAGTTCGCCGAGCAGCGCCTCACCTACTCGCAGCTCGACGCCCGCTCCAACCAGCTCGCCCATCTGCTCATCGCACGTGGCGTTCGCCCGGATGCGCCCGTCGCTCTCGCTCTCGAGCGCTCCGTCGAGCTCATCGTCTCCCTGCTCGCCATCCTCAAGGCCGGCGGCGCCTACCTTCCCCTCGACACCTCCTACCCTCCCGAGCGCCTGGCGCAGATGGTCGAGGACGCCCAGCCCGTCCTCCTTCTCACCCACTCCGCTCTGAAGGCCTCCCTCCCCGCCTCCGACTCGCTGCCCCTGCTCCTCGTCGATGAGGTGGACTCGTCCTCCCAGCCGGTGCACTCGCCCGCCGTGGCGCTCTCTCCCCAGCACCTGGCCTATATCGACTTCACCTCCGGCTCCACCGGCAGGCCCAAGGGCGTCGCCGTCTCCCACCGCAACGTCCTGCGCACCGTCTGCGATGCGCCCTACGCGGATGTCTCCGCAGGCCAGTCCTTCCTCCTCATTGCCCCCATCTCCTTCGACGCCTCCACCCTCGAAGTCTGGGGCCCGCTGCTCAACGGCGGACGCCTCGTCGTCTTCCCCCCGACGTCACCGAGTGATTTGGACGCGCTCGCCTCCGTCCTCCAGCAGCACTCCGTCTCCACCCTCCACCTCACCTCCGGCCTCTTCTCGCAGATGGTGGAGACCCACCTGCACGGCCTCAAGTCCGTGAAGCAGCTGCTCACCGGCGGCGACGTCGTGAGCGCGCCCCACGTGCGCCGCGTCGTCGACGAGCTGCGCATTCCCGTCACCGCCTGCTACGGCCCCACCGAGGGCACCCTCTTCACCTCCTGCTTCCGGATGACCTCCGTGCAGCAGGTGCCCGCCTCCATTCCCATCGGCACCCCCATCACCGCCACCCAGGTGTACCTGCTCGACCCGCACGGCCAGCCGGTGCCCGCTGGCGTGCCCGGGGAGCTCTTCATCGGCGGCGAGGGCCTGGCTCGCGGCTATGTGCGCCGCCCCGACCTCACCGCAGAGCGCTTCCTCCCCAACCCCTTCAGCCCCACGCCCGGCGCGCGCATGTACCGCACCGGCGACCTGGCTCGCTGGCGCCACGACGGCGTGCTCGAGTTCCTCGGCCGCACCGACTTCCAGGTGAAGATTCGCGGCTTCCGCATCGAGCTCGCCGAAGTCGAGGCCGCCCTCCTCTCCTTCCCCGGTGTGCGCGAGGCTGTGGCCCTCGCCCGCGAGGACGTGCCCGGCGACAAGCGTCTCGTCGGCTACCTCACCGCCGACGCCTCCCTCGACCTCGCCGCCCTGCGCGCGCACCTGCAAGGGCGACTGCCCGAGTACATGGTGCCCTCCGCCCTGGTGCGCCTGGACGCCTTCCCGCTGACGGCCAACGCCAAGGTGGACCGCAAGGCCCTGCCCGCCCCGGAGTCTCGCGCCGAGCTGCGCGCCTACGTGGCGCCGCGGACTCCCACCGAGCAACTGCTGGCCGGCGTCTGGGCCCAGCTGCTGCGCGTCGACAAGGCGGGCTTGCAGGACAGCTTCTTCGAGCTGGGTGGCCACTCCCTGCTCGCCACCCAGCTCGCCGCCCGCATCCGCTCGGCGTTCAATGTCGAGCTGCCCCTGCGCGCCCTCTTCGAGGCCCCCACCCTGGAGGGGCTCGCCCTGCGCATCGACCAGGCCGCCCAGGGCGCCTCGATGCCCCCGCTGCGTCCGGTTCCCCGGACGGACGCGCCGCTGCCGCTGTCCTTCGCCCAGCAGCGCCTGTGGTTCTTCGACCAGTTCCAGCCCGGCCTGGCCATCTACAACATGCCCGCCGCCCTGCGCGTGGACGGCATGCTGGACGTGGCCGCGATGGAGCGCGCCTTCACCGAGCTGGTGCGTCGCCATGAGGCCCTGCGCACCCACTTCCGTGACGAGGGCGGCACCCCCGTCCAGGTCATCTCTCCGCCCGCGCCCTTCCACCTGCCAGTGGTGGACCTGTCCTCTCACGAGGACCGCGAGGCCGAGGCACGTCGGCGCCTGAACGAGGACGGCGCACGGCCGTTCGACCTGGGGCGCGGGCCGCTGATGCGCGCCAGCATCTTCCGCCTCTCCGAGCAGCGGCACGTGCTGCTGCTCAACATGCACCACATCGTCTCCGATGGCTGGTCCAGCAACGTGCTGGTGCGTGAGATGGCCACGCTCTATCAGGCCATCGTCTCCGGCCGGCCCGCGCTCCTGCCCGCGATGCCTGTGCAGTACGCGGACTACGCGGTGTGGCAGCGCTCGTGGCTGCGGGACGAGGCGCTGGACACACAGCTCGCGTACTGGAAGCGGCACCTGGAAGGCGCTCCCGCGCACCTGGATCTGCCCACCGACTTCCCCCGGCCGGCGACCCAGACGTTCCGCGGCGCCTTCTTCCACTTCCCCATTCCCGCGCCGCTCACCCGCGCGCTCCAGGACTTCTGCCAGAAGGAGGGCATCACCCTCTTCATGGCCCTGCTGGCCTCCTTCCAGGCCCTGCTGGCCCGCTACTCCGGCCAGGACGACGTCGTCGTCGGCACCTCCATCGCCGGCCGCCGCTTCTCCGAGCTGGAAGGCATCATCGGCTTCTTCGCCAACGTCCTGACCCTGCGCACGCGCCTGGACGACGCGCCCTCGTTCCGCCAGCTCCTCGCCCGCGTGCGCGAAAGCACCCTGGGGGCCTACTCCCACCAGGACGTTCCCTTCGAGAAGCTGGTGGAGGAGCTCCAGCCGGTCCGAGACCCCAGCCGGACGCCGCTCTTCCAGGTGATGTTCGCGCTCGTGGGCGGCGACGACGCCTCGGGCGTCGCGGTGATGCCCGGGCTGAGCTTCCAGCCGATGCCGGTGAAGGTGCACACGGCCCGCTTCGACCTGGCGCTCGCCGTCTCCCAGGACCCCGAGGGCCTCTCCGGGCACATCGAGTACAGCACCGACCTGTTCCGGGAGGACACCGTCCGGCGCCTCAGTGCGCACCTGCTGGTGCTCATCGAGAGCGCCATGGCCGAGCCCCTCCGGCCCGTCACCGAGCTGCCGCTGCTCACCCCCGCCGAGCGCCAGCGGATGCTCGTCGAGTGGAACGACACGCGCGCCCCGGTGCCGGAGACCACCGCGCATCAGCTCTTCGAGGCGCAGGTGGAGCGCGCCCCGGACGCGGTCGCCGCGGTCTTCGAGGGCGAGTCGCTGACGTACGCGGAGCTGAATGCGCGGGCCAACCAGCTCGCGCACTACCTGCGGCGGCGGTACGTGGGGCCGGAGGTCCGGGTGGCGCTGTGCACGGAGCGCTCGCTGGACCTGGTGGTGGGGATGCTGGGCATCCTCAAGGCGGGCGGCGCCTTCGTCCCGCTGGACCCGGCCTACCCGCCCGAGCGACTGGCCTTCATGCTGGAGGACAGCGGTGCGCCGCTGCTCCTGACGCAGGAGTCGCTGGCGGATGACCTTCCGGCCGAGGGCAAGCTGGTGGTCCGCATCGACGGAGAGCAGCACCTCATCGAGCGGATGCCGGAAGAGGACCCCGAGCCGGTGGTGGGCGCGGACGGCCTGGCCTACGTCATCTACACGTCGGGCAGCACGGGCCGGCCCAAGGGGACGCTGCTGCACCACCGGGGCCTGGGCAACACGGCGCTGACGGCGGGCCGGGCGCACGGGTACGCCCCGGGCAGCCGGGTGCTGCAGTATGCCTCCAGCAGCTTCGACGCCAGCGTGTGCGAGGTGTTCGGCACGCTGCTGGCCGGCGCCACCCTGGTGCTGACGCCGCGGGAGCGGCTGCTGCCGGACGAGCCGCTGCGCACGCTGCTGCGGGAGCAGCACATCACCGCGGCGACGCTGACGCCGTCCGTGCTGGCGCAGCTCACGGACGAGGGGATTGAGGCGCTGACCACCATCATCTCCGCGGGCGAGGCGCTGCCGCCCGAGCTGGTGCGCCGGTGGGGCAACAGCCGCGTGGTGTTGAACGCGTACGGCCCGACGGAGACCACGGTGTGCGCCACCATCACCCGAGGCCCGGTTCGTCCGGAGCGGGTGACCATTGGCCGGCCATGGTCGAACGTGCGGGTGTACGTGCTGGACCGGAGCCTGGCCCCCGTGCCGGTGGGCGTGGCGGGAGAGCTGTATGTGGCAGGCGTGGGCGTGGCGCGCGGGTACCACGGACTGGAGGGGCTGACGGCGGAGCGCTTCGTGCCGGACCCGTTCGGCGCCGAGCCGGGCGCCCGCATGTACAGGACGGGCGACCGGGTGCGGTGGCTGGAGGACGGGGAGCTGGAGTACCTGGGCCGCATCGACTTCCAGGTGAAGCTGCGCGGCTTCCGCATCGAGCTGGGTGAAGTGGAGTCGGCGCTGCTGGCGCACCCGGACGTGCGCGAAGCGGTGGCCGTGGTGCGAGAGGACACCGCGGGAGACAAGCGGCTGGTGGCCTACGTGTCTTCGGCGGCGCGCCCCGGAGGCGAGGAGCCAGACGACGAGTCCGCGGACTCCGAGCCGGAGCCGGAGCAGATCCTGTCCGTCACGGAGCTGCGGTCCTTCGTGAAGGAGCGCCTGCCCGAGTACATGGTGCCGTCGGCCATCGTCGTGCTGGACACGATGCCGCTGGCCCCGGGCGGGAAGGTGGACCGCAAGGCCCTGCCCGCGCCGAGCGAGGCACGCCGGGACGAAGCGGTGGAGCACGTGGCGCCGCGCACCCCCACGGAGGACCTGCTGGCGGGAGTATGGGCGCAGCTGCTGGGCGTCGAGCGCGTCGGAGTGCATGACAACTTCTTCGAGCTGGGCGGGCACTCGCTGCTCGCCACGCAGCTCGCCTCCCGCGTCCGCGCCGCCTTCCAGGTCGAGCTGCCGCTGCGAGACCTGTTCTCGATGCCCACCGTCGCGGCGCTCGCCGCGCGTCTGGAGACCGAGCGACAGAAGGGCTCGGGCATCTCACTGCCGGACCTGGTGCCGGTACCGAGGACGGGCGAGGCGCTGCCCGTGTCCTTCGGCCAGCAGCGCCTGTGGTTCCTGGACCAGCTCCAGCCCGGCACGGCCCACTACAACATGCCGGTGCCCCTGCGCCTGGACGGGAAGCTGGACGTCCAGGCCCTGGAGCGCGCCTTCACCGAGCTGTTGCGACGTCACGAGTCGCTCCGCACCACCTTCCGCGACGAGGGTGGCACCCCGGTGCAGCACCTCCAGCCGCCCGGCCCCTTCCCGTTGAACGTCGTGGACCTCTCCGGCAACGAGGACCGCGAGGCCGAGGCGTACCGGCTGGCCGCGGAGGAGTCGGTCCGGCCCTTCGAGCTGACGCGCGGGCCGCTGCTGCGGGTGATGCTCGTGCGGTTCTCGGCCACCCAGCACGTGCTGGTGCTGACCATGCACCACATCATCTCGGACGGCTGGTCCCTGGGACAGGTGGTGCGGGAGGTGGCGGCGCTGTACCAGGCCTTCTCCGCGGGTGAGCCCTCGCCGCTGCCCGAGCCGTCTCTCCAGTATGGCGACTTCGCGGTGTGGCAGCGCTCGTGGCTCCAGGGCGAAGCGCTGGAGCAGCAGCTCGGCTATTGGAAGCAGCGGCTCGCGGGCGTCCCCCGGGCGCTGGAGCTGCCCACGGACTTCCCGCGTCCCTCGGTGCAGACCTTCCGCGGCGCCGTCACCCGCTTCCAGTTCCCCGCGCAGGCCTCCCGCCAGCTCGCGGAGTTCTGCGAGCAGGAGGGCGTCACCCCCTTCATGGCGCTGCTGGCCTCCTTCCAGGCCGTGCTGGCCCGCTACTGCGGCCAGGACGATGTCGTCGTCGGCTCCCCCATCGCCGGCCGCCGTTTCCGTGAGACCGAGTCGCTCATCGGCTTCTTCGTCAACACCCTCGTCCTGCGCGCGCGGCTGGAGGAGAAGCCGTCGTTCCGGCAATTGCTCTCGCAGGTGCGCGACACCACGCTCGGCGCCTACGACCACCAGGACGTCCCCTTCGAGCGCCTCGTCGAGTCGCTCGCCCCGGGCCGCTCACTCGACAGGACGCCGCTGTTCCAGGTCCTCTTCGCCCTCCAGAACGCTCCCATCCCGGAGCTCTCCAGCGAAGGAATGACCTTCAGCCCCTTCACGCTGAACAACCCGGTCGCGAAGTTCGATCTGGAGCTCAACCTCTCCGAGTCCCCGGACGGCCTCGTCGGCTCGCTCATCTACAACGCCGACCTGTTCCTGCCGGCCACCGCCGAGCGGCTGTCGCGCCTGTACGTCGGCTTCCTGGAGACGCTGCTCGCAAGGCCCGAGGAGCCCTTCCACCGGCTGCCCCTGCTTTCCGAGGATGAGCGCCGCACCGTCCTCGTCGACTTCAACCGCTCCCCCTCGTCCTTCCCCGGCGACTCCACCCTCGTTGACGTCTTCTCCCGCGTCGTCACCCAGCACCCCGACTCCGTCGCCCTGGAGTTCGCCGAGCAGCGCCTCACCTACCGGCAACTGGACGCGAGGGCCAACCAGCTCGCCCACCTGCTCATCGCACGCGGCGTTCGCCCGGATGCTCCCGTCGCTCTCGCTCTCGAGCGATCCGTCGAGCTCATCGTCTCCCTGCTCGCCATCCTCAAGGCCGGCGGCGCCTACCTTCCCCTCGACACCTCCTACCCTCCCGAGCGCCTGGCGCAGATGGTCGAGGACGCTCAGCCCGCCCTCCTTCTCACCCACTCCGCGCTGCGCGCTTCGCTTCCTGCCTCCGACGCGCTGCCCGTTCTCCTCGTGGATGAGGTGGATGCCTCCTCGCAGCCGGTACACGCCCCCGCCGTGGCGCTGTTGCCCCAGCACCTGGCCTATATCGACTTCACCTCCGGCTCCACCGGCAGGCCCAAGGGCGTCGCCGTCTCCCACCGCAACGTGCTGCGCACCGTCTGCGATGCGCCCTACGCCGATGTCTCCGCCGGCCAGTCCTTCCTCCTCATCGCCCCCATCTCCTTCGACGCCTCCACCCTCGAAGTCTGGGGCCCGCTGCTCAACGGCGGACGCCTCGTCGTCTTCCCCCCGACTTCGCCGAGTGATTTGGACGCGCTCGCCTCCGTCCTCGCGGACCACTCCGTCTCCACCCTCCACCTTACCTCCGGCCTCTTCTCGCAGATGGTGGAGACCCACCTGCACGGCCTCAAGTCCGTGAAGCAGTTGCTCACCGGTGGCGACGTCGTGAGCGCCCCCCACGTGCGCCGCGTCGTCGACGAGCTGCGCATTCCCGTCACCGCCTGCTACGGCCCCACCGAGGGCACCCTCTTCACCTCCTGCTTCCGGATGACCTCCGTGCAGCAGGTGCCCGCCTCCATTCCCATCGGCACCCCCATCACCGCCACCCAGGTGTACCTGCTCGACCCGCACGGCCAGCCGGTGCCCGCTGGCGTGCCCGGGGAGCTCTTCATCGGCGGCGAGGGCCTGGC
>NZ_JAAIXZ010000033.1:0-4800 GCF_010894435.1 Pyxidicoccus trucidator | reverse complement strand
AGGTGCCCGCCTCCATTCCCATCGGCACCCCCATCACCGCCACCCAGGTGTACCTGCTCGACCCGCACGGCCAGCCGGTGCCCGCTGGCGTGCCCGGGGAGCTCTTCATCGGCGGCGAGGGCCTGGCCCGCGGCTACGTGCGCCGCCCCGACCTCACCGCCGAGCGCTTCCTCCCCAACCCCTTCAGCCCCACTCCCGGCGCGCGCATGTACCGCACCGGCGACCTGGCTCGCTGGCGCCACGACGGCGTGCTCGAGTTCCTCGGCCGCACTGACTTCCAGGTGAAGATTCGCGGCTTCCGCATCGAGCTCGCCGAAGTCGAGGCCGCCCTGCTCGCCTTCCCCGGCGTGCGCGAGGCTGTTGCCCTCGCTCGTGAGGACGTGCCCGGCGACAAGCGTCTCGTCGGCTACCTCACCGCCGACGCCTCCCTGGATCTGGGCGCCCTGCGCGCGCACCTGCAAGGGCGACTGCCCGAGTACATGGTGCCCTCCGCCCTGGTGCGCCTGGACTCCTTCCCGCTCACGGCCAACGCCAAGGTGGACCGCAAGGCCCTGCCTGCCCCGGAGTCTCGCGCCGAGCTGCGCGCCTACGTGGCGCCGCGGACTCCCACCGAGCAAGCGCTGGCGAGCATCTGGGCCGAAGTGCTGCGCGTCGACAAGGTGGGCCTGCAGGACAGCTTCTTCGAGTTGGGCGGCCACTCCCTGCTCGCCACCCAGCTCGTCGCCCGCATCCGCTCGGCGTTCAACGTCGAGCTGCCCCTGCGCGCCCTCTTCGAGGCCTCCTCCCTGGAGGGGCTCGCCGCCCGCGTCGACCAGGCTGCTCAAGGCGCCTCGCTACCCCCACTGCGTCCGATGCCCCGGAAGGACGCGCCGCTGCCGCTGTCCTTCGCCCAGCAACGCCTGTGGTTCCTGGACCAGCTCCAGCCCGGCGGCATCCAGTACAACATGCCCACCGCGCTCCGTTTCGACGGAGCACTCGATGTGGCCGCGATGGAGCGCGCCTTCACCGAGCTGGTGCGTCGCCATGAAGCCCTGCGCACCCACTTCCGCGATGAAGGCGGCACCCCCGTCCAGCTCATCGCTCCACCCGCGCCCTTCCACCTGCCCATGGTGGACCTGTCCTCGCGCGAGGACCGCGAAGCCGAGGCACGCCGTCTGGCCATGGAAGAGGCCGGACGCGCCTTCGACCTGACCCACGGTCCCCTGCTGCGCGCCTCGCTCCTGCGCCTGTCCGAGCAGCAGCACGTGCTGCTGCTCAACGTGCACCACATCGTCTCCGACGGCTGGTCCATGGGCGTGCTGGTACGCGAGATGGGGATGCTCTACGCGGCCTGCTCCTCCGGCCAGCCCTCGCCCCTGGCCGAGCTGCCCGTGCAGTACGCGGACTACGCCCTCTGGCAGCGCTCGTGGCTGCACGGCGATGCGCTGGCGCAGCAGGTGTCCTGGTGGAAGCAGTACCTCTCTGGAGCGCCCGCGCACCTGGAGCTGCCCACCGACTTCCCGCGTCCGCCCGTTCTCTCGCCTCGCGGCGCCTCGGTGCCCGTGCGCCTGTCGCGCGAGCTGAGCGAGTCCCTCAAGGCCCTGGCACAGCGCGAAGGCGCCACGCCCTTCATGCTGCTGCTGGCCTCCTTCCAGTTGCTGCTGTCGCGCTACTCCGGCCAGGACGATGTCGTCGTCGGCACCCCCATCGCCGGCCGCCGCCACGCGGAGACCGAGGCCCTCATCGGCTTCTTCGTCAACACCCTCGTCCTGCGCACCCACTTCGACGGACAGCGCACCTTCCAAGAGGTACTGGCCGAGGTCCGCAAGGCCACCCTCGGTGCCTACGAGCACCAGGACGTTCCGTTCGAGAAGCTCGTCGAGGAACTGCAGCCCGTGCGCGACCTGAGCCGCTCGGCATTGTTCCAGGCGCTCTTCGCCCTGCAGAACGCGCCCGTGCAGGACATGCCGCTTCCCGGCCTGTCGCTGCGCCCGTTCGAGGCCGAGGACACCGCCGCGGCCAAGTTCGAGCTCACCCTCAACCTGGCCGAGTCCGCCGACGGTTTCGGCGGCAGCCTTCAGTTCAGCACCGACCTCTTCACCCAGGCCACCGCCGCCCGCATGGTGCGCCACCTGGGTGCCCTGTTGGAGGCCGCCGTCACCGCGCCGCAGACGCCCGTCAGCGCGCTGCCCCTGCTGTCCGAGGCCGAGCGCCAGCAGCTGCTGGTGCACTGGAACGACACCTCCCTCGGCACGGACTACCCGCGCGAGTCCACCCTGCCCGACGTCTTCGCCCAGGTGGTGGCCCGCCACCCCGACAAGGTCGCCGTCGAGTTCGAGGACACGAAGCTCACCTACCGCCAGTTGGACGCGCACTCCAACCGGCTCGCGCACCACCTGCGAAGCCTGGGCGTGTCCACCGACGCACGCGTGGCCATTGCCGTGGAGCGCTCGCTGGAGCTGGTGGTAGCGCTGGTGGGCATCCTCAAGGCCGGCGCGGCCTACGTCCCGCTGGACCCCGCGTACCCGCGCGAGCGGCTCGCCGCCATGGTGGAGGATGCGCGCCCGCGCGTGCTCATCACGACCGGCGCGCTGCTGGCGAAGCTGCCCGCGGAAGGGCTGTCCACCGTGCTGCTGGAGGAGTCCTCCCTGGCAGAAGCGCCCGCGCACGCGCCGCCCCCGGCCGCGCTGCCCGACAGCCTCGCGTATATCGACTTCACCTCCGGCTCCACCGGCCGGCCCAAGGGCGTGGGCACGACGCACCGGGCGGTGCTGCGCACCTTCTTCGGCGTCGACTACGCCCACTTCGGGCCCGAGGAGACCTTCCTCCTCAACGCCCCCATCTCCTTCGATGCCTCCACCCTGGAGCTGTGGGGCGCGCTGCTGCACGGCGCCAGGCTGGTCGTCATGCCGCCCCAGCCGCATTCGCTCGAAGAGCTGGGACGCACCCTCCAGCGGTCCGGCGTCACGACGCTCTGGCTCACCTCCGGCCTCTTCACCCAGATGGTGGAGGGCAACCTCGAGGGCCTGCGCACGGTGAAGCAGGTGCTGACGGGCGGCGACGTCGTCTCCGCCCCGCACGTCCGCCGCGTGCTGGAAGCGCTGCCTGCGTCCGTCGTCAACGGCTACGGCCCGACCGAGAGCACCGTCTTCGCGACCAGCCACTCCATGACAGCGCCCTCGCACGCAGAGGGCGCCTCTCTTCCCATTGGCAGGCCCCTGGCCCACACGCGCGTCTATGTCCTGGACGCGCACGGCCAGCCCGTGCCCATCGGTGTACCCGGAGAGCTGTTCATTGGCGGCGACGGCCTGGCGCGGGGCTACATGGAGCAGCCCGCGCTCACCGCGGAGCGCTTCGTCCCCAACCCCTTCTCCTCGGCTCCGGGTGCCCGCCTGTACCGCACCGGCGACAAGGCGCGCTGGCGGGCCGACGGCTCCCTTGACTACCTCGGCCGCCTCGACTTCCAGGTGAAGCTGCGCGGCTTCCGTATCGAGCTGGGCGAAATCGAAGCCACCCTCGCTCGGCACCCCCACGTGCGCGAGGCCCTGGTGCTCGTGCGCGAGGACTCGCCCGGCGACCAGCGCCTGGTGGGCTACTTCACCTCGCAGGCACAGCCCCTCGAGCCGTCCGCCCTGCGCGCCTTCCTCAAGGAGCACCTGCCCGAGTACATGGTGCCCGGCGCCCTCGTGCCGCTGGAGGCCTTCCCCCTCACGCCCAACGGCAAGGTGAACCGCAAGGCGCTGCCCGCGCCGGAGGCCTCGCTGCTGGCCTCCGCCAGTGTCTACGTGGCGCCACGAACTCCCACCGAGGAGCGGCTGGCCTCACTCTGGGCCGAGGTGCTGCGCGTCGAGCGTGTGGGCATCCACGACCACTTCTTCGAGCTGGGCGGCCACTCGCTGCTGGCCACCCAGGTGGTGGCTCGCATCCGCTCGGCCTTCAACATCGAGCTGCCCCTCCGCGCCCTCTTCGAGGCGCCCACGCTGGAGCAGCTTGCGCGGCGCGTGGAGCAGACCCGCACCCACGCGGAGCTGCCTCCGCTGCGCCCGGCCCCTCGGGATCGACTGCTGCCGCTGTCCTTCGCGCAGCAGCGCCTGTGGTTCCTGGATCAGCTCCAGCCCGGCTCGCCCTCGTACAACATGCCCACCGCCCTACGGCTGGACGGCATGCTGGACGTGGCTGCGCTGGGGCGCGCCTTCACCGAGCTGGTGCGCCGCCATGAGGCCCTGCGCACCACCTTCCGCGACGAGGGCGGCACTCCCGTCCAGCTCATCTCTCCGCCCGCGCCCTTCGACCTGCCGGTTCTGGATCTGTCCTCGAACGAGGATCGCGAGGCCAGGGCCCGGCTGCTGGCGCAACAGGATGCCGTCCGCGCCTTCGATTTGACCCGCGGCCCGCTGCTGCGCGCGTCACTCCTGCGCCTGGCCGAGC
Organism: Pyxidicoccus trucidator; assembly: GCF_010894435.1. Taxonomy (NCBI): domain Bacteria; kingdom Pseudomonadati; phylum Myxococcota; class Myxococcia; order Myxococcales; family Myxococcaceae; genus Pyxidicoccus; species Pyxidicoccus trucidator. The sequence continues at coordinate 393 of NZ_JAAIXZ010000033.1, read as the reverse complement.
AGCAGCACGTGCTGCTGCTCAACATGCACCACGTCGTCTCCGACGGCTGGTCCATGGGCGTGCTCGTCTCCGAGATTGGCGCCCTCTACCAGGCCTTCTCCGCTGGCCGGCCTTCGTCCCTGCCCGAGCTGCCCGTGCAGTACGCCGACTTCGCCGTCTGGCAGCGCTCGTGGCTGCATGGCGACACTCTCGACAGGCAGGTGTCCTGGTGGAAGCAGCAGCTCTCCGGCGCGCCTCATGCGCTGGAGCTGCCCACCGACTTCCCTCGCCCGCCCGTCCAGTCCTTCCGTGGCGGTCTGGTCAGCTTCCGCCTCTCGCCCCAGCTCGGCCGCTCCCTGGAAGCCCTCAGCCAGAAGGAGGGCGCCACCCTCTTCATGGCCCTGCTCGCCTCCA
>NZ_JAAIXZ010000032.1 GCF_010894435.1 Pyxidicoccus trucidator | reverse complement strand
ACCCGGAAGAACACCTTCGACCTTCGCAGGCTCTGCGCGCTCCAGAACCTGGAGACCCTCCACCGCCGCATCGACGAGAAGCGGCGGCTTGCGGCCTGAGGTTCCACGAACCTGTTCGGCGCTCTAGCGCGGCGAATCGCCGCGCATGACGCGGTCCGCCATTGTCACTATTCTAGCGACGTGGCGCGCGGTGCAACAACGCTGCGGAGTCAGCTCGGCCGGACGGCTCGCTGGCGGGCCCCGCCCAAAAAGTCCCCCAAAGGCATCATATCCGACTGTTGCGCAGCTCCGGGAAGCGGAGCCTGCATCGAGGAGTGCCCAGACCCGCTGCTCCCGGACTCCATCCAGCACCCGCTCCGTAATCACCCGCCCGCCGGCCCCAGGAAGCGCGCCTCCATCCGCTTCACCTCCCCGGAAGCCGAGTCCGCCACCTCCACGGTAAAGACAAAGGGCCCCGAGCCACGGTCCAACGGAACAGTGATGAACAAGGGCACGCGGAAGCTCTCCAAGGAGGCCAACCGAACCTCCGTCTGAGGCACCACCACCTGCGCGGGCACAGGGCTGTCCACGCGAATGGAGAACGTCGTCTCGCCCGGGTTCTTGTTCACCAGGTGCAGCTCGAACTGATTCCGCACGGTGCCGTTCTCCACGAGGTACGGAGTCCCCTGGAAGCGCAGCAGGTTGGCCTCGAACGGCACCCGCCCCACGAGGCTCAGCACCAGCCCCGCCACGGCCGCCACCATCAGCGCCCCATACAGCACCAACCGGGGCCGAAAGACACGCCGCGTCTCCCCCGCCAATCCATTCAGCGAGTCATAACGAATCAACCCCCGAGGCCGCCCCACCTTGTCCATGACCTCGTCGCACGCGTCCACGCACTGCGCACAAGCCAGACAATCCATCTGCAAGCCATTGCGGATGTCGATACCCGTGGGGCACACCACCACGCACCTGCGACAGTCCACGCAGTCCCCGCGAGGAGGAGCCACCTCGCCACTCTTCACCTTCAGCATCCGCCCCCGAGGCTCTCCCCGCTTCGTGTCGTAGCCGATGATGAGGGAGTTCCGGTCCTGCATGACGGACTGGAGCCGCCCGTAGGGGCACACCACCACGCAGAGCTGCTCGCGGAACCAAGCGAAGTTGAAGTACAGCGCGCCAGTAACAGCCATGGCCCACCCGAAGGCCACGGGCGACACGGTAGGCCCCTCGGCCACCATGGACACCAGCCCGCCCGCGGACACGAACAAGCTCAGCGCCGCATGCGAGATGAGCAGCGACACGACAGCGTACGCCCCGTGCTTCAGCCCCGCCCGCCCCACGCGAGCAAAGGTCCACGGCAAACCCGCCACCTTCAGCCGCCGCTCGCGAGGCCCATCGAAGAACCGCTCAATCGGCCGATAAGCGCCCTCCAGGAACACAGTCTGTGGGCACGCCCAGCCGCACCAGACGCGGCCCAGCCAGGCGGTGAAGAACAGCAGGCTGAAGCCCACGGAGGTGAGCAGGAACAAGACGCGCCAGAAGTCCTGCGCGTTATAGGTGCCGCCGAACAGGTAGAAGCGGCGCGCCGCGACATCCAGATGCACGGCGGGGTGGCCGCCCACCTCCACCAGTGGCAAGGCCACATAGATGGCAATCAGCACCGCGAACACCACGCGCCGCCGGGTGATGAACCGTCCCCGCACGTCCGCCGGGTGGATGGCCAACCGCGAGCCATCCGCGCGGATGGAGCTGAGCTGTTCGATGCGCGGGCTGTCCTGCCCTGGAGCCGTCCCCATATGTCACGCCTCTTCCCGTCCGGACCTACGGCTGCTCGGGCTCACCCTGCGGCTCCTTGCCGCTGGGCGCATTCGTCCCCTTGAGCGTCAGCACATACGCGGTGACGGCCTTGACGCGCTCGGCACCCAGGGTGCGCTCCCACGCGGGCATGCCCTTGGACACCACGCCCTCGGCCACCACCTTGTGAATCGCCACCGGCTTGCCGCCGTGCATCCAGAACGGGTCCGTCAGGTTGGGACCGATGAGCCCCTGCCCCTGCGCACCGTGGCAGGACGCGCAGTTCGTCTGGAACACGGCCTTGCCGCCGCCCACCGTCGTCGGGTCCTGCATCAGCGCGAGCAAGGTCTCATCGGACGCGGGCTTGTTGCTCCCGGCGCGCTTCGCCACCTCCGCGGCCTCGGCGCGGTACTCACCGAGCTGCCCCGGGGACACCTCCGCCACGTGGTACCAGAACCAATATCCCGCGGCGAAGATGAGCGTCGTCCAGAGGAGGAACAACCACCAGTTGGGCAGGTTGTTGTCGTGCTCCTCGATGCCGTCATAGATGTAGTGCAGCGGCGCCTTGTCACTCATGGCCGCCCTCCCGCTCCGCCAGCGGCATGTTCGCGAGCGCGTCGAAGTCCTTGCCGCGCCGCACGCCGAACACCCAGGCGCAGACGCCGAGGAACACCATGATGAACAGGACGAGCGCGAAGAGCGGCAGCTCGGTCAAATCCATCCCCGAATAGAATTGCTTGTACATCAGCGGCTCCCTCCATGGCTGCCATTGACGGCGGCGGTGGGCGGCCCGCCCGGCTCGGCGGGGGCGTCTTGCGGCCCACGGCCCAGGCGCTGCAGGTAGGCAATGAGGGCCACCATCTCCGAGTCCCACGCCACCTTCACCCCCTGCGTGGCCAGGTCAGCGGTGATGGCCTCGGCCTGGACCTTCTGCCGAGCCTCAGCCGCGTCGACGTCCGCGTTGGAGTACGGCACGCCCAGCTTCTGCATCAGCGCCAGCTTCTTCGGCGCCTCCTTCGTCTTGAGCCGGCGCTCCGCCAGCCACGGGTACGGCGGCATGTTGGAGCCGGGGCTGGTGGCGCGCGGGTCCATCATGTGCGTGTAGTGCCAGAGGTTCGGGTACTTGCCGCCCAGCCGGTGCAGGTCCGGGCCGGTGCGCTTGCTCCCCCACTGGAAGGGGTGGTCGTAGATGAACTCCTCCGCGCGGGACACGTCGCCGTAGCGCTGCGTCTCCGCCACGAAGGGGCGAATCATCTGCGAGTGGCACGTGTAGCAGCCCTCGCGCACGTACAGGTCCCGCCCTTGCAGCTCCAGCGCCGAGTACGGCTGCTGTGCCACGCCGTGGGCGGGCACGGCCTGCTTGATCATGATGGTGGGCAGCAGCTCCGCGACGCCGCCGATGAGCACGGCCACCAGCGTCAGCACGGTGAAGGCCAGGGGCCGGCCCTCGATGAGCCCGAACCAGGACGGCTTGCCCGCGGCGCGCTCGCGCCGGGTGACAATCCAGGCGAACTCACCCAGGGCGATGATGGCGCCCATCAGCACCAGCGCGCGCACGGGCTTCGCCCAGCCCAGGAACATCGTCGCGGCCAGAATGGCGATGGCGAACACCAGCGGGCGCCCTGTGACGACCTGCACCCAGCCGGGCACGGGGGCTCCGGCGGGCACGGGGGCGGGCGACTCCACCACCACGGTGGCCTCGCCATTGACGGGCTGGCCGGCGCGGGCCGTCTTCCACAGGTTCCACGCCATCAGGATGAAGCCCACCAGGTACATGGAGCCGCCGACGAAGCGGACGATGTACATGGGGCGGATGGCGAGCAGTGTCTCCACGAAGTTCGGGTAGAGCAGCGTGCCGTCGGGGTTGGTGGCCTGCCACATCAGCCCCTGGGTGACGCCGCTGATCCACATGGAGACCATGTAGAGGAGGATGCCCACCGTCCCGAGCCAGAAGTGGACGTCCGCCGCCTTGGAGGAGTGCAGCTTCGTCCCGTACAGCCTGGGCACGAGCCAGTAGAACATGCCGGCGGCCATGAAGCCGTTCCAGCCGAGCGCCCCGCTGTGCACGTGGCCGACAATCCAGTCGGTGTAGTGGCCCAGCGCGCTCACGGACTTGATGGACAGCAGCGGCCCCTCGAAGGTGGCCATGCCGTAGAAGGTGACGCCGGCGATGAGGAACTTGAGGACGGGGTCCTCGCGCAGCTTGTGCCACGCGCCCTTGAGGGTGAGCAGGCCGTTGAGCATGCCGCCCCACGACGGGGCCCAGAGCATGACGCTGAAAATCATGCCCAGCGACTGCGCCCAGTCGGGCAGCGCGGTGTAGAGCAGGTGGTGCGGGCCGGCCCAGATGTAGATGAAGACGAGGGCCCAGAAGTGGATGATGGAGAGCCGGTACGAGTAGACGGGCCGCTCCGCCGCCTTGGGCAGGAAGTAGTACATGATGCCCAGGATGGGCGTGGTGAGGAAGAAGGCGACGGCGTTGTGGCCGTACCACCACTGCACCAGCGCGTCCTGCACGCCCGCGTAGACGGAGTAGCTCTTCAGCGGAGAGAACGGCAGGGCCAGGCTGTTGACGATGTGGAGCACCGCCACGGTGACGATGGTGGCGATGTAGAACCAGATGGCGACGTAGAGGTTCTTCTCGTTCCGCTTCTTCAGGGTCCAGAAGAAGTTGATGGCGAAGACGACCCAGATGACCGTAATCGCCAAATCAATCGGCCACTCCAGCTCGGCGTACTCCTTGGAGGTGGTGATGCCCAGCGGCAGCGTGACTGCGGCGGCGACGATGATGAGCTGCCAGCCCCAGAAGTGGATTTGGGAGAGCACGTCCGACGCCATGCGAGTCTTCAGCAGGCGCTGGGTGGAGTAGTAGATGCCGGCGAACATCATGTTGCCGACGAAGGCGAAGATGACGGCGTTGGTGTGGAGCGGGCGGAGGCGCGAGTAGGTGGTGTAGGGGATGCCCAGGTTGGCCTGCCACCACGCGAGCTGGCTGGCCACCAGCGCCCCGACGGCCATGCCCACGATGCCGAACACGACTGACGCCATGATGAAGCGGCGGACGGTGGTGTCGTCGTAGATGATTCGCTGCTGTTGCACGGAATCACTCCTGGGAAGCGGAAGGCGGAGGCTCGGCGGGCGACTGCGCGCTGTCGTCCTCGAGCGGGAAGAGGGAGAGCCGGTCGGCGTGCTCGTGGTCTCGGTGGCGCACGCTGTAGGCGAACAGCAGCACCGAGCTGGCGACGAGCATCAGGCTGACGAAGACCTGGAGGACGAGGACATTCATACGGGCACCTCCCGCAACCGCGTGGCTGGAGGCACCGGGCGCTCGCGAGCGGAGGACAGGCTCCACACGGTGAAGAGCACGGTGGCCAGGCTGGTGGCAGGCATGGCCACGGCGGCGCGAAGCGGCGTCATCCACCCGGCCAGGCACACGGTGACGGCGACGACGTTGTAGCCAATGGCAAGCACCAGCAGCCGGCGCACCACGGCACGCAGCCGCAGCGACAACCGGAGCGCCTCGCGGATGGAAGCCAATCCCTCCCCCAGCAGGAAGAAGTCGCTCTTGCCAGGCATCACCGGCCGGTCAATGGCGGGAGTGCCCGCGCACAGCGCCCGCTCGAACGCGAGGCTGTCATTGACGCCGTCGCCCAGGTACAGCGTGTCGGCCGAGTCCAGCGAGGCCACGGTGGCGGCCTTGTCCTCGGGCCGCTGGCCGCCCAGCGCCTGCGAGGTGGGAATCCCCAGCGCCTCGGCCAGCTCCCGGACGCGCGCTGGAGCATCTCCGGAGATGAGCCACACCGCCCGGCCCTCCGCCTGGAGCGCCTGCACCTCACGTCGCGCATCCGAGCGCACCGACTCGCGCAGCGCGAAGGACGCCACGAGCAAGCCCTCCCGCGACAGCACGGGGCCCGACACCGGAGGAGCAACGCCCTGCCCCGCCAAGGCCCACGGAGCGCGCCCCAGTCGCCAGCACACGCCCTCGCGGGTGAGCTCCACGCCCTGCCCCGGGTGCTCCGTCACACGAGCCTCCGGAGCAAACCGCGCCCCCACGCGAGCCAGCGCCGCGCTGAGACACCGGCTCGCCGGGTGGTTGCTCCGGGACGTCAGGTCGAAGGCCACGTCGCGAGCCTCCGGCGCCAGCGCCTCCACGGAAGCGCGGTCCACCAGCTCCAGCCGGCCCAGCGTCAGCGTGCCCGTCTTGTCGAACAGCACCTGCCGCACGCGAGGCAGCCTGTCCATCAGGTCCGGGCTCCGGACGAAGAACCCACCGCGCCGCAGCCGTGCCTGCACCAGCTCATACGCCAGCGACGTGGCAATCCCGATGGCGCAGGGGCACGTCACCACCAGCAGCGCCACCGCCACCTCCAGCGCCTTGTCGGGCCCGGCGGGCCACCACAGCGCGAGCCCCAGCGCTGACACGCCCAGCACGGTGACGACCCAGCGGCGCGACACCTTCTCCCAGAACCGCGTATGAACCGCGGCGCCACCCGCCCCCGGAGGCGCCCGCCGCAGCAGCGCCACCAGCGGCGAGTCCGTGAAGGCCTGCGCCGCCCGCACGCGCACCGCCTCCCGCCCGGCATTGAACGCGCCAGCAGGCAGCTCACCGCCCACGGCCACCGAGCGCTCCCCGGGCTCGCCGGTAATCCAATCGGTGGAGACCCGAGCATCCGAGTCGAGCAGCACCGCGTCCACGGGCACGAGGTCGCCCGGGGCAATCACCAGCACCTCCCCCTCACGTACTTCAGAGGCGCGCACGGTGGCGAGCCGCGCGCCCTCCTCCCGCCGGACGAAGAGTCCATCAGCGCCGTCATCATCCAGGAGGAAGCGGCGGTTGCGCTCCAGCACGCGCTGCTGGAGCCAGCGCCCCACCAGCATCAGGGTGACGAAGGTGTTGAGGGTGTCGAAGTACGCCAGGTCGCCGCGCCCACCCCGGGCCTGAACCAGCGAGGTGCCGAATACGAGAAGGATGCCCAGGGCAATGGGCAGGTCCAGGTGCGGCACGCCGCGCCGCAGTCCCTGCACGGCGGAGCGGAAGAAGGGCCAGCCGCCGACCAGGACGACGCCGGTGGACAGCGCCAGGCTCAGCCGCGTGAACAGGCGGAACACCTCAGCGTCGTCGGGGGTGAGCCCGACATAGAAGCTGATGGAGAACAGCATCACATTCATCGCCAGGGCGGCGCAGATGCCCAGGCGGATGGGCAGGTCCAGGCTGGCGGCCTCGGGGTACTTGCGGCTGGGGCCGAACAGGTAGCCGAAGCCCTCCACCGAGCGCAGGAAGCCGCCCACGTCGAAGGCGCCGCGCCGCCACTGCATGTGCACCTTGCCCAGGGCGGGGTCCACGGTGAGTCCCGCGCCGCCCTGCTGCCTTCGGAACAGCTCGTTCATCAGCCAGACGCAGGCAGCGCAGTGGATGCCCTGCACGTCCAGCTCCAGCGCGCACACCGGGCCCGGAGTGGCCTCGGCGCGAGCCACCAGGGGCTCCAGCCACGCGAAGCCGCGGTCCTTGCGCGGCTCCGGTGCGGGGGCGTCCTTGCCCTGGGTGAGCTGGTAGTAGCGGGTGAGCCCCTGCTCCCGCAGCAGCCCATACACGGCCTCGCAGCCCGCGCAGCAGAAGCCGCGAGCCACGGCGCCCACGGGCACGGAGCTGCCGCAGTGGAGGCAGGAGTCCGGCGCGTGCACCGTATGCGGGGAGGCAGGCATGCACGGTGTCACCTTGCGAACGGCATGCCTGTTGCGAAGCGCGGGGCCATGCCGCTCGAAACGCTCCTCCTCGCCGCGCTTCCGTCCTCACCCGCCGTGGTGGCCGGCGCACTCGGTGCGCTGACGGTGGGGCTGACGGGGAGCGTGCACTGCCTCCTCATGTGCGGGCCGCTCGCCTGCGCGGGGCTGCCCGCCGTGCCGGGCCCCGAGCGGCGACGCGCGGTGCTCGCCTATCAAGGGGCGCGAGTGGCGGCGTACACCCTCATGGGAGGAGCCCTCGGAGCGCTCGGAGGAGGCGTGACGCAGGTGCTGTCGGTCTCCACGCGCCCCTATCTACCCTGGCTGATGGCGGCGGCGCTGGTGGCCTCGGCGCTGGAGGTAGGCAAGCGGCTCCGCCCGCTACCGGGCCTCGCGCACGTCGCGAAGTCTATCGCGCGCTGGGGCGCAAACTTTTCGTGGACGGGCCGAGCGGGCGCAATGGGTGCGGTAACACCGCTGCTGCCCTGCGGCCTGCTGTACGGCGTGTTCGCGGCGGCGCTGGCAAGCGGCTCGTTCGCGGGCGGAGCGCTGCTGCTCGGAGCCTTCGCGCTGGGTGGGCTGCCCGCGCTGCTGGGCGCACAGCTCCAGGCGGGGCTGTGGAAGCACCGGCCGAAAGCCGTGTCCTTCCTGCTTCAACGGGCGGTGCCACTGCTCGCGGCGGCGGTGCTCATCTACCGCGCGGTGGGCACGACGAGCGGCCAGCCGGGCTGCCACTGATAGACTCCCGAGGCAGAGCGTGTCTGTCTGCTTGTCGGAGACTTGCCATGGAGCCAATCCCCGGTGCGCCGTCCTCGGTCAGCAACACGGACGACCTGGCCCGCAAGCTCGAGGAGACGGAGGGGACGGTGAACGCCTTCCTCGCCAATCCCTGGAAGGTGCCGTGGGTCAAGAAGAAGGACCCGGAGCTCGTGAAGGCGTTCTCACGGATCTCCTCGCGCCTCGTCGAGCTCCGGGTGTATCGGGAGCTCGGAGCCGCCGTGACCAGGCCGCCACTGCCAGTCCAGGCGCTCGCCTCCGTCCTCCGACGCATCACCGACAAGCTGGGCCGCGACGCGGCCTGGGATGCCGCCGAGGACTTGAAGATCACCTTGCTCTACTTCGCGCCGGACGCGCACCTGTCCTCGCTGCTCGAAGGGGAAGCGTCGCTGAAGGAGTTCCGAGAGCAGCGCGCGGCGGCCGAAAAGACGGACCAGGCACTCTCAGAGAGCTGGCGTGAGGCGGTCATCGACCGGCTCGCCACGCTCTACCAGCAGAGGATGGACTCCTGGCGACATGACCGCGCGAATGCTCAGCTCCGCGCGAACTACTTCTTCGCGGTGACGGCCGTGCTCGGCGGGGTGCTCGCCCTGGCTGGAGTGATGACACTCTGGGAGGGGAATCCCTTTGTCGGCGCCGTGAACACCTTTCTCCTGACGGCGATGGCGGCCGGAGCCCTGGGGTCGGTCCTGGGAGGCGTCTACACGCTGCGGGACGAAGTCCTGGGCATCCGGCAGCTCCGCGCCTTCTGGCCCGTGCTGACCGCGCAGCCGTTCGTTGGCGCGACCGCCGCGATGCTGCTCTTCGCCGTGCTGACGAGTGGTCTCATCCAGGTGGCGAACCTCGAAGTGGATTCCCTCACGTGGCAGCACCACACCGTCTTCGGCTTCCTCGCGGGCTTCTCCGAGCCGTTCTTCCTCGGCGTCGTGAAGCGGGTCGCCGGGTCGGTGGACGAGAAGAAGGCGCCTCCCGAAGCGCCCCGTCCCCCGAAGGAAACCCCCACGACCGGGAGCCCCGCGGCAAAGCCCGTCCTGTAGACCCTTCGAGGCGTGACCGGACTGTCACCCCACGAACAGTCGTGATTGAAGCCCGAGGTCCGAGGTCTCCCCTGCGGGCTCCTCCACCTGCCGCGCGTGGGCGTAGGGGTCAAGGGCGCCCCGCATATCAGCGAGGTCTTCCGCTGAAGTATCTTCCTCGGACGATGCGCTCCCAGGCTTGTTTCCATGCCCCCGTGTCCTGACGAGAACGAGCTGCTGGAGTGGGAGCAGGGGCACATGTCCGCGGAAGCCGTGGCCCGGCTCGAGGCCCACCTGGACCGGTGCGCGGAGTGCAGCGCGGTGGTGGCGGGACTCAAGGGACAGGGAGCCCTGGCCGAGGAGTCCCTGTCGCCACCCGGGCCGGACGCGCCTCCCCAGGCGGGAGCGCGCGTGGGGCGCTACGTGCTGCTGCGCCGCGTGGGCGAGGGCGGCATGGGGGTGGTCTTCGCCGCGTATGACCCGGACCTGGACCGGGAGGTGGCGCTCAAGCTGCTCAAGCCCGGCGCGGTAACGGACGCGGAGGCGCGCGGGAGGCTGGTGCGTGAGGCCCAGGCGCTGGCCCGGCTCTCCCACCCCAACGTCGTCACCGTCCATGACGTGGGCTTGGACGGCGACACCGTCTTCCTCGCCATGGAGCTGGTGCGGGGGCGGACGCTGCGCCACTGGCTGGCGGAAGCGCCGAGGCCGTGGCGCGAGGTGCTCGCGCGCTTCCTCCAGGCGGGCCAGGGGCTGGCGGCGGCGCACGCGGTGGGGCTGGTGCACCGCGACTTCAAGCCGGACAACGTGCTGCTGGGAGACGACGGCCAGGTGCGAGTCACCGACTTCGGCCTCGCGCGCCTGGCCCCCGCCGAGCCGGGGACGGAGCACGGCCCCACCCCGGAGGCCCCACCAGGGGAAGGCGACACCCTCGCTGGCGTACGGCAGGGAACCCCCGCGTACATGTCCCCGGAGCAGTGGCGGGGCCAGCGCGCGGACGCACGCGGCGACCAGTTCAGCTTCTGCGTCGCGCTGTACGAGGCCCTCTTCGGCCAGCGGCCCTTCGCGGGTGACACGGCGGGAGCGCGCCTCCAGGCCCTGCGCGACGGGCGGGTGACGCCGCCGCCGCGAGGCTCGCGAGTGCCCCGCGCCGTGCGCGACGCCGTGCTGCGCGGCCTGGCCACGGAGCCGGCCGCGCGCCACCCCTCCCTGGACGCACTGCTGTCCCGGCTCGAGTCCGCCCCGCGCGCGCGCCGCTGGCGCCAGGCAGCCGCGGCGCTGGCCCTGGGCGTGTCTGCCAGCGCCGCGGTGGGCTTCGCGCTGGCCCGAGGTAACACCGCGCGGATGTGCACCGGCCTGGAGGCCCGGCTGGAGGGCACCTGGGACGCGGCGCACCGGGCCCGGTTGGAACAGCGCTTCCGGCAGGGCGCGCTGCCGTCGCCCGGGGACGCCTTCGAGTCCACCGCGCGCGCGCTGGACGCCTATGCCCAGGCGCTGGTGGCCCAGGAGCGCCAGTCCTGCGAGGACACGCGCGTGCGGCACGCGCAGTCCGAGCGGCTGATGGACCTGCGCGCCGCGTGCCTGGATGGCCGCCGCCAGGCGCTGCGTGTCCTGGTGGAGCTGCTGGCGACGGGCGAGCAGGAGGCGCTCACCCGGGCGCCCGAGGCCGCGCGGCAGCTCCCCTCCCTGGCCGCGTGCGCGGACCGCGACGCGCTCGCCCGCGTGGAGCCGCTGCCCCAGGCCCCGGAGGCCCGGGGGCGGCTGGCGGCGCTGGGCCAGGAGCTGGACGGCCTGCGCGTGCAGGGTGCCGCCGGCTTCCATGCGCGAGCACTGCCCCCACTGGAGGCGGTGGTGGAGGAACTGCGGGGGCTGGAGCACCGGCCCACGCTGGCGCGAGCGCTGCTGCTGCTGGGCGAGCTGAGAGGCACCGCCGGGAGCTTCGCGTCGGCGCGCGAGGTGCTGGAAGAGGCGGTGCGCGTCGCGGAGGCCGGGCACGACGACGAGACGGCCGCGCACGCGTGGAACCGCCTCCTCTACACGGAAGCCGAGGGCCTGGGCCTGGCGAAGGAGGCCGAGCGCACCGCGCGCATGGCGGAAGCGGCCGTGGAGCGGCTGGGGTCCGAGGCCTCCCTGGAGGTGGCCGCGGAGCTGCACCGCGTCCTCGGCAGCCTCAGCTACCGGCAGGGCGAGTACGCGCGGGCGCTCGCCGAGTCCAGTCAGTCCCTCGCGCTGCTGGAGCAGGCGCGCGGGCCGCGCGACGTGGCGCTCGCCGACGTGCTCATCGGCATGGGCCAGGCGCTCAACGCGCTGGGACGCTACGCCGAGGCGGAGCAGCACCATGCGCGCGCCCTGGCGCTGGTGGAGGCGGTGTACGGCCTCGAGCACCCGCTGCGCGCCGCGCACCTCAACAACGTGGCCACCGCGCTGCGGCTCCAGGGCAAGGTGGCCGAGGCGGTGGCGCGCTACGGCGAAGCCCTCGCGCTGGGCGAGCGCCACCTCGGGGCGGAGCACGCCAGCACCAGCATGATACGGGTGAACCTCGGCGACGCGCTCTCGCGGCAGGGCCAGCTCGCACAGGCGCTGCCCCACTATGAGCGAGCCCTGGCGAGCCTGCGCAGGCAAGGGGACGCGGGGCGGTTGCGGGTGGCCAACGTGCTGCTGAGCCTGGGCAATGCCCGGATGGACCTGGGACAGCTCGTCCAGGCGGAGGCGGCCTACCGCGAGGCGCTCACGCTCCAGGAGGCGCAGCTCGGCCCCCGGCACCCGGACGTGGCCCTGTCGCGCAACAACCTGGGCTGGGTGGCGATGGATGCGGGCCGCCTGAAGGAGGCGCGCGCCCACTTCGAGGCGGCACACGCGCTGTGGGAGACGACGCTCGGCTCCAGCCACCCGAAGGTGGCCAGCGCGCTGTACAGCCTGGGGCACGTGGAGCTGCGCTTGCGCAGGGTGGGCCCGGCGCTCGTCCACCTGCGGCGGGCGCTGGAGGTGCGCGAGCAGGCGCTCGGGCCGGAGCACCCCCGGGTGGCGCAGACGCTCGGGCTGCTGGGCGAGGCGCTGGTGGAGGACGGCCAGTTGCGCGAGGCCCGCGAGCCACTGGAGCGGGCGGTGGCGCTCTCCGCGAAGGTGGAGCTGGCTCCGCCCGAGCGGGCCCGGGCGCTCTTCGCGCTCGCCCGCGTCCTCTGGCCGTCGCGCGGGGAGCGGCCCCGGGCGCTCGCCCTGGCGCGGGAGGCCCTCGAGGCCTATGCCAGCGGCGCGCCCGTCTACGCGCCCCGTGCGCGCGAGGTACAGGCCTGGCTGTCCGCGCACGGCCCCTCCTGAGCCGCAGCGCCGTGTCTCACTCCCGCCAGCGTGGGCGGGCTCATCGGTGGAGGTGCTTCGTGGCGTCCGAGCAGACCGAGTCCTTCCTGTCGCGGGCGCCGCGCGCGCTCGTCCCGACGTTGCGGGCGCATGCGGGCCTGGAGGAAGCACTCGCGGGCCTGGTGCGACAGGCGCGCGAGGCGTGGCCTCGGGTGGACATGGACGCGGGGGCCTTCCTGGCGCACGTGGCCGAGCGGCTTCCCGCCACGGGCGAGGCCGGCGAGGTGCTCGCGAGCCTGCGCGCGGGGGAGCTCTTCCTCGCCTTCGCCTGCGCGCGGGGGGACGCGCGGGCGCTCGAGGCGCTCGACGCGCACGTGCTGTCGCAGGTGGGCACGTGGCTGCCACGCGAGTCACCCTCCCTCGTGGACGAGCTGCGGCAGGTGCTGAGCCAGCGGCTGCTCGTCCCGGTGGACGGGGCGCCGCCGAAGCTGGCCTCGTATTCCGGGCGCGGTCCGCTGGGACAGTGGGTGCGGGCGGTGGCGCTGCGGCTCCACATCGACCAGCAGCGCGCCGCGCCGCGCGAGCAGCCCGTGGGGCAGGCCCCGGCGGAGCTGGCGGAGCGGCTGGGCGCGGACCCCGAGCTGGCCTTCATCCGCGAGCGGCACCAGGAGGACTTCCGCGTGGCCTTCCGCGCCGCGCTGGGCCGGCTGGAGTCCCGCGAGCGCAACCTGCTGCGGCTGCACCACGTGCACGGCCTGTCCATGGACTCGGTGGGCGCCACCTACCAGGCGCCCCGCTCCACCGTCGCGCGCTGGATTGCCCGCGCCCGCGAGCGGCTGCTGGCGCTCACCCGCGAGGAGCTGACGGCGCGGCTGGGCCTCACCCCCGACGAGCTGGACAGCATGCTGCGCCTCGTGTCCAGCCAGCTCGACGTCAGCCTGCGTCAACTCATGACGGACTGACGGACCTCGAAATCGTGCTTCGCCGGGTGGGACGAAATTCCCCATTTCTCGTCCAAGGGGAAGTACCGCGGTGTTCCCCCTCGGAGACATTCATGACGAAGAGCTATGCGCGTTCCTGGGTCGTGCCGTTGGCGCTCCTGGGTGTGGTGGGCTGTGCGAAGACCGGTGGCGACGAAGCGCTCCCCGTCCCCCCGGCGGACGCGGAGGTGACGGCGTGGGTGCCCGGGACGCCGGTGCCCGCCGACGCGCACGCCGAGGGAACGGCCCACACGCTCATGGTCGACTGGATTCTCGAAGAGGACTCCGTCGATGAGCTGACGGACCACTCCGCCCTGGTCATCCACGGCCAGGTGGAGTCCACGCGCTTCGACGTCATCCGCGCCTGGGCGCAGTCCAAGCTGGAGGGGCAACCCTCTGGCGAGGCGAGCGGCGTCTACAACGACCTTCCCGTGACAATCGCAACCGTGAGGATTGGCGACCTCGCGCGCTCCTCGCAGGGGCTCAAGAGCGCCTCGGGCGGCGCGCTCGCGCAGGGCACCACCGTGGACGTGGTGTTCCCCGGCGGCCTGCTCGCCGACGGCTGCACGCTCGCGCCGGAGGACAGCCCGCTGCCGAAGGTGGGCGAGCAGTCGGTCCTCTTCCTCACGCCGCAGGGAGGCACGAAGCCCCTGGCCGCGAGCTCCATGACGGGCCTCTACGCGGTGACTGGCGGCCCGAGGGGTCGAGTCCTGGTGCAGGGCGGCCTCGTCCAGGGCGCGAGCGAGTCGCGTCACGCCACCGCGGTGGGAGCGCACGTGGGCCAGCCGGTCGACTCGCTGCTCGCCCAGGTCGAGGCCCGCGCACGGACTGTCGCGTACGTGAGCCCCGAGTCGCGCCCGGTGCGCAGGGTGGAGCAGGCGCCGCACGGGGGTCCGACGGCCCAGAGTTGGTGCGGGCTTGCCCGCTTCGGCTACAAGTGGTGCCGGAAGCCCACGAACGTCACCTTCACGGACTACACGGGCACGCGCTGGCCCGTCGGTGACGCCATGAACGCGTGGATGTACACGAGCTACTCGAACAGCCTGTATCTCTACTGGCGGGGCAGCGGCGCCTCCGACGTCACGGTCTACGAGGCGTTCTACGGCTACACCGGCTGGTACGGGTACGCTGGGAACAACTGGTCGGGCAGCTGCATGACCCGGAGCACCCTCCAGCTGAACAACACGTACTACTCGGGCGCGCACTACGCGAAGACAGTCGCCATCCACGAAGTCGGGCACAGCCTCGGCTTCTTCCACCACGGCAACTGCAACTCCATCATGTACACGGACCCCACCGTGTGTGCGGCGGCGGTGACGTCCTGCGACGCGCAAGCGGCGTCGGAGCTCTATCCGTACTGAGGAACCTGTCCACGAACCCGGCTCTCCCACAGGGTCATGCCGGGTCCAAGGCCCAGGTACCTTCCTCCCACCGCTTCAATGCCTGCTGTGCCTCGAAGGGGACCAATCCCTTGCCTTTCGCGGCCTCTTCCAGAACTGACCTGGCCTCTTCCGTACGATGGCGGAGCAGGAACGCCGCCGCTGCAACGCGGACATCCATGCGTGGATGTTTGAAAAGAGCGGCTAGCGCATCGCGTCCTGCATCTCCAAGGGCGCGAAGTTCATCGAAGACTGAGAGGTACTGATCGACATGCCTGTTCGCGGCTTGAGCGTCTCCCTGCCAGCCAGCCTCTGTCTCTGCCTGCACGTGCTGGGCGAATTGCTCAACCAGTTCTTCGAGCTTCATCACCAGACTCCGATCTGGATGTTCTCAATGGCCTGTAACCCGAATGCGCGCTGGGCCTCGTAAGACTGTGTGCGCAGCCATTGCCTCACGGTGAGATCTCGCGAGCCGGTGATCCTCAGGATCTTCCGTCTTCCAGGGGGATGACGTTCTCTGTGTTGTGAAGCGCATGGGGCCTGAACCGCTCCACGTTGCCTGGCGTCTGCTCGACGATGTGATGCCACTGCTTCCCCTGGCCCGCTGAGCCCAAGGCACTCTTGAGGCCGCCGAACGAGCCCCAGGACCTGAAGCCGGCAGGACTGACTCCCGCTGCGGCTCCTCTCAAGCCCTGGGCCGTCATGGCGACCGCCGTGGCGGGCAGGGAGATGACGACGGTGCTTCCTTCAACGGCTACCCGCACTCACCTGCCCCACGTTCTCCAGGCGGAGGCCTACCCGTGAGGCCCCGGCCATCGCGGCCTCCGTGAAGCTGGGCAGCATCGGCACGCGTGAGGCCAGCCACGCGGCGCCCCCAGTCATGCCATGACTCACCACCACGGTGACCGCGAGGACGAGGACGCGCGCCACCTCCGGCCCCACCCGGTTGGCGAAGCGCTGGCTGGCCTGCTCCAACTCAATCCACGTCGTGGCTCGGTCGGTGGCCCTCTTCAACTCCCGGCAGAGGCCGCCGAAGCTCTTGCGCATCAGGCGCTGCCATCGGGTGTCAGCACTGTTCCCCGGGTGGGAAGCGCGCACCAGCAAACCTTGTTGAGGCGCACGGAGCGTCAGGGGCGCCTCCAGCACCAGCCGCGCCAGCGCCTCCTCGAATGCCTCCTCGTCCACCTTCACGGACTTGTTCGAGGAGGACGGCCTGTACTCCAGGGGCGAGCCCTGCCCCGTGTCGAGGCGGACGACACGCGGGGAGGCGCACGCATTGAGCAGGGCGAGGAGCAGGACCGCAACGGTCAGACGGGTTGCCATGGGACGCTTTCCGGATCAAGGAGAGCCCCCTGTCTAGAGGAAGGTCACCCCAAGACGATAGCGCTCCAGTTCAACGCGTACACCTTGATGTCCTGCTCGACCTTGAAGACGCGGCCAGGCCCGCCAGCCCCCAGCACATCCAGAATCTTGAAGGGGCCCACGGTGTCGCCGGGGAGCAGGGTGTCCGGATGGAGGATGTCGCTCGTCATGGGGCGTGCCTCGCGCGGTGCGCTCTTGAGGGCGGGGCCACCGGATTGGAGCACTGCGAGTCACATCTCAACCGAGGGCCGTCTCCGGGGCGCAACCTAGCAGGTACGGAGGGAGCCATGGAGGCCCGTGGGTCCTGCCGGGCACGGGGGAACAGGCGAGCCCCGAGCGCGGAAGCCAACGCCTCCAGCGCGGCCCCAGGGAGGTGGCGAGCCCCCTGAGCGCGCTTGTCGGCCCCTGCCCCATGGGCGAGGCTCGCGGGGCTCCATGCGTCCCTTCCCCCGAGGCTTCATGACCGCGCTGCGTCCCACGAGCGTCCTCGCCGCACTTGCGTTTTCCGGGCCAAGGTGAGCGGCGATTCCGGGGATGCCGAGCAGGCATTCCGGGCATGTCGAGCACCGATTCCGGGGATGCCGAGCAGGCATTCCGGGGATGCCGAGCACCCGCGGTGAGGGGTGGTGGTCGACAGGAGCGTTGACGACGCCGGGCAGCACCAGGCCACTCCGCCCTCCCGACTTGGAGGCGGGGACGGGCGCCAGCAGCTGCGCCCCGCTCACCTCGACGAACCCGTCGCACTTCTCCACCGCGCGGGCCTTGCTGCCCCGAGGGGGCGCGGCCAGCGTCCGGGCCTTCAGCGCGGCATGGCCCACGCCCAACGCGCGCGCGACATGGGACACGCCGTAGCGCCGCGCTGCCCAGACCGCCGCCTCCCACAGTTCCTCCGGCATCTGCCCCTGCCGGGGGCGAGTCAGCCGCCACTGCTCAATGCGCCCTCGCAACTCCTCGACCTCTTCAGCCGCTACAGCTCGTCGCGCCACCGTGTCTCTCCGGGTCCAATCAAATGGGCCGAACACGGTACTGGCGGGCGCCAGTGCGGCTCACGCACGCCTGCCGAAAGGACACGGATGACCACGGGCGTCCCCCCGGCCCGTCGGCATCCCGAGCCAGACACTCCGAAGCAAGCCTCCGAGTCGTACGACTCGGGGGCTTCTTTGTTTTCCACAGGCCGCTGCGCACATGCTGCCGTTCCGGCGTATCTGTCGGACTGGGCAGGTATTACCTGGTTCCACTTCCCGCTTGGGAGCACATCCAGGAGGCGCGAGCGATGGGGAGACGCCGGTGGGTGGGGGTTCTGTTGCTGTGGCTCTGGCCGGGGCTGGGAGGAGCCGCCGAGCCTTCCACGGAGGATGGCGCGGCACCTGCTCTGGCTTCTCAGCCCCGGCCGTGGCACGTCCTGACGCGCCTGGAGACGGCGACGCTAGCGCTGCTTCCCCGGGAGGGGGCGGGTGAGGGGGAGGGCTTCGCGCAGGTAGAGCCGACCGTCATTCTCGATGGAGGCCCGGGCTTCGGCGTCAGCGTGGGCGCACCCGTGCGGCTGCGGCTGTGGGGCGGCGGCGGGGGCGCGGGGCTCATGCGGCGCGAGGACTGGGACAGCCTCTCGGACTGGGGCCAGCTCGTGCGCGCCCTCAAGCTGGGCAGTGACGCGTCCTCCGTGGCACTGTGGATGGGGCCTCTGGAGGGCTTCCACCTGCTCTCCGGCCACCTCGTGCGACGCTACTCCAACCGGAGCAATCCCGACTACCACCCGGCGGGCGCGCTCCTCACCGCGAAGCTGGCGCCGCTCTACGTGGAGGCGTTCGCGTCGGATGTGCTGGGGGCTCGCCTCGTGGGCGCGGAAGTCGAGCTGGACGTGCAGCACGTCCTCTTCGGCCCGCCTCGCCAGAAGGGGCGCTACACGTTGGCGCTCTCCGCCGTGCATGACTGGGGCCGGGCTGGAGGACGAGCGCCGTCGATGACGCTGGCGCACCTGGACGCGACGGCGGTGGTGCTGGTGCGGCGCGGCTTCGAACTGCACGTGCTGGCGGGCTGGGGTGGACGGCCGGGCGCGGGCGGAGCATGGGGCGCAGTGGCGGGTCTTGGCGCGGATGCGGTCACCCCCACGCTGGACGTGCTGGCGCGGCTGGAGGTGCGCAGGCAGCACGGCGGCTTCCGGCAGGGGTACTTCGGCCCGGACTACGAGCTGGCGCGCTTCCAGGCCGCGGGCTCCGAGGGTGTGCCGCTCGCTGAGTCGCCCTTCCCAGGTGGCTTCTCTGTCTACGGGGAGGCGGTGGTGGGCTGGGATGAGGTGTGGCTGGGCGACGTACCGCAACGTCACCTGCGGCTCTCGCTGGGCGCGGAGGCATTTGGCTGGGGGCGCGTGGATGTGGACGGACGGCTCGCGGTGCAGCTCGCCCACCGCAACGTCGAGCTGGGCGTGAAGGGGCTCGTGGTGGGCCTGGGCCAGCCCGGTGCGCGCTACCTGGTTTCAGCTGAGGCGCGCTGGCGCTTCACTGGGGGGAGGCTCTACGCCACCGGACAGGGCGGCACGTTGCTGTTCCCCACGGTGGACGGGGCACTGCGGCCGGGGGCCTTCGCATCCGTGGGCTTGGGGGTGGACCATGCGCGCTGAGCTGCTGGGGAGGTGGCTGGCCATGGCGGCCGCCGCGTGGCTTTGCGCCGGGTGCGCCACGCTGGCGCCGCTGCGCGGCTCGGGCGGCCCATTGGAGCCGGCGTCGCATGTGCCCCGCGCCACCACGTTGCAGCGCGGCTCGGGTGGGTTGCAACCGCTGGCAGGTGAAGACGAGCGGCTGCGCCGTCGCCGTTCGGTGCGAATGCCAGCGGGCACGGCGGTGGACGTGGGCGACATGGGCGTGCTCGCGGCGGAAGCCGGCCTGCTGGAGGTGGACTCCTTCGAGAAGCTGCTGGTGTACGCGGGTCTGGACCCCACCGAGGACCTGCCCCCTCGCGTCAACCCGCTCACGCCGGAGGAAGCGGCCCGGGTGCTGGCGCTGCTGCTCCAGAAGCCCGTGACGCTGGGCAACTTCCCCGCGCGCATGGCTGCGGCCCACCTGATGCGCGAGGTGCTGGAGGACGGCGAGGTGTCGCGCGAGGCGCTGCTGCGCCGGGTGGAGCGCTTCGCGCGTGTCGCGGTGCTGCGGCCCGACGGCTACCTGGCGTGGGCGCGCAACGGACGCACGCAGCAGCGGGTGGCCCCGGTGGAGTGGAGGGACGGCGTGTTTCGTGCGGGCCTCTTCGAGCTGGGGCGCTTCTACGTGAGCAACGGCTCCGTCTTCCGGCTCGCGAACGAGCGGCTGGAGCCGGTGGACAGCGCGGTGTTCGTGGAGGTGTACGACGACGCGGATGTCATCAGCCGCACGCTGGACGGAGCGGAGGAGGTGTTCGTCGAGCTGTACCACGCTCTGGGCCAACTCTTGACGCATCCGGTGGACAGCATCACGGCGCTGCGCAACCTCCCGGCGGGAGTGGCGGCCCTCATTGCCTCCTCGCCCGAATACTGGGAGCGCTTCCGGTACATGACGGCAGGTGAGCAGATGAAGACCGTCGCCAGGCTGACGACGAACCTCATCGCGACCTGGGGTGCGGCTTCGGCCACGACGCGAACGCTGCGGGGACTGATGGCCGGTGCCGAAGCCACCGTGCCGGTACTGTCGCTCTCGGCCGAGGGAGCGCTGGTCATTGAACGCATCGCCGTGCCGGTGGGACAGGCCGCCTCGGGGCTCAGCGGCGGCCCCGGAGCGGCAATCATCCTCCACCGCGCCAACATGGCGACGCAGGGACCGGCACCTGCTGACGGGCCGGGGCAGTGGGGATTGGCACAGGAATCGATGTCCCCGCGTGCGCGTCACTACCAGGAACAGATCACGAGACACTCGGCGGACGATGCATATTGGATCGGCGGTGTGGGCAGGAACAGCGGAGGCGTGAAGTTCGATGGATTCGAAAACGGCGTACTGCTGGAGGCGAAGGGGCCGGGCTATGCCAACAAGTTCCTCGACGACCTGCGGCCAAAGGTATGGTTCGAGAAGTCAGGAGCGAAGGCCCTTGTTGAGCAGGCTCGGCGACAGCTCAGGGCTTCTCATGGCACGGGGGCCTCCATCCGGTGGCATATCGCCGAGCAGAAGACGGCCGAGGCAATCAGGGAGTTATTCAGGGCCAACGACATTGAGGGCATTGAGGTTGCTTTTACCCCTCCACTCAATTGAGCAAGGCGGACCATGAACGAGACCTACTACGCGGGGACTTATTGGGGGCCACGGAAAGAGTCGCCGGAGGAGTGCGCCCGACGGATGGAGATTTTTCTTGCCAACCTGCGTGATGTCGATCCGGCATTCGCTAGCTGGTGCCAGCCGGGCAAGTCGCGGAAGGATGCATTGAAGCGTCCTATTGAGCCCAATCGCGCCGGGTTGGCGAAGCTCATGCTCCGAGGCAAGGATCGTGTCTTCGAGGACCTTGGGTTCAGATTCAGTGCCTGGAATGGCGTGGACGACGATTACGATGCAACCGGCTTCGACGTCCATTGCGGTGGTTACACGGACGCGGTGCGTAACACATGCGTATTCACTCTGCCGGGTCGAGGGCCGCTTGCGGACCGGGTGTTGACCGCATCCGTGTTGGCTGGGCTGCTGCGTGCGTCTGCTGTTGCGTGGGAGCCGCACTGGGGCGTTGCTGCATCACACGCTCATGGCAAATTGATAGATGCACGCAGTGTCAAGGGCGCTCCCCGCATCGGATGGGTGATGTATCTTGCAAATCATTGCGGGGCAGTGCCGCCGCTTCCTGCTCCCGTGCGCATTGAGCCAGTCGCGGACAGGGGGACGCTTATCGTTCTGACCTCTGAGCGCTTCACGGCAACCAACCCGGAGCATGCAGCGCTGGCCGAGCGAGTGTGGGAGCTGCTTGACCGAGCCGGGCTGCTGAAGCCGGTCCAGCCCGTTACCTCCTGAACGCCAACGGTGGCCCTGCGAATCACTGCGCGGGGACACCATGTTGCACGTATGTCGCAGGAGGCCCGATGCGCACTCAAGGAAACGTCGCGCCGCGGAGGGTCACGACCCTGGCCCCGCTCGCATCCCAGAGCTTGAGCGTGTAGGGGCCGCTCACCGCGTCCGCTGGGGCTTCCGCTTCGACGAACACGCGTCCGCCCTTCTGCCCCGGCGCGATGGGCTCTGGCGGCCAGAGCTTGAGCACCTTCAGCTCAACCCCCTTCTTGCCTTGGAGCAGCAAGCTCGCGCCCTCGGGCACCCAGGCTGGCGCGTCTTCAGGCACCCTCAACCGCACTTCCACGGCGACGCGCTGGGCAGAGCGGTACACCACGATTTCCTCCACCCTGAGCACGTCCGTCGGGGTCAGGGAGACGCTACTGAAGATGTCGCGGGAAGTGACTCCGCTGGCCTCCATGAGTCCCGCCGCGCGCAGGCCCACGAGGCCGCCCGGCCCATGCTTCTCGCCGCGCAGCCGGGCATTCTCCTCGCGGCACTGGCGGGCCTCCGCCTCCTGCTCCGCCAACTCCTGCTGATAGGACTCCACCGTGCGCGCCTGCCGGTAGACGTTCACCAGCGGGTCTGCCTGGGCCGCCTGCACGGCGAGCACGAACACCGCGCTTCTCGGGGCAGCGCCGTCCTTGAAGCCCACCCTCACCTGCCGCCGCGCACCAGCGTTCAGCTTCTCCGAGGGAATCAGCTTGAGGGTGCTCGGGCCCACTTCGACCAGGGAGAAGTCGTCGCTCCCCTCCAGGCTCAAGGACCCCGCCAGCAGCTCCGCGTCGAAGCTGAACAGCGTGGGCCGGCCTGGGCTGATGCAGGCCATGAGCAGCTCACCCGCGGGCACCGCTGGCAACTCGATGTGCCGCACGCCTTCACGACAGGTGACGGCCTCCGGTACCGCGGCAACAGGCCCGGAGAGAACGAGCGCCAGGAGGACGGCGGGTGGCAAGGCGAGCACGGGAGGAACCCCTCAGGGTGGCGAGCAAGATACAGACCTGCCACGTCGCCTCTATCACGCCTCGCGCCGCTCCTGCGCGGGGTTCACGCCATGTCACCCTGGCTGCCTCACTCGAACCTGCTGACCGCCTTCACCCAGACGCCAAAAAAGACCCTGGCTGTGTCGGGGCCTCCGTCGGGCTCGCGGACGACTCCCCGGACTCTCTCGTCGTAGTCCAACAGCTCCATGCAGATGGGGAAGGTCTCCTTGCCGTCTCGGGTCTGCGCCTGCGTGAGCCGCCCATGGACGCGCTCGCCAAGGATGAGGCGCCCGGTCAGGTCGTAGTCGGGCATGCTCCCCCAGTCTTCGCGAGAGACGGAAAGCGAGGTCGGCCCCTCTTTCACCGTGATGATGCGAATTGAGGGGTTCATTCGACGGCTCGCGGTAAAGACCGCGGAGTGCACATCGCCCACGTTGATGCCCCACTGCTTCATGGCCTCCACCGCTCCGGGCGGGCACTCCTCGGACGGAGGCGCGGGGCGGACCTGGGCACCCGTGCAAGCCAGTCCCGTGCAGGTGAGGGTCAGGGCAAGAGCCTTGCCCACCGTCCCGGCACTCTTGGGCTGCATCTTCAGGGGCGGAGCCTTCTTGGGCATCTTCACGGAAGCATCGTCCTTCTGTGGCATCGCCGGGGTTGCGGCGGCCGCGGGGGTGGAGACCGCCACGGGCGGAGCTGCGGCCCGGTCAGCTTCCGGCGGGTTTTCCGGGGGCGCCACTTCCTGACGTGCCGCTGTCCCGTCCGCCAGCGCGGTGGGGCGAACCGCTACGACAGGCGGTGTGTCGCGGCGAAGGGCGCCCCACCCCACGAGCGCCCCGAGGCCGACGACCAGCGCGCACGACAGCGCCCCTACCAGCGGGCGGCGTACGCGCATCCAGGTGAGGCGTTGCTGCCTGCTCCGCGCGGCGCCAGCTCGCATCGGCGCGAACAGCTCCTCGACCGGGGGAGCCACCTCCACGTACTGCGCTGGCGGCGCCTGCCCCTCTTGCTGAACCCGGTCCTCCGGGGCACCGCGTGCCCGATCCTCGTCCAGCTTGCGCTCCTGCCACTCCTCTTCCGTCATGGGGGCGGGCCCACTCTCGGGCAGGTCCAGCGGCACCTTCCAGGCGCGGGAGGTCCGTTGCTTGTTCGCCTCCCAGAGCGCTTGATACAGCGCGTGCGCGCTCTCGTACCGGTCCTCGGGCCGCTTCGCCAGCAGCCGCATGGCGATGGCGCCGAGGCTCGGTGGCACCTTGGGATTGACCCGGTGTGGAGGACGCGGCATGCGCAACCGGATGGCAGCGGCCAGCCGCTCTGGCGGAAGCTCCATGTTGATGGGATGGCCGTCCGTCAGGGCGCTGTAGAGCAGCACGCCGAGCGCGTAGAGGTCCACCGCGGGTCCACCCTCGAAGCGTGCTTCGTCTCCGTGCTGCATTGCCTGCTCCAGCGCCTCCGGGGGGATGATGGTGAGGTTGATGGGAGGCATGCCCTGCGTGAGCGTCCGGGCTCCGGGCATGGACACGCTGCCCAGGTCCAGCAGGAACGGCCACGAGTCCTCCTTGCGGATGAGGACATTGCCGGCATGCAGGTCGCGGTGGTGCATGCCCCGGCGGTGCATCTCGTCCAGCGTGCGCACCAGGGGCAGCAGCACGTCCACGAGCTGGGCGGCGCTGGGGTGCTTCTCGTAGCGCCACTCGTGGAAGGGCCAGCCGTCCACGTACTCCATGACGACAAAGAGGAAGCCCGCCTCCGGGTCCGGCCACCTGCCCACGTGGAAGACTCGGGGGAAGTGGGGGTCGGGCATGCGTGCCAGCATGGCCGAGGCTTCCCGTTGGCACCGGCCGTCCACGTCCTCCTCGCCAGGAGCCCGCTGGCCCGGCAGGCGCGTGGCCATCTTCAGCGCGTATACCTTGCTGTCCTGCTCGACCTTGAAGACGCGGCCAAGCCCGCCTGCCCCCAGCACGTCCAGAATCTTGAAGGGGCCCACGGTGTCGCCGGGGAGCAGGGTGTCCGGATGGAGGATGTCGCTCGTCATGGGGCGTGCCTCGCGCGGTGCGCTCTTGAGGGCGGGGCCACCGGACTGGCGCACTGCGAGTCACATCTCAACCGAGGGCCGCCTCCAGGGGCGCAACCTAGCAGGTACGGAGGGAACCATGTAGGCCCGCAGGTCCTGCCGGGCACAGAGGAGCAGGCGAGCTCCGAGCGCGGAAGCCCGTGCCTCCAGCGCGGAACCAGGGAGGTAGCGAGCCCCTGAGCGCGCTTGTCGGCCCCTGCCCCATGGGCGAGGCTCGCGGAGCCCCATGCGTCCCTTCCTCCGAGGCTTCATGACCGCGCTGCGTCCCACGAGCGTCCTCGCCGCACTGCTGCTGCTGTCCCCAGGCTGCACCCCCTCGCGCCCGTCGGCCCAGGCGGAGTCCGCCCTCGGCTCCCAGGCCGCGGCCCTCACGCTGTCCCCGGCCCAGGTGGCGCTGCGCGCCTTCGTGGACGCGCACTTCGAGGAGCACTTCCGCCGCTCGCCGATGGCGGCCACGTCGGCGGGTGTGCACACCTACGACGGAGAGCTGCGCAACTTCCGTCCCGAGGAGCGCGCCACGCACCTGGCGTACCTGAAGGACCGGCTCGCGGCGCTGCCGACGGCGGTGGACCGCGCCGCGCTGCCGCCGCTGGACAAGGCGGACTACGACATCCTGGAGAACCACTTCCGCTCGCGCATCCTGGAGCTGGAGGAGGTGCGCTCGTGGGAGCGCAACCCGAACACGTACCTGGGCTTCGCCTCGGGAGCGGTGTTCCAGCTCATCAACCGCGACTTCGCGCCGCTGGAGCAGCGGATGGGCTCGGCGGTGAAGCGCATGGCGGTGGTGCCCGAGGTCTTCGCGGCGGCGCAGGCGAGCCTGAAGAACCCGCCGAAGCTCTGGACGGAAATCGCGCTGGAGCAGGTGAAGGGCACGCGGGCGCTCTACGCGCAGACGCTGCCCCAGGCCTTCGCGCCGGTGAAGGACGCCGCGCTGCAAGCAGCCTTCAAGAAGGAGCAGGCCCGCTGCCTGGAGGCCATCGACGGGTACACGAAGTTCCTGAAGGAAGATTTGCTGCCGCGCTCGCAGGGTGAGTTCGCCATCGGCGAGGAGACGTACCGGAAGAAGCTCCAGTACGAGG
Organism: Pyxidicoccus trucidator; assembly: GCF_010894435.1. Lineage (NCBI taxonomy): Bacteria > Pseudomonadati > Myxococcota > Myxococcia > Myxococcales > Myxococcaceae > Pyxidicoccus > Pyxidicoccus trucidator. The sequence continues at coordinate 63,211 of NZ_JAAIXZ010000032.1, read as the reverse complement.
AGGGCGTGACGGAGAGCATCGACTCGCTGCTGGCGTGGGGCCGGTCGGAAATCCAATTCACCCAGCAGCAGTTCCGCGAGGTGGCGGGGCGGCTCGGGCCGGGCAAGGCGCCGATGGACGTGTACCGGGAGCTGGGCAAGGACCACCCGGCCCCGGCGGAGCTGGTGGCGACGACGACGGCGACGCTGGAGGAGATCCGCCAGTTCCTCATCGACAAGCGCATCATCACCGTGCCCAGCGAAGTCCGCGCGCGAGTGGCGGAGACGCCGTCCTTCAACCGGGCGCTGTCCTTCGCGAGCATGAGCACGCCGGGCCCGTTCGAGAAGAAGGCGACGGAGGCGTACTACTACGTGACACCGCCGGACCCGGCGTGGAGCGCCGAGCAGACGACGCAGCACATGAGCTTCTACAACCGCTATGCGCTGCACCTCGTCTCCATCCACGAAGCGTACCCGGGCCACTACGTGCAGTTCCTGTGGACGAACCGCGTGGAGTCGAAGGTGCGCAAGCTGATGGGCTCGGGCTCCTTCAGCGAGGGCTGGGGCCTGTACACGGAGCAGATGATGCTGGACGAGGGCTACGGCGGCACGGGGGTGCAGGCGGACCGGCTGCGGCTGAACCAGCTCGCGCTCTACCTCCAGCGGCTGGCGCGCTACGTGGTGGGCCTGTCGCTGCACACGCGGGGCATGACGTACGAGCAGGCGGTGCGCCTCTTCGAGGAGGAGGCGTTCATGACGCGCATCAACGCGGAGCGCGAGGCCCGCCGTGGCACGTCGGACCCCACGTACCTCGTCTACGCGCTGGGCAAGAAGCTGCTGATGGAGCTGCGCGAGGAGGCGAGGGCGAAGTGGGGCAAGGACTTCACCCTGCGGCGCTTCCACGACGAGGTGGTCTCCTACGGCTACCCGCCCGTGCCCATCGTCCGCCGGCTGCTGCTCGGCGAGGACAGCGCGCCCCCGGCCTCTCATTGAGGAGAGGACCGCGGCGTCACCGGGCCGGCGAGGAGCCCCCCGCCGGCCCGGCGTCATCGCCTACTTGCCCTTGGCCATGATGGCCCCAAGGCTGGAGTCGGCCCAGACGACGCGGCTGGGCCCCACGGCCAGGCGGGTGATGCTGCCCCACCGGACGACGACCGCCGGCGCCCACTGGCCCCCCCCTACGGGAAGCTGGAGGATGTCGTAGGGGCTCGTGTTCTCCGCGATGTAGAGGTGCTGCCCATCACTGGCGAGGCCCGTGGTGCTGAGCGACGCGTTCCAGAGTGACGCCGTCGGGCCACCGGTCTTGAGGGCCTTCACGATGTAGCCTCCCGGCGCCATCCAGTAGAGGTGGCCGCCATCGACGGTCATCGGCCCGACCAGCTCCTCGGCGAGAAGCGAGGTGGGCGTGCCGCCCTGCACGGGCATCCGGTAGATCCACCCGTTGATGCCCTGCTGCCAGCGGAGCTGGAAGTAGAGGAAGGCGCCATCCGTGACCAGGCTCTCGGGGGCCGGAAGTCCCGAGGCCATCAGGGTGATGGCCCCGCCGTTGACGGGCAGCTTGAAGATGCTCCCTCCGGCTTCGGCCCAGTAGACGTACAGGCCATCCGTGGCCACGGCAATCGGGTGGGAGCGGCCGGAGGCGAGCACCTGCGCGCTGCCGGTGGAGAGCGAAGCCTTCATCACCAGCCCCGAGGGCCGGTTCTCGACCCAGTACACGCTCGTGGTGTCCGCCGCCACGCCCGCGACATCGAGTCGCCCGTCGGTGACCACGTAGGCCTCACTGGGGGCCATCGCGGCGTCCGGACCGGCGTTGTAGCTGTCGGTGATGCGGGTCGGCGACAGCGCCGCGCCGTAGACGCGGAACTCGGAGAACGTACCCTTGAAGAAGGGGTCGGCCGGATGGAGGGAGCGGCCCAGCCAGCTGTTCACGGGGGTGCCCAGGCTCGCCGGGGTGAGCGTCGTGGACGCCTTCTCCGCCACCAGCCCGCCGTTGACGTACAGGCGGGTGAGCCCCGTCACGCTGTCCAGCGTCACCGCCACGTGCGCGAGCACGCCCACGGGAAACCCGCTCGCGCTCGTGGCCTGTTGCTCTCCGCCCATGGCGGTGGTGGTGATGCTGAAGCGCGGCGTGCCGGTCGCTGGCCCCGAGTCGAAGCGGCCGTTCATCGGGGTGAGGAACAGGGTCTTGTTCCACACGCCATCGTTGAAGTCGAAGATGCGTGCCCACGTCTGTCCCACGGCGGAATCCCACTTCACCCAGGCCTCGAAGGTCGCATCCTGGAGGCTGGCGATCGTCCCGCCGATGGGCAGGCTCACATAGCCACCCCCACCGTTGAGCGTCACCTCGCCATTGACGACGACGGAGGCCCCTCCCAGCAGCGCTCCGTTCGCCCCGCTCACCGAGTCGCGCCCGTCGGTGTCGAAGCTGTAGCGATGGAGCAGCCCCGAGCCGCTCTGCGTGAGTCCCAGGCTGGCGCCGCGCGCCGTCTCCGGCTCGGCCTCGACTGCCTGCTCGGGTGAGCACCCCACCAGGCCCAGGACTCCGGCCAGCACGGCGGAGACCTTCGTGGCCCGGCGGAGCGCGCCCCACCCTTCGTGCTGCCTGGAAGCTCGCGAGCTGAAATCAGACATCGTCTTCATTGCTTTCACCTGAGTAGGTTTTCGGGGTTTGACGTCCAGCCCCGGCGGCGCCACCGGGCTGGACGTCTGCGATTGCATCCACCGTGCCCAATCGAAAAGACACTTCCTGGCCGGGTCGGCTCACACCCGGCGACGTGGTGGGCGGCCGCAACGTCGGTCGAAGTAGAGTCGCCGCCATTCACGCGGTCCCCGCTGGAGCCTCATGCGCGAGCCCCCCCTTGAGGACTTCTCCACGGCCAACGTTCGCGAGTCGGGCGAGGAGCCTCATCCTCACGACGCGCCCCTGCTCCCGGCGCTGACCGTCGTCTCGCATCCCCTGCCCCACCGCGTGGGAGACCGCCTGCTGCTGGAGGGGCTCGCCGCGGGCCGCGACGTGGCGCTCTCGCGCAATGCCCCGGCCTTCGTCCCTCCCGGGGGCGCCCTGGGCACGCACCTGGCCGACCCGTTCATCAGTCGCAAGCCGCTGGTCCTCGCGCCCGGCCCGGATGGCAGCCTCCGCCTGACGCCCGCCGCGGACACCCGGGTCTCCCTCGGTGGCGAGCCACTCCAGGGCCCCTGGGAGCTGTCCTCCCAGGAGGTGGCCGCCGGAGTGCCTCTGGTGCTGGCCGGCCGCGTGGTGCTGCTGCTCCACCTGGCGGACCCCGCGCCGCTACGGGCCGGGGACCCGCTGGGCATGGTGGGCGCCAGCGCGGGCATCCAGCGGGTCCGCCGCCACGTCGAGCAGGTGGCGGACCTGGGGGTGCCCGTGCTCATCCGGGGCGAGACGGGCTCCGGCAAGGAGCTCATCGCCCGCGCCATCCACCAGCGCAGCCCCCGGAGGGTGCGGCCCTTCGTCAGCGTCAACCTGGGCGCCATCCCCCGGGAGCTGGCCGCCTCCGAGCTGTTCGGCGCGCGCAAGGGGGCCTTCACCGGCGCGGTGAAGGACCAGGACGGCTTCTTCCAGGCGGCCCACGGCGGGACGCTCTTCCTCGACGAGGTGGGCGAGGCGCCCCCCGAGGTCCAGGTCATGCTGCTGCGCGTGCTGGAGACGGGGGAGCTGTACCCGGTCGGCTCGCGCACGCCCATCGCCGTGGACGTGCGGCTGGTGGCCGCCACGGACGCTCACCTGGAAGAGCGGATTCGCGACGGCCGCTTCAAGGCGCCGCTGCTGCACCGGCTGGCCGGCTACTCCATCCGAGTCCCCGCCCTGCGCGAGCGGCCCGAGGACGTGGGCCCGCTCTTCCACCACTTCGCCCGCGAGGAGCTGGAGGCGCTGGGCGAGGCGCACCGGCTGAGCCCCGAGGACCCCTTCACCGAGCCTTGGCTCCCGGCGCCGCTGGCGGTGCGACTGGTGCGTCACGGCTGGCCGGGCAACATCCGGCAGCTCCGCAACGTGGCGCGGCAGCTCGTCATCGGCAACCGCGGCCAGCCGCGCCTGAGGCTCGACGCCCAGCTCGAACAGGAGCTCTCGGCGGACGGGGCCCCGTCGCCTGGCCGCCCCGCCACCACCGCCGTGCCCGGCCCCGCGCCCGCCGTGCCCCGCCGCAAGCCCTCGGACATCTCCCCGGAGGCGCTGCTCACCGCGCTACGAGAGGGAGGCTGGGACTTCCAGGCCGCCGCGGACCGGCTCGGCATCCACCGCACCTCCGTCTACGACCTCATCGAGCGCATTCCCTCCCTGCGCACCGCTGGGGATTTGAGCGTGGAGGAGCTCACCCGCTGCTTCCACGCCTGCCAGGGTGATTTGGACGCCATGGTGCGCCAGCTCGAGGTCTCCCGGCGCGCGCTGGGCCGCCGCCTCAAGGAGCTGGGGCTGGGCTGAAGCGCTCGCAGCGTGGCACCGACGCACGGCGCCACGCGTGGAAGCCCACGGCTCCACGCGTGGAAGGGGTGTCCCGCCCCCGCCCCACGCCGGCGGCCCCCGTGCCATGCGCTGGTACGTTCATTGCGAGTGCATCGCCACGGGAGGATTGGACAGACATGAGCAGAAACGAGTCGAGGATGTCGGACGGTTCGAGGGCGCGGAGTACTCCTTGGGCGATGGCGGTGCTGCTGCTGGGGCTGGTGGGGTGTGCCTCCACACAGCACTCCGCGCCCCCAGCGAAGCACCCGGGCACGGTCGGAACCACCAGGAATGACCTGGTCAATTCGACCCTGCGGTGCAAGAGCAGCCAGGGTTCCACTATCAGCGTCCAGTCTATCCTCGAACTGGATGACACCCCGTTGAAGCCCAAAGGTGAAACCGGTTGCGTCGCCCCTGGCGGGACGGTGCGTTTCGCCTCGAAATGCACCCACGGTCCCGTTGTCTACATTGTCAAGACCGATGGAGCGTTCTTCTCCTCTGCCCAGAAGCCTCATTGCGGCCCCGAACACGCGTCTCACGACAGCTGGGTAACGTTCAGTGAAAAGACAAAAACCTATGCCATCATCCTCCGAGCGAAGGATGACTATTGCGATCTGCCCATCGCCTCTCAGGCCGGTAGCAAGACAACCGACTATTCGATGTTCAGCGCCTGCAGTCTCCCCCGTGTCCCCAAGGAGGGCGACGCCATCGAGGAGGTCCTCACCGGCAAGCTGGAGGTGGCCACGACAGTAGGGGGAGATCCCCCAGCGGTCAGGTAGACCCACCTCAAGGCGCTGCCAGGCCCCCCGAGGCCTCCTGCCGCGCCCACACGTGCATCAGGTGGGGGTTTCGCGCGAGCGCCGCATCCGCGTCCTTCCGCATGCGGTGCCCGCCGACCCCCAACGCACCGGAAGCGGGCGCCCCTAGGTCCTTCACCCTCAGCAGGCTCGCACGCAGCAGCAGCGCCTCCGCCCACTCCGGGCGCGCGGCGAGCAGCGTGTCCGCCACGCCCAGCCCCCGCTCCAGCCATGGCCCTGGAGCCTCCGCCGAGGCCTCCGCCCAGAGGGCGCGTTCACGGCAGAACTGACCGAAGGCGACCTGGTAGTCCTGGCGCCCGGGCTTGAGCTGGAGCGCCTTCTCGAAGGCCCGTGCCGCCTCCTCGAAGGCGTCGCCCGCGCGCGCCTGCTGTCCGCGTGAGGCCAGCCAGCGGGCACGCACCTCGTGGACCCGGCCCTGGAACAGCCAGGCCTGGGCCTCCTCGGGATTGCGGGCGAAGACCTCACGAAGGGCCGCGTCGGCCTTCGCCAGCGCCGGAGCCGTGTCGCGCCCATGCTCCAGTGCGAAGGCGGCGCGCAGGTGGTGCACCTTCGCCAGGTTGGCCCAGGGGTGGGCCATGCCGGGCAACAGCGCGACCGCCTCGCGGTAGGCCGCCTCGGCCGCGCGGACGTCGGACTCCGGGTCCTCGCCCAGCCTCCAGCGGTACAGCGCGCGCGCGGCATGCACCTCGCCCAGGTTGTTCTGTCCATAGCCCTGCCTGGGGGCCACGGCGATGGCCTGCACGCACATGGCCCGGGCCCGCTCCAGCAGGGAGAACGGGTCCCCTCCCCGGTCCCAGGCCTCGCGCGCCAGGTCCAGCAACACCGCGCTCCCCCCATGGTGGAACTGGGGAATGCGCGCGTTGATGGCGATGCCACGCTGGTACAGGTCCAGGGCCGTCTCCAGGTCCGGCCGGGCGTCTCCCCCCTGGCGCATGCGACGCCCGGCCAGCTCCTGGTGGAGTTGGCCTCCCAGGAAGTACGTCACGAAGTTCCCCGGGTTGAGCGCCCGCGCCTTCTCCAGCGCGACGCGGGCCCCTTCCAGGTCCCCCTCGGCGTCCGGCGCGCTCGGGAGTGTGGCCCGCGACAGATGGTTCGTCCCCAGGTTGAGCCAGGCGTCCGGCAGCTGCTCGTTCAGGCGGATGGCCTCGCGGTAGGCGTTGATGGCCCGCCCGCGAGCGGGCAGCGGGTCTCCTCCCGTGGCCTCGGCGCGGTCGGCCTGGATGCTGAAGACCAGGCCGAGCGTGGCGTGCAGCTCGTAGTCCCGCGCCTTCTCGGGGACTCCCTCCAGCGCTTCAATCGCCAGCCGCAGCGGCTCGCTGGGGTCCAGCCCCCGGGCCTCCAGGGCGCGGGCCTGGCGCCGCAGGCTCTGCCCCAGCTCCTTGCGCGCCTTGACGGGCTCGGAACGCAGGGCCAGCGCCTCCCTCGCGGCGGCCATCGCCTTCTGGAGGAGCGCCTCGACATCCTCGCCCCGCATCATCCCGTGCTCCGCCAGCCGGTTGTGGAAGCGCGCCTCCAGCACCTTCGCCCACGCGGAGCCGGCATCGACCGCGAGCGCCCGCGCCACCGCCTCCAGGCCCCGCGTGTAGGGCGGAAGGACGTCCCCCCGGCCATACAGCTCCATCACCAGCGCCGTGTACTCCAGCCTCGCCAGCGCGAAGTGGACCTCGGGCACGCTCTCGGCAGTGGCGGCGGCGTCCGCGCAGGCCCGGCGGCCGGCCTCCAGGTCCGCCAGCGCCCCGTCCCGGTCCCCCGTGTTCCAGCGCCGCGCGGCCCGCGTCTGGAGGATGTCGCCGCGCAGCAGGTGCGCCTCGTGGAACCACGCCCGCCGCTGCCCCGCGGTCTCCAGCCGTGCCAGCGCCTCGTCCAGCCGGTCTTCATAGAAGGCGAGCAGCGCCGCGACATAGTCCGGGGAGGGCACCTCCGCGCCCTCGCTCGCGCGCAGCCAGGTCAGGGCCGGCTCGCGGTAGTCGCGCGCCAGGGCCTCGCGGCGCGCCGTGCGCTGGGTGGCGTCCGACAGGCGCTCCACGTCCAGCAGCGCCTCCTGGTACAGGTGGCCCACCACCAGCGCCAGCGCCCAGGCGACGCGAGGCTCGCGGTAGCCCTCGCGCCACGCGGCCTCCAGGTGTCCGCGCGCCGTGGCCTCGTCGCCCAGGGCCAGGAAGCCGCGCCCCAGCGCGTACTGCCCCGGCCCGGCGCCCAGGGCACCCGCCTCGCGCACCTCCCCCGCAAGCGCCTCCAGGCGCGCGCGCAGCTCCTCGCGGTCCTCGCGCGTGTCATGCAGCCGGGACAGGCCGGAGTAGCGGGCCAGCGCCTCGACTCGCTCCACCTGCTCGGTGAAGCGTCGGGCCAGGCGCTCGCGCCGGGCGGCCTCCTGGCGGGTGTACGCGGCCTGTCCCAGCGCGGCGCCGGTCAGCACCAGCGCCACGGTGACGACGCTGGCGAGCACCCGGTGCTTGCGCAGCCGCTTGCGCAAGCGGTAACCCGGCCCGGCGGAGCGCGCGCGCACGGGCGCTCCCGAAACGAAGCGCTCCAGCTCCTCGGCCAGCTCCCGCGCCGAGCCGTAGCGGGCGCCGCGCTCCTTCTCCAGGCACTTGAGGACGATGGCCTCCAGGTCCACGGGAATGTCCGCGTCCAGCGCGCGCGGCGGCCGGGGCTCCACGGTGGCCACGTTGGCGAGCACCTCCAGGGCATTGGCTCCAGAGATGGGGGCCTGGTTCGTCAGCAGGTGGTACAGCGTGGCGCCCAGGCTGTAGACGTCCGCGCGCCTGTCCAACCGGGACACCTCGCCCCGGGCCTGCTCGGGGGCCATGTAGTGCGGCGTGCCCAGCACGGAGCCGGTGGCGGTGACGCCCTCCTTCCAGTCCCGCGCCAGGCCGAAGTCCATGACGTAGGGCCGGAGCCGGCCGTCCTCGGCGCGCTCCACCAGGATGTTGGAGGGCTTGATGTCCCGGTGGATGAGCCCGGCCCGGTGGGCGGCATGAACGCCCTCGGTGACGTCGCGCATCACCAGTGCCTTCTGCTCCACGGTGAGCTCGGGCGCGAGCAGATGGAGCGGCTGGCCGTCCACGTACTGCATGGCGATGTAGGGGTGGCCCTGGACCTCGCCCACCTCGTACACCTTGCACACGCGCTCATGCTCCACGCGCGCCTGCGCGGAGGCCTCGCCCAGCAGGCGGCGCACCAGCTCGGGTGCGGAGCCGATGACGAACTTCAGGGCGACCTGGCGGCGCAGGCGTGGGTCATACGCGAGGAAGACCTTGCCCATGCCGCCCTGGCCCAGGAAGCGCACGGGCTGGTAGCGCTCCCACCCGGGCACCGGGAAGGCGGGCCCGGCGTCGGGGCGCTCCGCGAGAGGGGGGCTTCCCGCGAGCGACATCGTCGCGGCGGCATCCTGTGCCGGAGCAGGAGGCACCCCGCCCAGCAACGGAGCGACCACCGCCTCGGACACGCGGCCCCGCTCCACGAGCAACTCCAGCAGCCCCCGCCCCCGCCGGCGAGCCTCCTCCAGCAACGCGTCCGCCTCTTCGCGCGAGACGAACCCCTCCGCCAGCGCGATGCGGAGCTCGGCTTCCAGGTCCATGTGAAGGATTTCCCCCGTGGAGGCAAAACCCTACCACGCCTCCGCGACCGGCTCGCCGGCAGCCCTGCAAGGGCAGCAGGCGAGCGGCGGCCGGCATTTGACTAGAACGGGATTCTAGAACCATATTCTAGTCATGGAGAAGGAACGTCGAAGCGCGGTGGGGGAGCGAAGCCGCCGCGCCATCCTGGATGCGGCGCTCGAGTGCTTCACCCGGCTGGGGTGGGCGGCGACGACCATCGAGGACATCCGCAAGGTGAGCGGGGCCAGCGTGGGCAGTGTCTACCACCACTTCGGAGCGAAGGAGGGCATCGCGGTGGCGCTGTACATCGACTGCCTGCGCCAGCATCAGGAGGCGCTGCGCGCGCGCCTGGAGCGTGAGCACGACGCGGAGGGCTTCGTGCGAGCAGTCGTCACCCACCACATCGCCTGGTCGCGAGCGAACCCGGAGGCCGCGCGCTATCTCATCCAGATGCGCCGGGACGAAGCTGTCTCCGCGGCGGAGCCGGAGGTCCAGGAAGCCACGGGAGGCTTCGTGCGCGACGGCTACGCGAGGCTGAAGGAATACGCGAAGGAGGGACACCTCCTCCGCCTCCCGACGACGGCGTATCTGCCCCTGCTGATCGGGCCCGCGCAGGAGCTGCTCCGCTACTGGGCCAGCGGTCGGGGCGAGCTGAAGGCCGGCATTGAGAAGGTCCTGGCCGACGCCGCCTGGAAGAGCCTGCGCCCCGAGTCACCCGCCGGGAGGTCGTCATGATGCTCGGAAGCGAAGCCCCCTCCCCCGCCCCGGTGCGAGTCGAGGAGGTCCAGGTCCTCGCGAGAGACGGCCAGCCGCTGGCGGCGACGATGTACCAGGGAAACTGGAGCAACGGAGTCGCCCTTCAAATCAACCCGGGAACGGCGGTGCCGCGCCGGTACTACGACGCCTTCGCGCGCTACCTCGCGGACCGGGGCTTCGGAGTCCTCACCTACGACTACCGGGGTATGGGGGGCTCACGGATGGAGGAGGAGGCGCTCCGTGAAGCGCGCTTCCAGGACTGGGGCGAGCGGGACGCACCCGGCGTCACGGACTGGCTCGCCACGCGCTTTCCGCGGCACCGGCTCGCGGTGGTGGGCCACTCGGCGGGAGGTCAGATGCTGGGGCTCGCGGACACGGTGTCTCGCTTCCGTGCCGTGCTGCTGATTGGCTCGTCGCACGGCTGGTGGAGGAACTGGCGGGGCCGCGACGCGCTACAGCTTGCGCTGACCTGGTACGTGGTGACGCCCCTCTCGCTGGCGACGCTGGGCTACTTCCCGGGAAAACTCTTCGGCATGGGGAACCTGCCGGCGGGAATCGCAAAGCAGTGGGCTCGTTGGTGCCGCAGCCCCCACTACGTGTCCGACGACAGCGGCGAACCGCTGAGGCCCTACAACGAGCAACTCCGAGTGCCGCTGAGGCTCTACAGCTTCACGGACGACGAGTACGCGCCGGAGGCCGCGGTCCGGGGCCTGCTCGACTACTACCCCCGAGCCCACCGCGAGCATGTGCGCCGCACCCCGGCAGAGCTTGGAATGGAGCGCATCGGCCACTTCGGCTGGTTCCGCTCCACGATGCCGAGAGCCGCCTGGGACGAAGCGGCGGACTGGCTCGAAAGGATGGCGCTGCGGGAAGCCACCTCGGGATAGCCCGCCTACGCCCGGCCGTCGTCCAGGGCCCAGGCGATGGCGTCAGCGATGCGGTCCTGTCCGAAGAACAGCTCGCCCCGGGTGACGCAGTTCGGAGCACCGAAGATGCCCAGCGCAGCGGCCTGGTCGGTGCTCGCGCGAAGCCGCGCCTTGCTCTCCTCGGTGACGGCCGCCGCCAGCACGGGCTCGGCCTCGACACCGAGCCCCCGCAGCAACTCAGCAATGACAACCGACTGCGAGATATCGCGATCCTCTGCGAAGTTGGCGCGGAACACGGCGCGGATGAAGTCCCCGAGCCACGGCTGATGCTCGCCAGCGCAGGCCACACGGGAGGCGAGCACGGTGCCACGAGGGAACACGCTCGGCCGGCGCCAGGGCAGGCCATGCTTCGCGCACAGCCGCTCCAGGTCGCGCCACATGTACCGACCGCGAACAGGATTCGCATTGAACGGCGAGTCCTTGATACCGAGCTGCGCGGTGAAGAGAGGCCCCAGGAGGAACGGCTTCCACACGAGCGGGACGCCGGCGGCCCGGCACTCCTCTTCGATGCGCAGGGCACCCACGTACGAGTAGGTGCTCCCGAACTCGAACCAGAACTCCAGCGGCGCGACCATGTAGAGACCTCCTGGAGCGGAGGTCTACACGCGCTCCAGCACCGCCGCCACCGCCTGACCGCCACTGGTGCACAGCGCCGCCACGGCCACCGTCCCGCCGCGCCGCTCCAGCTCATCCACGGCCGTGCCCACCAGCAGGCTCAAGCCATTTCTCCCTGGCTACGCCACGGGCGCTTCCATACGTTGCGCCGACATGAAGCGCATGCTTCTTTTCGCCGCAGTCATCCCATGGGGGCTCGTTGCGTCGGGCTGCGCGACGGCGGCCTCGGCGGCATGCCGTCCCGGAGACTCAACGATAGCCTGTTGCGTCAAGAAGTTCCCCCTGACACCTGCGGAGAGCTGTGCCGCATCTCAGGATGAAATCTTGCTCGCCTTGGTGGCCATGGAGGCCGCCTTCGCAGCTGCGCAGCCGTCCGATGAGGCGGATGAGGCCCCCTCCGAGGACGACTTCGCCAACAACGCCCCGCTACCGGAGTGGAAGCAGGACTGCATCCGCAACTTCGTACGCTGCAAGACGAAGCCGGACTGGGTAGGTCCCTGCTACGCCTGCCTGCGACGGTGTGAGGGCCAGCAACAATGGCCGTTCTCTATGTGCGAACCTCGCGGGAAGGCAAAGAGGTGAAGCGGTGCGGGACTTCGACGCGGACTGGAATCAAATCTGGACTCTCGACAACCAGGTTCAGCGGGGTCTGCCGCTGGCCCTCACCGACGAGCTGTGCGACCTGTTGCGGCGCACCGCGCCTACGGTAGCCATCAGCTCGGCCGAGGTAGACGCGGCCCTCGCGAGCGCGAAGCTCACCACCGCACTGCTCCAGGACATCGCGGCACGCATCCGCGAGGGCTCTCACCGGCTCTCACGAGCCCTGGACCGGATGTACACCCGTGAAGAAAAGGGGGACCTCGACGGAGCACGGCAGCAGATGCAAGACCTGCTCGCCATCGAAAAGGTCCCCCATTACCGGAGCATCGCCGAAGGCCAACTGGAGCGGCTGGACGACCTGACGTAGCGACTACACGCGCTCCAGCACCGCCGCCACCGCCTGACCGCCGCTGGTGCACAGCGCCACCACTGCCACCGTCCCGCCGCGCCGCTCCAGCTCATCCACGGCCGTGCCCACCAGCATGCTCCCGGTGGCACCCAGCGGGTGTCCCAGGGCAATGGCGCCACCGTTGACGTTGACGCGCTCCAGGTCCACCTCCAGCGCCCGCGCCGTCTGCAGGACCACGGCCGCGAAGGCCTCGTTGATTTCCCACAGGTCCACGTCACGCGCCGTCATGCCCGCGGCCTTGAGCGCCTTGAGCGCGGCGGGAGCCGGCCCGGTGAGCATCAGCACGGGGTCACTCCCCACGGCGGAGAAGGCCCGCACCCGAGCGCGAGGCTTCAGCCCATGCGCCCGCACATACTCACCGGAGGCCACCAGCATCGCCCCCGCGCCATCCACGATGCCGCTGGACGTACCCGCCGTGTGCACGTGCCGCACCTCGCGAGCCCGAGGCCACGCGCGCACCGCCAGCGCATCCAGCGTCTCCCCGCCGGGCCCCGCCACCTGCGCCCCCAGCTGCATGAAGGAAGCAGAGAGCGCCGCCAGCTTCTCGCGAGTGGTGTCCGCGCGAGGAGAGTCATCCGCGGCCAGCAGCACGTCACCGGAGTCCGGGTCCTTCACCGGGAACAGGCTCCGGCCGAATCGCCCCTCCGCCTGAGCCCGGACGGCGAGCTGCTGCGAGCGCAGACCAAACGCATCCAGCTCCTCGCGAGAGAACCCCTCCAGGGTGGCGATGAGGTCGGCGGAGATGCCCTGGGGCACCTGGAACAGCTTCTCCCGAAGCCGGGTATTCCCCCCATCCGTCCCGCCGCCATCGGCGTTGAGTCCCAGCCGGCTCATCTGCTCGACGCCACCGGCCACGACGAGCCGCTGCGCGCCCGAGGCCACGCCCATGGCGGCCAGCGACAGCGCCTGAAGGCCCGAGCCGCAGAAACGGTTGAGAGTGAAAGCCGGCACGGAGATGGGCCAACCGGCGGCCAGCACGGCCTGACGGGCGATGTTGGCGCCCTGGGCCTCCACCTGGGACACGCAGCCAATCACCACGTCGTCGATGTCCGACACGTCCACGGCCGTGCGAGCCGGAAGCTGTCGCAGCGTCTGGGCCAGCAGCTCCTGCGGATGCAGCCCGCTGAGCGCGCCCTTCCCCGGCTTCGCCCGGGCCCTCGGAGTCCGGACCGCATCCAGAATGTACGCATCCATCGGCAAACCCCTCCCACGCGCGGCGAGGCCTCGTGCCCCGGCCGTCGCACCTTACCATATTGTGACCATAATATGGTCTCAACCCCAAGGAGCTGCCGGGCGCCAGGACAGCACGCTTCCCAGCAATGTCCCGTCCCGGGTGCTACATCCACACACCGAAGGATGCATATAATGTGGAGCAGCGAGGAGACATCGGATGGGACATCCCCCGGAGCAGAAGCAGGCCACGCACGAGCGAATCCTGGAGGCGGCGGGGGTGCTCATCCGCCGGCAGGGGTTCTCGGGGACGAGCGTGGAGCACGTGATGCGCGCCGCCGGGCTGACGGTGGGCGGCTTCTATGCGCACTTCGGCTCGAAGCAGGCGCTGCTCATCGAAACACTCACGCGCCTCATGGGAAGGCGGCGGGAAGAGTGGTTCCAGGGGCTGGAGGACCTGCGAGGCGCGGAGTGGCTGAGCCACATCGTGAGGCGCTACCTCTCCCGGGCGCACCGTGACGCGGAGGTTCCCGCGTGTGTGATGCCGGCGGCGCTCTCGGACGTGGTTCGCGGAGAGCCGGCGCTGAAGGAGACACTCTCCCAGCAGGTGGAATTGATGGTGGAGGGCATCGCCGCGAACCTCTCCGGAGACGCCCGAGCGAGCGCACGGGAGCGAGCCTTGGCGACCTACGCGCTCTGCATCGGAACGCTGAGCCTCGCGAGGGCGACGGCGGGGACGCCCCTCTCCGACGAGCTACTCATGGCGGCCCGCCGTGCCTCCGTGCTGCTGGCTGAAACAACCGAGCCCCAGTCCTGACGCGCTCACTGCGCGCCCTGCCCTCCGCTGTAGCCAGTCCCGTTACAAAGCCACGCGAGACTGTGGCCATTCACGTCACTCGCGCCGCTCCGTCCGCCAGTGGGCGCGCATGGCATGACACTTGAAGCAGCAAATACCTGCATCCAGGGATTCCCCTTGGAACATCAGGAGTCGTCCATGCGTCTGTCACTGAATCTCCGCGCCGCGCTCAGCGCCGCACTGCTCGCCCTTCTCGTCCCGATCAGCCAGGCCCAGGCGCAGGACTGCGTGAAGTTCCAGGACCTGAATCACTGCGGCATTGGCGCGGCCAAGGTGAGCGCCACGGAGAAGGGCGTTCGCATCGACGTTCCCCAGGCCACCGGCAAGGATGGCGTTGCCATCCACCTGCCGTCGGCCGCGGCCTGGACGGCGGAGATTGTCTCCGACGGCGCCCAGCGCAACCTGTTCACCGCCGTGGCTGAGGGCGAGCCCGTCAGCACCACCACCGTGGACTCGCAGGCGGACCGGACCACCTACTCCGCGACCTTCACCGGCTCGGGCGAGAACACCACCTACTCCGTCATCGCGTACTACAACGGCCGGCTCCAGGCCGCCGTCGGCGGCGTCCGGAGCGGCGAGCAGGGCGCGGTGGGCATGATGATTCCCGGTGGGAACTGGACGCCGAGCTGCCGTCCCCGCACGCAGACGTACGACGCGTGTCTCAGCAGCTGCTACGCGAACGGCTACTCCAACTGCAATTACTGCAGCACCCCGTGCCGCCCCTACGTGGGCTTCGGCAACGCGGCGGCCAACAGCGCCTGCTTCTGGACGCTCGCCGTCGCCGAGCCGGCGGTGCGACTGCCGAACGGCCAGATTGTCCGCGCCGACCGGATCGTCCTGCACGAGGAGGTCTCGGGCCCGTCCAACTACCCGTACCTGAGCTTCAACCGTATCGACCTGCAGACCACGGCGCGCTCGACGGTCATCACCGCCGAGTCCGTCACGCCGGCTGGCAAGTAGTCATGCTGTAGCGGTCCGGGGAGGGAGCAGGTCGCTCCCTCCCTGGCCGTTGACACCGGTTCGAGCCAATCCCTCCGATGCGAGCCCCCATGAAGGCAATCTGGTGTCTATCGGCCCTGCTGCTCACCGCGGGGGCTCCCCGGCAGGAAGCGCCGGTGCCGGACTCGCGCTCGACGGAGGCCCCCGGGCGCGCGGAGGACACGGCGCTCTCCGGCGGAAGCACGACGGTGTTCGACACCTCCCACAACGCCTTTGGCCGCGCGCTGGGGAATCTGGATCCCGCGCGCTGGTACCAGATGCGCGACGGCAAGCAGCTGTTCACGAGGGACTGGGCGGCTCATGGGGAGGGCCGGGTGGGAGCGCTGACGAACGCCACGGGGTGCGGCTCCTGCCACTTCAAGGACGGCCGCGGCCGGCCTGCTCCGGACGTGGGCACGGAGGCGCCGCTGCTCGTCCGGCTGAGCGTACCGTCGCCGGACGCGCCCGCGGGGCACCCCGAGCCCGTGTATGGCGGTCAGCTCAATGACCGGGGCGTCCCGGGAGTCCCGGCCGAGGGCGCGGTCCAGGTCTCCTATACGGAGCTGAAGGGCCGCTACGCCGATGGGACGCCGTACACCCTGCGCAAGCCCCGCTATCGCATCACCCGGCTGGGCTACGGCCGGCTGTTGCCGAACGCCATGATGTCTCCCCGCATCCCCGCCCAGGTCTTCGGGCTCGGCCTGCTCGAGGCCATACCCGAGGAGGCCATCCTCGCCCTGGCGGATGCCGAGGACCGCGACGGCGACGGCGTCTCCGGCCGACCGAACCGGGTCATCAGCGCGCGCACGGGAAAGGCCGAGCTGGGCCGCTTCGGCTGGAAGGCCAATCAACCCTCGCTGGAGCAGCAGGTGGCGAGCGCCTTCTCCGAGGACCTCGGGCTGACGTCGCCGCTGAAGCCTGGCAGCAACTGCACGGCGAAGCAGGCGTCCTGTCTGGCCCAGGCGCCCGCGCAATCGCCCGCGGTGTCCGAGCACGAGCTCGAGAGGACGACGCTGTACCTCCGGCTCCTCGCCGTCCCGGCGCGCAGAGGTGTGGCGGAGCCCGCGGTGGTGAAGGGGGAAGCGCTCTTCCAGCAGGCGGGCTGCGCCACCTGCCACCACGCCAGCTTCAAGACGGGAGACGTCACCGACGTCCCGGAGCTGGGGAATCAGACGGTCCGCCCCTACACGGACCTGCTGCTACATGACCTGGGGCCGGAGCTGGCCGACAGCCGCCCGGACTCGGAGGCGAGCGGCTCCGAGTGGAGGACGCCTCCGCTGTGGGGCCTGGGGTTGCTGGAGGTGGTCAGCAAGCAGGTCCGCCTGCTCCATGACGGCCGCGCGCGAGGCTTCGAGGAGGCCATCCTCTGGCACGGCGGCGAGGCCGCCGCTTCGCGCGAGCGCTTCAAGGCGCTCGACAAGTCCGAGCGGGAAGCACTCGTCGCGTTCCTGCGCTCACTCTGACGAGGGCGGAGCTCGAGGGCCCTCACGGCTGCGCGTACATCGCCGAGATGACGGACGCGTAGCGCTGGGTGACGAGCCCGCGCTTCACCTTCAGCGAGGGTGTCAGCTCGTCGCTCTCCACGGTGAAGTCGTTCGGCAGGATGGCGAACTCGCGGATGGCCTCGGCGCGCGACACGGGCCGGTTCGCATCCTCGATGGCGTGCTGGAGCTCCGCACGCAGCTCCGGCGTGCCCACGAGCTGCTCCACGGTTTGCCCGCTCCTGCCATGCTCGCCCGCCCAGTCGCGGAGGCGCTCTGCGTCCAGCGTCACCAGGGCGGCCACGAAGGGCAGGCCGTCGCCGACGACGACGGCCTGGCTCACCAGCGGGTGGGCCCGGAGGCGCTCTTCCAGGGGCGCCGGGGCCACGTTCTTGCCTCCCGCCGTGACGAGCAGCTCCTTCTTGCGCCCGGTGATGCGCAGGTAGCCGTCCTCGTCCAGCGAGCCGAGGTCCCCCGTGCGCAGCCACCCGTCCGGGGTGAGGGTGTCACGCGTGGCGGCCTCATTGTGCCAGTAGCCCTCGAACACCTGGGGCCCGCGCGCCAGGACTTCGCCGTCGTCCGCGATGCGCAGGGTGGTGCCAGGCAGGGGCCGTCCCACCGAGCCGGGCTTCCATGCGCTGTGGACGTTGAGGGTCAGCACCGGGCTCGACTCCGTGAGGCCGTAGCCCTCGAGCACCTCCACGCCCACGCCATCGAAGAAGCGCGTCAGCCGCTCACTCAGCGGACCTCCCCCGGACACGGCGAAGCGCAGCCGCCCGCCGAACGCCGCGCGCAGCCGCCGGTAGACGAGCCGGTCCAGGACCGCGTGCAGCACCCGCGTGCGCAGCGCGAGGTGCCCCCCGGCGCGCTCGCGCGAGGTCCGGATGGCCACCTCCTCCGCCAGGGAGAACGCCTTCTCCTTGCCCGCGCTCCAGGCGCGGCGCTGTGCCCCGTGGAAGATCTTCTCGAAGACGCGTGGCACCGCCACCATCCAGTCGGGGCGCACCAGCAGCAGCTCCTCGTTCAGCTGGGAGATGCCGCTGGAGAAGGCCACCTCCGCCCCGAGTTCCAGGGACAGCAGGAAGAGGATTTTCGCCAGGGAATGGGCCAGCGGGAGGAACAGCAGCGTGCGGTCCTCCGGGCGAAGCATGCCCTGACCCAGCTGGAGGACCTGCCGCACGTTGGCGCGCAGGTTGCCATGGCTCAGCATGCAGCCCTTGGGGCGGCCCGTCGTCCCCGAGGTGTAGATGATGGTGGCGAGTGAGCTGGCTCGCAGGCCCGCCAGCCGCTCCTCCACGCGCCCGGCGTCCACGCCCTCCCCGAGGCGCATCAGGTGCTCGAACGCCCCCTCGTCGATGACGAACGTCTGGCGGCACCGGGGCAGCCGCTCCGCCACGGACTGGAAGACGGCGTGCATCTTGTGGTGCTCGAAGAAGGCGACCTCCGCTTCACTGTCTTGGACAATCCATTCCACCTGGTCGGCGGAGGAGGTGTCGTAGATGGGGACGGTGACGCCTCCAGCCATCAGGATGGCGAAGTCGAGCAGTGCCCACTCCAGGCGGGTGCGCGACATCAGCGCCACGCGCTGGCCCGGCTCGACGCCAATCGCCAGCAGCCCGCGGGCGAGCCGGCGCACGGTCTGCTCCACCTCGCGGGCGGTATGCGTCACGAACCGCGCACCGGACCGGGAGGCCAGGAGTGCTCGCTCCGGAGTGAGCCGGGCATGGTCCAGGAGTGGCCGCAGCAGGTGGGCATCCTCCGCGAGCACCGCGTCTCCCGTCCCCGTCGTCTCCTTCATGATGGCTTCCCCCTTCGTCACAATGCACACCCCGGCGCGTCGGCGCGTCCCCGGGAGGCGGACTGCCAGGGGCTCGCTCCGTGCCCTACCGCGCGTGCCCACCCTCTTCGCGGGAGGCCCGCTGGACGAGCTCCAGGTGGGCACGGACGTCACGGTGGTCTACGACGCCGCGGACTCACGCAAGCACACGCTCGACGTGGACCACGTGAGGCGGGCGGACGCCGCGCTCCGCCGCCTCTGACTTCAGACGGTCTCGGTCCGCAGCGTCACGGGGTGCTCGCGCAGCCACTCCTGGCAGCGCTGGATGCGAGCGGCGGCAGCGGGCATGCCCATGCTGTTGAGCAGCTCGCGGTAGGGCTCGAAGCTCTCCGGAGTCCAGGTGGTGAGGGCCTTGAGGTCGGCGAGCATGACCATCTCCTCGGCCGAGCGGCCCACGGCCTCCTGCCGTGAGGTGAGCAGCGCGGCGAGCGTCATGCGAGCAGGCTCGGCCTCGAAGGCGATGGCGGTATCCATGAAGGCGGCGCGAGCGGCCTCATCGGCGGAAGCCTCCTTGGCCTTCTCGCGCAGGCGTCCCAGCAGGCCCGAGAGGAAGTCCGGGTCGAGGGCACCCTTCACCGCGCGCATCAGCGTGGTCACCGCTTCGCGCCGTGTCTCCGGCCCCGCGTCCTGCGGGAGGGACTTCAGCGCCTGCATCGGCTCCCAGAGGACACAGGTGAGCCACAGCTCCTCCTCCGGGGCGAAGACGGGAGGCGACGAGGGCTCTCGCAAGCGGGCCTCGACGCGGGCGGCGCGCTCCTTGGCCTCGCGGGCGATGCGCTCGGCGATGCCGGGGTCCGACTGCACGTACCGCAGCAGCGCGTCCACATCGCCGTCGCGAGCCTGCTGAAGGGCCTCGCGAGCCTCGGGAGGGAGGGTCTCCTCTGCGAAGCCGCCGGCGAGAGCCTCGTACTTCTTCACCAGCTCGGCGTGCTTGGCGCTCCACTCGCGGAACTGGACGTCGAAGACGACGTCGAGCACGGGGATGTCCTCCGGGCGGGCGCGGCCGAGCCGCTTGGACGCGGAGGCGAACAGGACGCCGACGCACAGTGCCTGCCTGTCGCTGGCGGAGCGACCGGGCTCGGAGGCGCGGGCAATGAGGGCGGTGCCGAGCTGCTCCAGGAACGCGGGAGTCCCGAGCTTGCGCACGGTGCCCACGAGCAGCTCGCGTCGGGCGCTGGCGGCGTCCTGGCCTTCCTTCTCGGACAGCAGGGCCAACTCGGGGCCGACGTGGTCGGCGAAGGCCTTGGCGTCGAAGCGCAGGCCGGGAGCGGGGCCCCACTCGGCGAGCAGCGCGCCCAGGCGCACGAGGCAGCCGGACAGGCGGGAGGTGTCGGAGTCCCCGAGCACCTCCATGGCGGCCTTGAGGTCCTCGGCGAGGGGGTGTGCGGCGGGGGGCGGCGGCGCGGCCTTCGCCCGGTCCTCGGCGGCGTGGCAGGCCTTGTATTTCAGGCCGCTCCCACAGGGGCACGGGTCATTGCGGCCGGGCTTCTTCGAGCTCAAGGGTTCCTCACATGCACAGCGGCGGTGGAGTCGATGGATACCGTAGCAGCTGGCCTCCAGCTGCACGCGAGAAGCGTGAGCCGACTGTCCAGCGTCCTCCAGCCGGACTCAGCGTCCAGCAACAGGCCAGCGGCTCACTCCAAGCGGACGGAGTCGGCCGCGAACGAGGCCCGCTCCTCCTCGGTAAGGTCCGGCCGCTGCGCACAACCAGACTCGGAGGCCCGGACCGCGGCCTCCATCACCGCGACCACGGCCAGCGCTTGCGCGGGAGTCACGGGGTTCGCCCCCCTCCCCTCCACCGCATCCCGAAGCGCACGGTAGTACTGGCGATAGTCGCCAGGGGGCGAGACCGAGGAACGCTCCACCCCCGTCGCACCGTCCACCAACCGCCCTGGTGATGGGTCCACGCCCCACCCCGGAGCGCCGGGAGCCTCATCCGCGCGCAACCGGTCCTCCTGGGCATCCATCCCATACTTGAGCCAGGAGCCCCGGGTGCCATGCACCGCGAACCGGGGCATGCCGCCCGCCACGAGCATGGAAGCCTGAAGCACGACCTTCCGCTCCGGGTACACGAGGGTGACCTGGCACCAGTCATCCACCTGAGCCCCATCGCGGTGCCGCGCCAGGGCCCCCATCACGGAGTCCGGCAGCCCAAAGAGCTGCAGCGCCTGGTCGACCAGGTGCGGCCCCAGGTCGAACCAGACGCCAGCGCCCGGAAGCACCTGCTCGCGCCAGCGCTGGCGAACCTCCGGACGGAAGCGGTCGAACCGCGACTCCACATGCGTCACCCGCCCCAGGACGCCCTCGGCAAGCACTGCCCGAAGCGCGAGGAAGTCACTGTCCCACCGCCGGTTGTGAAACACGGAGAGCACCCGCCCCCGCTCCCGAGCCAGCGCACACAGCGAGCGAGCCTCTGCCAGTGTGACGGTGAACGGCTTGTCGACCACGACCTGCTTCCCGGCCCGGAGCGCGGCCTCGGCAAGCGGAGCATGGCTCGCATTGGGCGTGGCGATGACGACGAGGTCCACCTCCGGATGCGTGGCGGCCTCCAGCGCGGAGGCCACCACCGACACCTCCGGCAGTCGAGCCAGCACATTCTCACGCTGACTTGACGCCACGACGCGCAGCTCCAGCCCCTCCACGGCGCGAATCAGCGGAGCATGGAACGTCCGCCCCGCGAAGCCATGACCCAGCAGTGCGACCCGGATACTCATGTTCTGGGTTCCTACCATCACCGCAAGGAGGCGCTCCATGCGTCTGCCCTACGTGGTCAACCCGTCCCGCCGCACATGAGCTCGCGGCGAGGTGATTCAAGCCCGTCTCATGGCGCTGGCAGGCGGGCTCCTCGCCACCGCTCGTAGATTGCGCGGACCTCCGCCGGCGAGACGGAGATGTACTCGTGCCATGCCGTGTCCGGCGCCTTGGATGGGTACCAGAGCAGATTGACCAGGGCGTTATTGACCGCAAGCCGCTGCGTCTTGACGTCGTGAAACTCCGGCCAGGAGGCCAGCACGACAGCGACTTCCTTCCGTTCCAGTCCAAAAAGAGCGTGGAACTCCCAGTCTGGAAAGAATGGGCCCTCGACTGCGGCACGGAGGCACTCCCCAATGACCTTCTCGTCGTTCGTCACGCCACCCAGATTACAGGACGACGCGGGCAGCTACCGCCAGCCCACGCGCCGGTCTGGTCTGCGTACGGGGCCTGGACCCATCTCTCACAATGGGTATCAACGTCGCGCGGCGTCGGGCGACTCAGGAGTGGGCGGCACCTTCGCCGCGTGGACCCAGAGCGCCATCATCAGCTCACGGGGCCCACCCGCCGGAGGCTTGACGCCCAGGGAGGTGAGCACATCCTTCAGTTGCTTTTCGAGCTCCCGGGTCGCCTGGGCCACGGCCTTCTTCCCCTCCGGCGTCTGGGCGAACTTCGTCAGCGCGGGTTCCGAGCGGAACGCGAGCAGCCTGCGCATGCCGTGCTCCTTGTCTCCGAGGACCCGGCTGAGGACCTTGTCCGCCTCCGAGCCGGGCCGGGAGTTCTGGAGCGCCTGCAGCGTCCGGTCGATGTACTTCGAGGCGTCAACGGCTTCCTTGGGTGAGGCGTCGCCCAGATGCTCCCCCGCGAACCAGGCGTTCTCCTGGGCGGAAATCCGGTACTGCCCGGGAGACAGCTCGCGTTGGCTACCTCCCTGCCGGTTGTCCACGATGTCCACGATGGTGGACGGCGTCGTGTAGTCCTCCGTCGCGAACAACCGTGCCCACATGTGGTTCTCGTGGAGGGAGACGTTCAGCGCGTTGAGTTTCCGAGCCTGCTCATCATCCAGGTCGTGCACGCCAGTCTTCGGGTCATAGTGCTTCCCCTCGGCCTGGAACTGCTGGAGGAGCGCATCGCGGTCCGCGGCCAGCTTGTCCACGCTCTGGAGGAACCCCTGGTAGATGTTGTTGCCGGCCTCCTTCCGCAGCTCCTCTTCCGTGAGCTCGGGGCGCTGGGTCCGCAGCGTCTCGACGCCCTCCTCCAGCATCGCCTTCGCCTTCTTCGCGAGCGCTTCGGCCTCGGGGTCCAGCTTCAACCCACCGGCGTCCGCCAGGCGCCGCAGCGTCTCCCTGTGTTCGTCCGACATGAGCGCCGCCGCCTGGACGAACCTCCGCTCCGACGCGTTGAGCACCTCCGAGATGGCCTTCCAGCTCTCTCCCTTCGGCACCTCGGTCTTGTCCAGGATGTTCGCGTCGAGAAGCGTGTTGGGGTCCACCCCCGTCTCCTCGTTGAGGAGCTGATTGAAGTCCATCATCAACGATGCGACGGGAGTCGAGTCCGGACCGGTGATGGAGACATCCAGGTCGGACGTCGCATTGGTGCTACCGGACGCCTTGAAGTGGACACCTCCGGGGCTCGTCCAGCCCTCCTTGGACATCAGTGCCTCCGGAGTGCACTTCTCCGCGGGCTCGGCACCCTCCTGCCGCTTCACCGCCTCGTTGATGGCCTCCGACACGATGGTGGCCCGGTACTTGTGAAGCAGGTTGCGGGCGACCTCGTTCTCCTTGCCCTCGTACTGGGAGAGGAGGTTCTTCCACCGGTTCGGCCCCTCCGCCTTGTGGAGCAGGTCGAGCGCCTTCTTCCGGTCCTCGGGACTCAGCGGCGCGGTGTCCTCGCGCGCCACGTAGCCGCGGCCCTTGGCGAGGGAGTCGACCTGGGCCTCATGGAGGCGCAGCTGCGCGCTCACCTGCGCGAGCTCCATCTGCAGCCGCTCGCGCTCCGCCCCGGTCGCGGGAGTGCCACCCTTCGCGACGCCCGCGGCGCGGGTGTCGAGCTGCTGCTGCGTGGCCTCCAGGCCCTTGAGGATGTTGTTGAGCTTCTGGACCTCCAGCCGCGACTCGAAGCCCTGGCTGCCGTAGCCCGGCATGCCGGTAATGGCCTGCTTCACCTTGTCGATGAGCTGGCGGACCTTGCCCACAGCCCCCTCGTAGCGCTGGAGGAAGCGGGCCGTCTCCATGTGCGCCTGGATGTCCTCGGGCGTGGCCTGCGGCCCCGCTTCGATGCGGACGCCTCCCTTGTCGTACCGCACATGGGTGGTCCGTCCCGGCAGCGCGGGGTTGGTGATGACAGGGACAGGGGGCTTCTTCTCCGAAGGGCTCGACGGCGGGGCCTTCGCCTCGGTGGGAGGGACGGGGACCAGCTTGCCCGTCGCGGGATTCACCCGGTAGTTCGTGGGCGGCGGCGGGCTCGCCGTCGTGCCGCCGGGCTGCTTCGAGGGCTTCTGCGTTCCGCCCGGAGAGGTGTCGCCCGTCGGAGTGCTTGCTCCCGTAGGAGTGCTGCCTCCCGTCGGCTTGCTGCCTCCCGTCGGCTTGCTGCCTCCCGTCGGCTTGCTGCCTCCTGAGGTGCCGTCGCTCCCTCCGCGATTCCCCCTGCCGAGGCTGACGGTGGTGCCGCCATTGCCATCTCCGCCCTCGGCTGTCACGTCGCGGTGCCGCGCGTTGACGTTGAAGTCCACCACGGCGAGCTTCAGGTCGATTCCAACCTCCCGATCCTTGAAGCTCCCCGTCGTCATCTTCGCGTCCACCTTCACGTCGTCGAAGGCCGTCTCGTACTGCCCGTCCATCAGCCTGTTCGCGATGGACTGCACCTCCTCGCCGCCCAGCCCGCTCACCTCGGCCGTGAAGAAGTGGCCCTCGGTGCCCGTGTCGATGGAGCCCTCGACGCTGATGGTCGTCTCGGCGGGCCCCGCGAAGGGGGCCGTCGCCGGGCTGGCCATGAAGGCCAGCACGTCCTTCCCGTCCAACTTGCTGGCATCCAGCGGAATCTTCGTCTCGAAGCTCACCGAGCCCGTGACTTCGCCGCCCATGTTCAGCCCAGCCTTGCCCTTCAGGCCCGAGGCCAGACTGGCCGCGCCGGAGCCCTCGACCTCCGTCGTCCTCACCAGGTGCGTGGGCTTGCCCTTCTCGAACTCCACCCGGAAACCCGTGGTGGCCCCGATGCTCGCCGAGAGCTCCGCGCCGCCCGGCCCCAGCTTCGCGCTCAGCCCGGCCTCCAGCTCGCCGCCGACGTTCACCTCCACCGCGGACAGGTGGTCGAGCATGAACTTCTGGTCCTCGCCACCCGAGGCAATCGAGGCGGGCCCCTTGCCCATGATGATGGCGGCCCTGGCGGCCTCCTCGGGCGTGTCGAACGTGAGCTCCATCCGTCCGCCCGCGTTCACGGAGGCCGAGCCCAGCACGCCCACGCCGAAGTCCGCCGTCACCTCGGCCGACAGCTGGTACTTGCCGTCCGCCGTGCGCTCGATTTCGGCCTCGCCCTCGAGGCCGCCCTTCAACCCCACCTTGACGTCCAGCCCTCCGCTCAGCGTGAGGGTGTCGCCCGGGCTGTTGAGCTTCTTCACCTCGTCGGTGAGCTTCTCCTCCAGCGGCTGGGTGACCTGGTCGATGGCGCCGTCGAGCGGCGCGAGCACCGCGTCCTTCGCGAACTCCAGGGCGTTGGAGGCCGCGTTGCCCGCCAGCTCCGCCAGGTCCTGGAGCTGCGAGGCGGCGAAGTCCTGCACATCCTGGTACCAGGGGAGCTGCCGCTCGCGGTCCAGCTCCTTCGGCTTCTGCCCCGCGACGGGCTTGCCGTCCGCCCCCACCTGGAGGCTGACATGGTCATACGTCCAGCGATTGTCTCCGCCTTCCTGGAGGCTCTTCACCTCGGTGGGCTCGTGCTTCAGCTGCGGAGTGCCGTTGGCGTCCACGGTGCCCGAGGAGCGGGACACCGACTGCGTCCGGCTGGCGTGGCCCTTGTCGAACCGGGAGCCATCCGGGTCATAGCCAGTCACAGTGGTGGTGTTGCTGACCGTCGCGGAAGAGCGCGGGGGAAGCGCCGGAAGCCCCTCGGCCGAAGTCGCATCCGCCGGTCCGCGGCTCACCTGCTGCTGGCTGCGCACCACCTGCACGCCATTGCCATTCGTGTCTCCCGGGAGGGGCTTGAGGGCGACGGAGTCCGCCTTCTGCTTGGAGACGGCCGGCTCGCCCTTGGAGTTGAAGAGCGTCTCCTCGGTGAGGGTGACGCTGGACTCGCCCGCCTTGAGGTTCGTGGGCGCGTTGTTCGCACGGTGGTGGTCCGCGCCCTTGGCCGCGTTCTGGAAGGCCCCATTGCTGCCGTCCTCGAAGGCCTTCACGTCATTCGCATTGAAGCCCGGCGTGCGGGCCTCGGTGGTCTTCACCTGCTTCGCCGGCAGGCCTTCCGCGTTGAAGCGCGTCTCCGTCTTCACCGTCACCGGGCCCTGGGGGAAGCCCTGCCGCTGCGCGAGCGCCGCTGGCGGCCGCTCCATCTGCACCTGCTCGGTGCGCGACTGGGGCACCGGCGGCGACCTGCTGAGGTTGTACTCGGTGGACGTGGTGGTGGTGGTCGCCCCCGTCTCAGGGTGCTGCCCGGTGCCGCGCTGCTCGGACTTCAGGCCCGTGGGCCGGCCCTGGGCGTCCGACGACTTCGTCCACGTGGTGTCGCGCGAGCCGCCGTCCTTCGCCGGCTCCTTCACCGTCGCCGTGGACGTATACGAGCCGTCCGGCTTGAGGGTCACCGTGGAGCCGGAGGCCGGATCGGACAGCACCGTCTCGCCCGTGGTGGCGTTCTGGCGCACCTGGTACTTCGTGCCGGAGGACGGGTCCGTGAAGGTCTGCCCGTCAGGCACCTTGCGGGCCGCCTGCGCGTCCTGGGCATCCACCGCGTCGAGTGACGCGGGCGGCTGCTCCCCGCCCTGGGCGGACTGGGAGGGCGGCGGGGCCGTTGTGCCCAGCAACTTCTCCAGCTCTGGCTTCCGATTGCTGCCCTCGAAGGCCGAGACAATCTCATTGGCCTTGGGTCTGGCGCCTTCGAGGTCCTTCTGGCTGAAGGGAGGTGTCTTCTTCTCCTGCGTCGCGACAGTGGCCTTGCGCGCGGCCTCCGCGGCCTGACGGGCCGCTTCCGCGCGTTGGCGGGCTTCTTCCGCGCGACGCGCGGCCTCCGCCGGATTCACCCCGGCGCTTCCTGCACTGCCGCTAACGGATTGTGGCCCACCCATGGTGCGTCCCCTTCGAAGGTCAGGAGTCTTCAACGCCTTCCAGAACGACGCGCGTGGGACTCCATACTCAGAGGCCTCTTCTGTAGTGGCGTCCCAACTCTTTTCAATTCGTCATGACAGAGCAGATGCAACCGGAAGTCGTTAATGGCCCGTTTGCCTTGGTCGTAATCCCGCAGCGCGGCTGCACAATCAGGCCCGACGTCGTGCGAGGTGCGCCGGTGAGCGTGTTGCGGGAAGACCTGCCCACCCGAGGGCTACAAAGCCGTGGAGGGCCTCGGCAGGTCCGAAGTGGGCCCGCGTCCTTCTTGCCATGGGATTGCTGCCGTGACTCGAACTTGATTGAGTTCCGGCGCCTCAAGACACCCGCTGTCCTTGGAGTCACCCATGCGATTCATCGCATCCGCCCTGCTGCTGTTCACCCTGACCGCCTGCAACCTTCCCGAAGAGACGCAGACGGAGACGAGCGCCGCTCCGGAGTCGGCCACCCTCGAAGAGGCAGCCTCCACCGACGAGGTTTCCGCGCAGGCCTGTGTGAAGCGCTGCTCGGGCGGCCTCTACAGCGGCTTGACCTGTAGCAGTGACTCCACCTGCGGCTCGACGTGCTCGGGCGGCCTCTACAACGGCCAGGCCTGTAGCAGCAGCGCGTCCTGTGGCAAGACGTGCTCGGGCGGCACCAGCGCCGGTCTGGCTTGCAGCTCCGACGCCAATTGTGGCGGCGGGCGCTGCATCACCCACAACTGTGCGGGCCACCGCTGTGTGACGTACTGCAGCTGAACGTCCTCTGACACCTGAGCCCTGGAGCAGAGGGCTCGAGGTGCACGGGCCGCCCCGGACCTGAACAGGGTCAATGGGCGGCCCGTGCCGATTCCGGCGGCGCAGTGAAGTCAGCGCCGCTCACACCTTGAAAGGGGTGGGCCTCAGAAGTCGAAGCGGATGCCCTGTGCCAGCGGCAGCGCGTCCGAGTAGTTGAGGGTGTTGGTCTGCCGGCGCATGTACGCCTTCCACGCGTCGGAGCCGGACTCGCGGCCTCCGCCCGTCTCCTTCTCGCCACCGAAGGCGCCGCCAATCTCCGCGCCCGAGGTGCCGATGTTGACGTTGGCGATGCCGCAGTCGGAGCCGGCGGACGACAGGAAGTGCTCGGACACCTTGAGGTCCTGGGTGAACACGGCCGAGGAGAGCCCCTGCGGCACGCCGTTCTGGATGGCGATGGCCTCCTCGAGCGTCCGGTAGGGCAGCACGTAGAGGATGGGCGCGAAGGTCTCCGTCTGCACCACGTCGTCGTCGGGGCTGACTCCGGTGATGAGGGTGGGCAGCACGAAGTGTCCGGGACCGCCGCGCGCGCGACCTCCACTCACCACCCTCCCTCCCGACGCGCGGGCCTTCTCCACCGCCGACTCGAAGCGCCGCACGGCCGCCGCGTCGATGAGCGGCCCCATGAGGGTGCCCGGCGCGAGCGGGTCGCCCATGCGGGCCTCGACCTGCACGTACGCGGCGGTGAGCCGGGCCACCACGTCGTCCACGAGGGACTCGTGCACGATGAGCCGGCGCGTGGTGGTGCAGCGCTGGCCGGCGGTGCCCACCGCGCCGAACACGATGGCGGGAATCGCCAGCTTCAGGTCGGCGGTGCGGTCCACGATGATGGCGTTGTTGCCACCCAGCTCCAGGAGGCTTCGGCCCATGCGCTGGGCCACGCGCACTCCGACCTGACGGCCGACCGCGGAGGAGCCGGTGAAGCTCACCAGCGCGACGCGCTTGTCGTCCACCAGCCGCTGCGCCAGCTCGGTGCCGCTGTCATTGAGCAGGAAGAACACCTCCGGGAAGCCCCCGGCCTTCAGCGCCTCGTTGCAGAGGCGGGTGGCGGCGATGGCCGACAGCGGCGTCTTCGGAGAGGGCTTCCAGATGGAGATGTTGCCGCACACGGCGGCGATGAACGCGTTCCACGCCCACACGGCGACCGGGAAGTTGAAGGCGCTGATGATGCCGACCAGGCCCAGCGGGTGCCACTGCTCGTACATGCGGTGGCCGGGGCGCTCGGAGTGCATGGACAGGCCGTAGAGCATGCGCGACTGGCCGACAGCGAAATCGGCGATGTCCACCATCTCCTGCACCTCGCCGTCCCCCTCGGGCTTTATCTTCCCCATCTCCAGCGACACCAGCGAGCCGAGCGCATCCTTGTTCCGGCGCAGCGCCTCGCCGCACAGGCGGATGGCCTCACCCCGCCGGGGCGCGGGTGTCGCCCGCCATGCCGCGAAGGACTGCGCTGCCCTGCGCATCAGCGTCTCGTAGTCCTCGGCGCTGGCAGGAGACACGCGGGCCAGGCACTGGCCGTTGCTCGGGTTGTAGACCTCGAGGTCGGCGTCCGTGCCCATGCCGGACCACTCGCCGTTGCCAAGGTAGGTGCCGGGGTTCCGCTCGGACAGGCCGAGCGCTTCGAGGATGGCGTGGGTCATGGAGGTCTCGCTCACGAGTGGGGCACGCGGGGTGCTCCCGGGTCAGGCCCCCGTACCACAAGGGGCGCCTCGCGGCCCAGGACGGGCAGTGGCAGTCGCTCCGTGTCGCCGCACCTGGCGCTCCGTCAGGCGTGAAAGGCGCGTCCACTTTCTTCACCCCTCCGAGACCGTCGGAAATCACTCGGGGGTCAGGAGGGCATGAAGAAACACTTCCTGAAGTTCCTGTGGGCCACGCTGTCTGGACTGGCGTTGCTGGGCTGCGCCGAACCCGTGAAATCCTCCGGGGCGCGCCGGGTCCCCGGCCGGTACATCGTCATGTTGAAGCCGGGCTCGGCGGAAGCGCGCGTCCAGGCGGCGGGCGTGCGGCGGCAGGCGCTGGACGTCGCCCGCAAGCATGAAGCGCGGGTGACCCGCACCTACGAGCACGTGCTGCATGGCTTCGTGGCCGACCTCTCCGAGGAGCGCGTGGCCGCCCTGCGCGCGGACCCCGCCGTGGCGCTCGTCGAGCAGGACGCGTACGTCCGACTGTCGTCGGTCCAGGCGAGCGCCCCCTGGGGACTGGACCGCATCGACCAGGAGGACCTGCCACTGGATGGCGTCTACCGCTCCGCGCTGACGGGGGCGGGAGTCCACGCGTACGTCATCGACACCGGCATCCGTCGGACACACACCGAGTTCCGCGGACGCCTCGGTGACGGGTTCGACGCGGTGGAGCCGGGCGGCACGGCGGAGGACTGTGATGGCCACGGCACCCACGTGGCGGGCACGCTGGGTGGCAGTACCTGGGGCGTGGCGCGGGGCGTGACGCTGCACCCCGTGCGCGTCCTGGACTGCGAAGGCGAGGGCACCGTGTCGAACGTCATCGCGGGCCTGGACTGGGTGGCCGCCCACCACGTCGCGCCCGCGGTGGCCAACCTGAGCCTGGGCTTCGAGCCCTCGGAGGCGATGGACCAGGCCGTCCGAGACCTCATCGCCTCGGGCGTCACCACGGTGGTCGCCGCCGGCAACGAGAACGTCGATGCCTGCAACGAGTCCCCCGCGCGCACCGCCGAGGCCCTCACCGTGGGCGCCATTCGGGACACGGATGAGCGGGCGGGCTTCTCCAACTACGGGCGCTGCGTGGACCTCTTCGCGCCCGGGCAGGACATCACCTCGGCGTGGATTTCCGATGACACCGCGACCGAGGTCCTCGAGGGGACCTCCATGGCCGCGCCCCACGTGGCCGGCGCGGCGGCGCTCTACCTGGAGACCCATCCCGCCGCGACGCCCGAGCAGGTGGCGGCGTCGCTCACGGGCTCGGCCACGCCGGGCCGCCTGTCCTTCGCCGGACGGGGCTCCCCCAACCTGCTGCTGCACACGGGTACGCCACCCGCCTCCGGTGACACGCGGTCTCCGTGGCTGTGGCTCATCGTCCCGGGCGACCCTGCGAGACTGCGCGGCACCGTGCGCGTGTTCGCCGCCGCGTACGATGATGTCGCCATCCACCGCGTGGACTTCTGGGTCAACGGCGAGCTGCGCGGCACTGACTCGTCGGCGCCCTACGAATTCACCTGGGACACCACACGGGAGCTGAACGGACCGCTCTTGCTGGAGGCCCGTGCGTACGACACTGCCTACAACCTCCGCCGGAGTCCCGCTGTCTCCGCCGTGGTGAGGAACCCTGGCATCGCCGACCCGGACCCGGTGCTCCTGGCCCCGCGGTGCGACACCGTGGGCGCGTCCTGCGACACCGGGGTGCTGGTGCGGGGCTCCGGGCTCATGGGCCCCGAGCTCCACGCGCCCAACACGCTGGCCTCGAGCTGCCCGGACGGTGACTCCGGTTCCTATCTGGTGACTGAGTCCCTGGAGGGGCTGCGCATCGCCACCACGGATGGACGGCCGCTCGCGCCTGGACGGCAAGTCACAGTCACCGCCAGCGTCCTGGCACTCATGCCCGACCTGGACGCGCTGGACCTCTTCCACGCGCCGGATGCGCACCAGCCCGTCTGGATGCACCTCGGGAGGCTGACGGCGACGGCGCCAGGAGCGCAGGAACTCTCCGCCACCTTCACCCTTCCCGCCGGTGGCGTGCAGGCCATCCGGGGCGTCTTCGGCTTTCTCTATTTCCAGGGCGTGGCGAGCTGCTCGCCGGGCGGGTCCGTCGACCACGATGACCTGGTCTTCGCCGTGGGTAGGAACCCCTCCGCTCCCTGGTGAGCACATGCGCCACCTGACCACGAACTGGAGACGGCGTAGACTGGGAGGCTCAACCCATGGAAGGGGTGTGATGCGGCTCCAGGCAATCGCGTGGTTCGGACTCTGCGTCATCGCCTCGACGGGCTGTCTCATGGCTCCACGGGAAGCCGAGTTCACCCTGGAGCCCGGCGCCGAGCGCGTCGAGGTCCGGGTCGAGCTCCGGGACATCCGGCTCGTCACGGACGACCTGGTGGAGGGACCGAAGCTCCTCGTGGACTTCATCGACCTCGAGTCCGCGAAGAAGGTCTTCGACAAGAGCGCCATGGCGGGCTGGGGCGTCGTCCTCACCGGAGTGACGTGGCGGGCCCGCGAGCAGACGCTGGATGTCGAGGTGCGGGGCTTCCTGCCCCGAAGCGCGTTCGACGCCTGCGCCTCCGCGCGATGTGACGACGCCTCGGCCCCAGCGGCCGGGCAATGCGCGGCCTTCCCCATCACGAAGTGCAATGGGGAGTACAGCGCCCACCTCCCGGGCTCGGAGCTGGAGCGGGAGTACCGATTCGCCTCACCGAGCCGGTGGCCCGGAGACTCACGGCAGCTCACGGGTCGGCTGGCCATGAACCCGGACCACACGCTGGCGAAGTACCCGTCGGCACTCGGTGTCTTCACCCACCTCACCCGAGCCCCCGAGGCCGCGCGAGTGACGCTCCAGCGCATGGAGCGGTTCGGCAAGGTCTATACGAGAGACCAGGTGGCGGAGGCCGCGAAGCTCTTCGAGGAGGCGCGTGCTGCCGGGGACCTGCTCGCCGTCGAGCACGCGAACCGGGAGCGGATGCACCTGCTGTATCAGTTCCTCGCCAGCCACCGGGCGCGCCTGCTCTCTCGACCGCCAGGGGTGTTGGCCGGGCTGAGGTACATCGGCTGGCAGTCGGTGCCCCCCGAAGTTCCCATGCCTGAGCTCCTCCGCCTGCGCCTGCAGATTGCCTACGAGGCGGCGCTGCGAGGGTTCACGGAATCAGGGGCGCTCACCCGGGTCGACACGGAGCTCGCGGAGGTCTGTGTGGAACCCGCCGTGCAACGCGTGGCCGCGAGCCGGCAGTGGTGTGACCTGCTCATGTTGCGGGGACCTGAGGGATGGGTGCTGGAGACCGCGTCTACGCCCCGGCGGAAGCGCTGAGCGCCGAACGAGCCTGTCCGACTCTTCAAGGGGCGTCGGCGCGGCGCACATCGCCCGGTCTGAACAGCAACGCGAACGCGACGACGGTGAGCGCGGTGCGCAGGGGGCTCAGGATCACCCAGGTCTGCACCTGCTCGGGGCTGACCGAGGTCGCCGACTCGAAGCGCAGGGCCGCGGGGATGAAGTAGGCGAAGGACCCGAGGCGCATCACCCCATGCAGTCCCAGCGCCCAGGCGACGCGCTTGCGGAGCGTGGCGTCGCGCCAGGTGGCCCAGAGCGCCCCCAGCAAGGCGAAGAGGAGGCTGGTGTGGACGAGAATCCAGAACGGAGCGCGATGGACTCCCCCATGTTCGGGACGAATCAGCGAGAGGTTCGACGGCCAGGCCCGGTCCAGCACCAGGTGCTCGTAGATGCCGCCTCCGACTTCGCCTGCCAGCAGCAGGGCGGACAGCCAGACGAGGTAGGGCGCCACCCGGTTTCGGAGCGTGAAGGTCACGGCGGGTTTCTCCGGAGCGTGCGCGGCAGGGGTTCATCCCCTGCCTGGTGCTCCCAGGGGAACCCTGCTCCTCACGCGCCGGGCCTTCTTTCCGCCCCTTGATGCCTTTTGCTGAATCTTGCGGTTTTCGCCAGGCGAGGCGGCTGCACTCCAAGCAGGCCAGCTTCGGGGAGGCTCCGCTCAGCCCTTCACCCGTCTCGCGAGCGGGGCCGGGCTGCCGTCATCCATCGCCTGGACAGGCCGGAGCGAATCCCGTTCCTCGCTGTCCATGAGCTCGAGCGCGCCTGTCACGGCGGCAAGCTCCTCGCGCACACGCCCCAGACCGCGTTCGAGTTCGGGTGAGCGGCCGGTGCTTCCAAGGTTCTTGACCTGGACGAGCTGGGCAATCACCGAATCCATGCTCCACCGAAGCCGGGTCAACTCCGCATCGAGGCGGTCCGCGTTTCGTCCGAGCCGCTCGCGTTGGACGCGCTGCTC
Source organism: Pyxidicoccus trucidator (assembly GCF_010894435.1). Lineage (NCBI taxonomy): Bacteria > Pseudomonadati > Myxococcota > Myxococcia > Myxococcales > Myxococcaceae > Pyxidicoccus > Pyxidicoccus trucidator. Next base: position 29,934 of record NZ_JAAIXZ010000032.1, on the reverse strand, counting down.
GTCGATGGCGGCGACTGCGTCCTTGAGGCTCGCTCGCACCTGCTCATCGGAGGCTGCCGCAATCCGCCCCTCGAGCGCGGTGCGTTCGCGCTCGAGCCGGGCCATCAACTCGGGGGCGACTTCACGCCGGAGCCCCCGCTCCCGCGCCACGAGGTCTCGGCACCCGGTCCGCAGCTCCGCGACGGAGCCTGCATCCGTGCCGAGAAACTCACGGAGTGCCGGAGAACCCTTGCCGAGCTCTGCTTCGAGCCGATCACAGAGCGCCTCGAGCTCCGCGGCGCGCGGGTCTTCGACGGCGGGTACTGGCTCCGGGGGCGCATCCAGGGTGGCTCGGGGGGATTCAGGCCCCTTCGAAGCGACCAGGGAGCCCCCTGCCCCGAGGTGCCCTCCCGCGCTCAGTACGGCGTTACGCCCCACCGTTGCTCCCGCGCCTACGCTCGCCGCGCGCCGCACCGTTGCCCCCTGCCGCACCGTGGCGCCCCAGCCAATCACCGCACCGCTCTCAACTGTTGCCCCGCTCTCCACCGTAGCGCCCATGCGAACGACGCTGCCCTGCTGCACCTTCGCGCCTGCGCCAATCGTCGCGCCCATCTCGATGACCGCACCCGGCTCGACCGTGGCTGAGGCGTGCACCTCGGCACCGAGCCCGATGTGGGCGTGGTGCGAGGCGGGCGCGAGCCCCGCGTGCTCGGCCAGTGCCCCTCGCACGATGAAGATGACACCGGAGGCGACCGAGAGCACACCCGCTGGAATGAAGAGCCAGGGGGTCGCGAGCATGGCCGCGACGCCAAAGGAGGCGCCGCCCAGGAGGAGTCCCTTGCCCACCGCTCCGAGCACCGTCTGGGCGACCACTCCTCGCGGCCGGGCAAGCTCGTGGTTCGGCACCTCCTGCTTCATGAGCGCTCCTCGCTAGAGTCCCAGCGGGAGTTGTCTCTCTTTCCCTGCACGGGTGCAAGGTCGCGGGAGACACTCCCCGGGACGGCACGAAGCGGCTACTCGTACGTCGGCTGGCAGTTGTAGTTCCAGACGCAGGCGCGGGTCGCGTTGCACGTGGCCGCCGTCCTGTACTGAGCGCAGAAGCACTCCCGGGGCGGGAGAAGCCCACAGCTACCAGGGCCTGGCGTCCCGGACGCGGCGCCCACCTCGTCCGCCGCGGCGCTCCCGGAGGTCTGCGCCTCATCGGGTGCGGCAGGTTCGGAGGAGGTCGGGTCGGTAGGCGGGCCACCGCACGCGGTCAAGAACACCAGTGAAGCCATGACGAAGAATCGACGCATATCCTGAAGCCTCCTGCGCCTGTCACCTGAAGGCGCCTCCGCTACGGTGCGCCAGGTCGCATCCGGAAGTCCAGAGACGGGGCTGAGCATCCCGTTGCTTCATGCCCGTCAGCGTCATGTCGAAGGTGCCGGCAAGCAGGGTGATGGAAGCGGCGCCACGCCCGAGCCGCTGGAGGACGCCCCGGCAGGTGGCGTCCGGCAGTGCGCCAATGTCTGGGCTTCTGAATGTGGAGGCGGCGGGAATCGAAGCCGCGCGGGCGGATTGGGTCCCTGCGGGGCCTCAACCCGGCCGGAGCGGAGCGCTGGATAAGGGCCCCGGGCTCCCGCCCCCTGAGGCCGTGGCGCCCGCCCGCTGCGCGGTGGAAGCCCAGTGCCGAATATCACCTCAAGCCGTAGCACCCAACCATCGCCGGCATGCGCGCAGGGACGCCCGAGCTGAGGGGTCAAGGCGCCGAGCGACCGCCGATCTCCGGGAAGCGCTCATAGGCCCGCTTCAGCGCGTCCAGGTGGGCGGGGTTGTCGAGATCGAGCGGCGCGTCCGTGAGTCGCACGACCCAGCCGCCCGTCGCCGTGCGCCGCGCCCGTGAGAGCAGCTCGGTGTCGCGAGCAGGATCCGGGAACCCGATGGCCTTCGCGGCAGCATCCGACCAGTAGTTCAGCCACCCCAGGTGACGCGGAGTCTCGGGTGAGCGGATGTTCCATGGCATCTTCAGCGCTGGCAGCCCCAGCGGCGGCTTACCTGGTCCGTATAGTTTCGGGCCTGTTTGGTCCGCAATGACCTCCATCACGCCCCCCGGCGCCACGAGGCCCCACAGCGCGCGGATGCCCTCCGCTACTTGCTCCAGCACATCCGCTGCTACCGCGACAGCGGCCGTGTCCTGCGGCAGCTTCGCATGAACCTGAAGCTGCGGCTGGCCCCCCGGACTCTCACTGGCGAGTTGGTGCCGCCCTACAATCGTCACCGGGTAGCTCTCGTCACCATTGCAAACAAGAGGAAACTCCCCGAGCGCAACTGCCTCAGCAAGCCATGAGTCGCGCTTTGGTAGCGCGATGAGCTGGCCATCTTTTGAAACCTTCCACGCCATGCTCAGGCCGGGTACCGCCCGCTCCAAGCCGTGGACGGCAGCGAGCGGACGGCCATCGTTCCCAATGAGCTCAGATGCGTAGACGTTCAGAACGAGGCGGTTTCGAGTGGTCATCGCTCGCACCCCGTGACGACAATATCAAATGTGTCGTCTGCCCTCTTCAGCGCGGCTTTGTGTGCCTCGGTGCTAACCCCAACGACGAAGCCATATCCACAGGCCCGCGTTATACTGCGCGCCTCCTTGAACTCCTTTATCTGGTCTTCGATCACCCGATCCCGGAGGAAGTCACTGTACGTGTCAAATTGATAGGTCTTGATCTCCCACAGCACACGCGCGCCGACTTGCAGCGCATCAAAGCGCTTGCCGCCCACGAGCACGTCCATTCCAGGATAACGGTTGGGCGGAAATTTATCGGCGCACTCGTTATGCGGGGCATCCTCGCCCGCGTGCGGCACCGGGACGGGCCTGCACTCCGGACGGCGCTCGCGCTCCAATGGCGCGGTAGGCACCGGAGGGAACCAATCCTGCCCTGATGGCTCCGGCTTGGGCTTTCGATTCGCTGAGAGTTCCTGCGGGTCGGGCTTCGTTTGGGGCGCTGTCTCATACCCATCCAGCGCTTCCTTGATGACGACTCCCACCACCACCACGCCAATGACTATCACCGCACCCACAACGATCTCGGGAGCAGCCAAGACGCAGAGGCCGATTCCAAGCGCCGCCGCGTCCGTTGAAGCAACAGCGCACCTTCCCGTCCGGTCGTTGAGCCGGACCCTGTCATGGTCGAGGGCGTGAAAGCAGCGCTCCGCGAGCACGGGCCAGGGCTGGGAAGCCTCACGAACGACGCACCGCCCCCCGTCCCTCCAAGGCAGCTCTGCCGCCCGCTGGAGGTTGGCGACCCTCGGGTTCCGGGGCACGCCTTCTCTTGGGCTCGGTGCCGACGTAGCGCAAGCCGAGAGGAAGAGTAGAAGTGCGGCGCAGGCGCGGAGTCGCATGGTCACGTCCTTTCAGTCGAGCCAGCGAGCTAGGAGGCAAGACCGGCCGCCTGGGGAGTATGCCAGCAGCCGCTAACGTCGGGGATACCCGGAACTTGCCGAGGCGCGGCGGCTCGGGGTGCGTGTTCCGGGGCAAGCCGAGCGCCGATTTCGGGCCAAGGTGAGCAGCCGTTACAGGGATGCCGAGCAGGCATTCCGGGCATGTCGAGCACCGATTCCGGGGATGCCGCGCACCCGCGGTGAGGGGTGGGGCTGAAGGGCTTCAACCCCGAGAGCACACCCGGGACAAAAAAGCGACGCCGCCCGCCGAGGAGGTCGGGCGGCGTCACCGCCGTGGCCACGGTGTCCAGTCACCTGGGCGGTGGAAGCCGCCCGGCAAGCTGTGGCCTCGGACATTCCCTTACGTATGGTGGTGCAGACTCTCCACGAGGTACGGGTCGCCCGCCGGAACCATGGGAGTCACCCGCACCGCCCGGGTCACCGCCAGCGTGAACAGCGCCCCCACGCCGACCAGACCCGCCAATTCATACACGCCGAACCCCGCCCCCTCCGGCATGTTCGCCGGAGCCACCATCAGGTGCAGGTCCAACCAGCGTCCCGCCAGGAGCACCGCGGCCACCCGCAGCAGATGCGAGGCACTCCGCTTCGCCGGGCGCGGCAGCAGCAGGACGAACGGCAGCGCCCAGTTGAGCACCAGGTTCAGATAGAACGGCACCTCCCACCCGCCATGCATCCGGGCGATGAAGTACACGGTCTCCTCCGGGATGTTCGCGTACCAGATGAGCAGGAACTGCGAGAACCACAGATAGGCCCAAAGGGTGGCGAAGCCAAACATCAGCTTGCCCAGGTCATGCAGGTGGCTGGAGTTGAGCTGAGGCAACGCACCCGCGCGGTGCAACAGAATCGCGGCCACGGTAATCGCACACACGCTGGAACTGAGCAGCCCCGCGACGTTGTAGAGCGCGTAGATGGTGCTGAACCAGTGCGGCTCCAGGCTCATCAACCAGTCGAACGCGGCCAGACAGAACGTCAAACCAAACACCACGAGGAACACCGCCGACACCGCGACATTGCGCGAAGTCAGGGCCTCCGTCCGCTCCGAGTCCTGCCGCAGCGAGTTGCGCCGCAGCATCCACGTGAAGCCCGTCCACAGCGCGAGCATCAGCACCATGCGTACGCCAAAGAACGGCACGTTGAGGAAGGCCACCTTCTTGTGCAGCAGGTGGTCCGTCTCCATCACGCCCGGCCGGGCCCACAGGTAGAGCTTCGGAGCGAACGGCACCAGCGCCAGCAGCGGCACCGCGCCCCACTGCACGTACGAAGCAAACGCCTCGGGAATCCGCTTGAACACGGTGAACCAGCCGGCGTTGGCCACGTACATCAACGCCAGGAACACCGCCCCGCCCAATCCCAGGCACAGGAACAGGAAGCCACTGGTGAGCAGACTGGACAGCGCCCGAGCCGGATGGAGCGCCACCCCCACCCCCAGCGTCCCCAGGCCCACCACGGCAGCCACCAGGGCCGCACGGCGAACACCCTGTCCCACCTCGAAGCCTCCGCTCGAAGCCGGAGGCACGTCATGCATGGGAGCGCTCATGGCACGTCCTTCCGCGCCGTCCGCGCGGGGTGCTGCAACGTCCGCAGGTAGTGGACAATCTTCCACCGGTCCTCCGGAGCCACCTGCGAGCCATGGGCCGGCATCAGCCCCTGTCCGTGGGTGATGATGTGGAACACCTGTCCATCCGGCAGCGCCTTCGCATGCTCCGCCAGCAGCGAGGGAGGCATGGGAAACCGCGCCGTCACCAGTCCGTCCCCCAGCCCACCGGCGCCATGGCACGGGGTGCAATAGCGCTGGAACGCCGTCTCCCCGCGAGCCAGCACCTCCGCCGAAGCCGGGTACGGGTTCTTGAAGTCCCGCCCTGCCCGGGCAGCCTCCTCCGGGCCCGAGGCCAGGTGCAGCGGCAGGTGCCCGCGAGGCACCGTGCCCTTCGCCGGCCCCAGCAGCGTCTTGCCATCCGGAGTGTTGGGATTGGGAGCGAAGCTGTCGTACGGCACAGAGGACACCATGTCCGGCGCGTACTCGTAGTTGGGCCGCGTCTCGTCCTGCTCGCAGCCCGCCAGGGCCAGCGCCAGCACGACCGCGCCAGGGAGTGCCTTCCTCATGACGCCACCTCCATCCGCGCCGTCTCCACGGCACCGTGCTGGCGCAACAACTCCTCCGCGGCGGCAGCCTCCGCGGGCGGCTCCAGCGCAATCGCGAACCGGTCATCCGTCACCCGAGGCAGTGCCACGCGGCGGTTGCCCGGGAAGAGCTTCACGCGCGCCAGGAACGAGCCCACGGTGATGAGCGCCGCGAACAGCACCGTCAACTCAAACGCCACGGGGACGAAGGCGGGGAACGAGTTGAACGGCTTGCCGCCCACGTTGAGGGGCCAGCTCACCACGCTGGTGTACAGCTCCAGCGCCAGAGCCAGCGAGCCACCCAGCAGCCCCGCGCCAAAGCACACCCAGGTGAGACGGCTGGAGCGCAGGCCCATGGCCTCATCCAGCCCGTGGACCGCGTAGGGCGTGTACACATCGTGCAGGGCGTAGCCAGCCTCGCGCAGGGCGCGGGTGGCGTGGACGACCTTCTCCTCGCTGTCGAAGTAGCCGACGAGAACGGGCGCGCTCATACGGTGACATCCTTTCGGGTGGCCAGGACCCGCGCCGGCTCCGCCGTGGGGAGTGACTCGGGCCCCGTCTCCACGGGCTTCCGGGCCCCGGCCGTGGGTGCCTCACCGTGTCCGCCTCGGGCGAACCCGAGCACGCTCTTCACCTCACCAATGGAGATGATGGGCAGCACGCGCACGAAGAGGAGGAACAGGGTGAAGAACAGGCCGAACGTGCCGATGAAGGTGCCCACCTCCACCATCGTCGGCGTGTACATGGACCAGCTGCTGGGCAGGAAGTCTCGGTGCAGGCTGGTGACGATGATGACGAAGCGCTCGAACCACATGCCCACGTTGATGACCAACGAGAGCACGAAGATTGCGGCGGGCGAGGTGCGAATCCGCTTGAACCAGAACAGGTGCGGCGACACGACGTTGCACGTCACCATGATCCAGTAGGCCCAGGCGTACGGCCCGAAGGCGCGGTTCATGAAGGCAAAGCGCTCGTAGGAGTTGCCCGAATACCAGGCGATGAAGACCTCCGTCCCGTACGCCAGCGACACGATTCCGCCGGTGACGATGATGACCTTCGTCATGTTCTCCAGGTGGCGGATGGTAATCAGGTGCTCGTAGCCCAGGACCACGCGGGTGATGATCATCAGCGTCAGCACCATGGCGAAGCCGCTGAACACCGCGCCCGCGACGAAGTACGGCGGGAAGATGGTGGTGTGCCAGCCGGGGATGACGGACGTGGCGAAGTCCATGGAGACGATGGTGTGGACGCTGAGCACCAACGGCGTGGCCAGGCCGGCGAGCAGCAGGTACACCGTCTCGTAGCGGCTCCACGTCCGGTGCGAGCCCGTCCACCCCAGTGACAGCACCTTGAAGACAGCCTTGCGCAGGCCGGCCTTCGCCCTGTCTCGCACGGTGGCTAGGTCGGGGATGAGGCCCACGTACCAGAACACCGCGGACACGGTGAAGTACGTGGAGATGGCGAACACGTCCCACAGCAGCGGCGAGCGGAAGTTCACCCACAGGCTGCCGCGGTCATTCGGATAGGGCAGCACCCAGAAGGCCAGCCAGGGGCGGCCCATGTGGATGACGGGAAAGAGGGCCGCGCAGAGGACCGCGAACAGCGTCATGGCCTCGGCGGCGCGGTTGATGCTGGTGCGCCACTTCTGCCGGAAGAGGAAGAGGATGGCGGAGATGAGCGTGCCGGCGTGGCCGATGCCCACCCAGAATACGAAGTTCGTGATGTCGAAGGCCCAGCCCACCGTCTTGTTGAGGCCCCACACGCCAATGCCGGTGCCCACCTGGTAGGCGACGATTCCGGCGCCGGTGCCCAGAATCGACACCGCCACCGCGAAGGCCGCCCACCACCTCCAGGTGGCCGGGCGCTCCATGGGCGCACAGATTTCCTCGGTGAGCTGGCCCAGGCTGCGCGCCTCGCTGACGAGCGGCACGCGCAGCGGAGACAGGTGCTGGTGGCTCATGTTTCGCTTCCCGACCCGGTGTTGCGGATCTTCGTGAGGTAGGTGATGGACGGCCCGATGTTCAGCTCCTCCAGCAGCCGGAAGGCGCGGCCGTCCTTCGAGAGCTTCGCCACCGCGCTGCCGGGGTCATTGATGTCCCCGAAGTGGAGGGCCTTCGCGGGGCAGCTCTGCTGGCAGGCCGTCTGGACGTCTCCGTCGCGCAGCGGACGGCCCTCACGGTGGGCGGTGGCCTTGGCCTCGGTGACGCGCTGCACGCACAGGGAGCACTTCTCCATGACGCCACGGCTGCGCACGACGACGTCCGGGTTGAGCACCATGCGCTCCAGCGGCTCGTCGTGCTTGTAGTCGAACCAGTTGAAGCGGCGGACCTTGGTGGGGCAGTTGTTGGCGCAGTACCGGGTGCCCACGCAGCGGTTGTAGACCTGCTGGTTGAGCCCCTCGCTGGAGTGCACCGTGGCGAGCACCGGGCACACCGTCTCGCACGGCGCATTCTCGCAGTGCTGGCACATCATCGGCTGGTGGACGACCTGGGGGTTGGCCTCGTCGCCCTCGTAGTAGCGGTCGATGCGCATCCAGTGCATCTCGCGCGAGCGCAGCACCTCGTCGCGCCCCACGCTGGGGATGTTGTTCTCCGCCTGGCAGGACACCACACAGGCCGAGCAGCCCGTGCAGGCGCTCAGGTCCACCGCCATGGCCCAGCGGTGGCCCTTGTACTCATGGCCGGACCAGATGGAGAGCGGGTGCGAGCCATTTCCGCCATGCGCCCCCTCCACCTCGTTGCCGGCGCGCGGGTTGGCCAGGAAGGCGGCCAGCTCGGCCTCACGCACGTGGGGGCGTCCTTCCAGCCGGTGGTACGTCTGGGTGAGCGCCAGCGGCTGCTGCTCGCCGGTGGCCTCCACCGTGACGCCCGGCACCGAGCGCCGCGCCTGTCCGTCCACCACCGCCGCCAGCGGGTAGCCGTTGACGCCGATGCCGTCGGCCACGCGGCCCGCCTTCGTGCGGCCATAGCCCACCGCCACGGCGATGACGGAGGGGTGCGTGCCCGCCTGGATGAGCACCGGTAGCGCCACCGTCTTCCCGCCCGCGCGCACCCGCACCACGTCGCCGTCGGAGAGGCCCAGCGCCTTCGCTCGAGCCGGAGCGATGCAGGCGGGGTTGCCCCACGTCGCCTTGGTGATGGGGTCCGGCACCTCCTGCAACCAGCCGTTGTTGGCGGGGGCGCCGTCGCGCACCGCCACGGAGGGGTACAGCACCAGCTCCCACTCCACGGAGGGCCGGGCCACACCGGCCAGCGCCTTCGCCAGCCCATCCTCGCGGAAGGCCGGAGCCGCCACGGCAGTCGCGGGCAGCCTCACCACGCCCCGGCGCACGGCCTCATCCCAGAAGGCGCCGAAGTCCACCGACACCGCACCAGCGAGGGGAAACACCTCCGCCTCCCAGCGAGCGCGCAGGAAGTCATGGTGCGAGGCAGGCCCCCCCGCCCACGCCAGCAGCGACTCCACCACCGCGCGAGTCTCATGCAGCGGAGCCACCGCTGGCTGACGCAGTGACAGCACGCCACGCCGAGGCTCCGAGTCTCCCCACGACTCCAGCGCCGTGGAGTCCGGCGCATGGAAACGCACCAGGGACGCCGTCTCGTCCAGCCTGTCGCTGGTGGCCACGGTGAGCGGCACGGCCTTGAGCAGCGCCTCCAGTTCCTCAACGCGAGGGTCCGCATAGGCAGGGTTGACGCCCAGGAAGAGCACCGCGCCCACCGCCCCGGCCCCCAGCTCCGCCAGCAGCGCACCGTACGTCAGCGCATCCGCATCCAGCGTCACGCCGTCCGCCACGGACACCGTGGTGCCCTCGTTGCCGAGCAGCGCGTTGGCCGTGCTGGCCAGCACCTGCGCGGCCACCTCGTCCCCGCCCGCCACCACGAGCGCCCTGCCCCGCTGCGCCCACAGCGCGTCCGCCAACTCCTCCAGCGCGGCCTCCTCCAGCGCCGGAGCGGGCAGCGACGCCACCGTCGGCACCGTGCGGCCCGCCTTCACCGCCAGCCGCCGCACCAGGTCCGCCAGGGCGGGCGTCACATCGGACGGAGCCACCAGGAAGCGTCGGTCCGCGGCGGCGCCGGTGAGCGTCAGCGCCGGCTCCACCTGGAAGTGCCGCGCCATCTCCCGCTTGCCGGCCGCGTCGCGCGCCTCGGTGTACTGGCGGGTGAAGGCCACGGGAGACACCCAGGTGCCCAGGAAGTCCGCGCCGAAGCTGGCGATGACCTTCGCCTGGTCGAAGCGGTAGTCCGGCACCACGCGCACGCCGTGGGTGACGAGGTGGGCGTCGCCAATCGCCGACAGCTCGCCCAGCGGCTCGTAGCGCACCGTGCGCGCCGTGGGGTACGCGGAGAGGAAGCGCTTCACCGCGGCCTCGGCGGTGGGGCCCATCACCCAGGGCAGCACCACGCGGATGGCCCTGCCCGTCTCGGCGGCCTCACGCAGCCCCGCCGTCACCACGCCGTCCAGCGTCGCCCACGCGGTGCGCTGGCGGGCCGAGGTGGGGAAGCGGGCGCGACTGGCGTCATAGAGGGACAGGACGGACGCCTGGCCCACCGAGCACACACCGCCGCGCGAGACGGGGTGCTCGTCGTTGCCCTCCACCTTGATGGGGCGGCCGTCGCGCGTCTTCAGCAGCAGGCCGCACTGGGCGCTGCACCCGTTGCAGGTGGACGCGTACCAGAGCGCCGTACCCGGAGTGACTTCGTCCGGCCGGGCCACGTAGGGGATGACCTTCTGCACGGGCGCGCGCTGGCAGGCCACCATCGCGGCGGCGGCGCTCAGGCCCATCACCTTGAAGAAGTCGCGGCGGCTGCTCGCATCGGGAGGCGAGGCGGCCACGCCCACCGGCAGCTCGTCGGCGAACTCGTTCCGCGTCTGCTCGGGCAGCTCGCCCGCGCGCTCGGCCAGGCTCTGCCAGTACTTGGGAAGGGAGTCGGACATGGAAGAGGTCCTCAGCGGTGACAGCTGGAGCAGTCCGTGGGGGGCTGCAGGATTCGGGGAGCCTTCAGCGGCTCGGGCGGGGGCGCCCGGGTTGACATGGCGAGCAGCTCGCCGGAGCGGGGAGCGGAAGGCGGCGGCGAGGACACCTGCTCCGCCGCCGTCTTGCGGTGGCAGTCCAGGCACCAGCCCATCGTCATCGGCTGCGTCTGCTCCACGCGCACCATCTCCTGCACCGGGCCGTGGCACGTCTGGCACTTCAGCCCCGCGGTGACGTGGCTGGCGTGGTTGAAGTACGCGTGGTCCGGCAGACGGTGGATGCGCACCCACTCAATCGGCCGATTCGCCGCGACGGCCTCGACGACCTTCTGCACTTCGGGCGAGTCCTTCTTCACCTGCGTGTGGCAGTTCAGGCACACGCTGGAGGAGGGCACGCCGGCATGGCGGCTCTTCTCCGCGCCCACGTGGCAGTACTGGCAGTCCAGCTCGTACTGGCCGGCGTGGACCGCGTGGGAGAAGGCCACGGGCTGCTCGGGCATGTAGCCCTGCTGGGTGTTCACCGGGCCGCTGCACCCGGCCAGGGCGAGGGCCAGCAGCGTCCCTGCTGCGAAGGTGCGGCGGGGCAACTGAATCGAAGCGTCGTTCATGGCAGTCAGGCCGCGCGTCAGCGGGCGGTCTCCTCCCGGGGCGTGGAGAGGAGCGTCGACTCGGAGGCCGGTGGCACCAGAGCCAGGGCGGCGCCCTTGCGAGCGCGGACGAAGGGCGCCACCGTCAGCAGCGCGAAGGCGGACAGCGTGTGCGCCTGGATGACGAGGGGCGCCCGGGCCATCAGCGTCGCGTCCGGCTGGAAGGCCAGCACCGAGCGCAGGTACGGCACCGTGAGGTGGAGGTACCAGGCCGAGCCCCAGCGCAGCGCCACGGCGATGTGCAGGCCGGTGAGCACCTGCGCCAGCAGCAGGCCGAGGAAGCCAGCCAGCACCCACTGCCCTTCCCGCGCGCGGCGCAGGGTGAGGCTCAGCAGGCCCCAGCCCAGCAGCATGCCGCCGATGAGGCTCACCGCCTCCAGGGTGAAGAGGCGCGCCGGGGACGCGTTGAAGGCCTGCATCACCCGGGGCGCGGCCAGCCCCAGCAGGTGGTTGAGGGCCACGGTGGCGCCGCCCGCCAGCACGGCGCGGCCCGCGGGCGTCCAGGGCTCGCGGTGGGCCCGGGCCGGCTCGCGCGCCGTCGTCACGCGGCGCACGGTGCCCGCGAAGGCCACGACGGCCGCCGCATAGGGAACGAAGGAGAAGAAGAAGGAGTCGCTCACGGAAGTCCTCGCACGCGCGGCGTCGTCAGGAGTCGTGCGGGTCCTTCCCGCGCGGTCCCCAGACGAGTCCGATGAAGCCCAGCGCCGTGAGCAGCCCGACGACGCCGAGGAAGAAGAAGTCCCTGTCCTGGCGCGGCCTGCTGCCGTCGCGGGACACGTCCGCGAGGTAGGCCTTCACGGCGTACTGCTCCTCCTCCGTGAGGGGCGCCTTCGCGTACAGCTCGCGCATCAGCGGCGTGTCCAGCTTCGCCAGGAAGGGCGTCATGTGGCGGTCGCCCAGGCGCGCGAAGGAGAAGGTGAGGTTGGGGCCCAGCGTGCCGCCACCGGCCACGCCCAGCCCGCGCACGTCGTGGCAGCCGAAGCACGCGGGGCCACCCTGGGCGAGGGCCTCGGTGCCCTCGAAGAGCTGGCGTCCCCGGGCAATCTCCTCCGGCGTGGCGTCCGTCCCCGGCTTCGCCGTCGGAGAGGGCTTGCAGCTCCCCTTCCCCTTCGCGGTGCATTCGCGGAAGAAGGCGTAGAGGCCGGCGCGCTCCTCCTCGGAGAGCGCCTGGTCTGGCATCCGGACGCCGTTGAACTGCTTCAGCAGCGCGGCGGCGACGGGGTCTCCCGCGTCGATGACCGCGCCCGGGCTCTGGAGGAAGCGGGTGACCCAGGCCTCGTCACGGCGCTCCAGCACGCCGTGCAGGTCCGGGCCCACGCGGTCGCCCTCGCCCACGGAGTGGCAGGACGCGCAGCGCTGGGTGAAGAGCTTCGCGCCGTGCGAGGCGCCTTGAGCCAGCGCGGCCGGCGCCACCAGCACGGCCAGGAGCTGAATGACGGGAGCGAGCCCGCGCGAGCAGCGACCACCCAGGGCTTGAGTCCGCATTGCTGCGTGCCCCTCCTCGAAGGGAGGCCGGGCTCATTGCCCGGCACGAGGAGCGCGACTGCAATGAGGGGGCCAGGATGCTCGCTTGCCAACATGCGAGCGGACACCCCGACAGCACGGTGAGGCCAGCGCAGCTTTTGCGCCGTGAGGCCCGCGCGAGCGCAGCATTTTCCCGGGTGGGAGTGCGCTCGCGCGAAGCCGGGCTACAGCGCGGTGGTGGTGAAGACGCCTCGGCCGATGGCCATGATGCCGCCGATGATGAAGACGATGGCCAGGCCCACGCCCACCAGGGGCAGCACGAAGTTCGGCTGGGGGCGGCGGCGGTTGACGGACATCGACACCTGCGCGGTGACGGCCGCGAGCACCATCATCACGATGTGGCCGATGAGCGCGGGGTAGTAGAAGCGCGTCACCAGCACGAGGATGCCCAGCAGCACCTGCAGGTGCAGCAGCCCCGCGAAGGAGGCGCCGAGGATGCGCCCGCCCTTGTCGAAGGGCCGCTTCGTGACGAGCCCGAAGGCGAAATAGGCGAGGGCCAGCACCCCGGCGAGCAGCACCAGGTAGCGCAGCCCGGAGTGGGCGTAGAAGAACATTCGGTCCATGGCCTCGCTGCTTAGCAACGCGCGGGGCGCCACGCACGTTTCACGCGCGTTTCATGGAACGGCTCAGGACGGGTCCGGCTTGGGCGTCTTCTTCGTGCTGGGCGGCAGCGGCGGCGCGGTGATGAGCTCCGGGGCGGGCAGCTCGCCGGTGAGGCTCTTGAGGAAGGCGACCAGGTCGTCCACCTCGGGGTCCGTCAGCGTCCGCGCCAACTGGTGCTTCGCCATCAGCCGCACCATGGTGGGCAACTCCGTCACGCTGCCGTCGTGGAGGTACGGGCCCGTCTTGTCGACGTTGAGGAGGGTGGGCACGCGGAACTTGCCCCGGTCGTCCTCGTTCTTCGTGGCGTCGAAGCGGCCGTTGTCCTTGAGGCCCGGGAAGTCCTCCACGAGGCCCAGCTTCTGGAAGGACGTGCCGCCCACGGCCGGGCCGTTGTGGCACGTGGTGCAGCCGGTGCTGGCGAAGAGCTGGAGGCCGCGCTGCTCCTGCGCGGAGAGCGCGTCGTGCTGGCCGGACACGTACTGGCTGAAGCGCGAGGGGGTGGTGAGCTTGCGCTCGAAGGCGGCGATGGCGCGCGCGGCGTTGGCCAGCGACACCGGCTTCTTCTCGCCGGGGAAGGCCTCGCGGAAGCGGGTGGTGTACTCGGGGATGGAGGCCAGCGTGGCCACGACGCGCTTCTCGTCGGGCATGGCCATCTCCACGGGGTTGAGGATGGGGCCCTCGGCCTGCGCCTCCAGCGTGTCCGCGCGCCCGTCCCAGAACTGCGCGATGTGGCCGGCGGCGTTGTACACGGTGGGCGAGTTGCGGCTGCCCTTCTGCCCCTTGTGCCCGTCGGACAGCGCCTTGTTGTCCACACCGAACGTGTCCAGGCCGTGGCAGGTGTTGCAGGACACGTCGTGGTTCTTCGACAGGCGCGGCTCGAAGTAGAGCATGCGCCCCAGCGCGACCTGGGCCTCGGTGTCCTTCGGCGCGGGCTTCGCGTCCTTCGCCGGGGGGAGCGGCAGGAAGAAGTGGCCGAGCTGCTCGGGCGTCAGCGGCTTCCGCGCGGTCGGCTTCACCTCGGCGGGGGCGACGGCGACGGGAGCCGGCGCGGACACGGGAGCGGGCTCCACGGGCTTCGGCGAACGCTCACACGCGGGCAGCGCGGTGGCGCCCAGGGCGGTGAGGGAGAGGAGCGAGAGCAACCGGGTTCGGAGCATGGGGAGGGCCCTCCGCGGAGTCCAGAGCAGGGACGGGCCTGCACGGTAACAGCAGTGATGCAGGAGGCGTTCCGCGTCATGTGGACGCACCCTCATGCCGACTTTCCGCACCCATCAGCACACCCGTCCCTCTGGGCGCTCCCCTGCCCGCCCGGCACACGAACGTGTGGGCAGGGCCTGCGAGCGCGCGGGCGCGCGGCTACCTCCCACTGCCAGGCGCCTTGCCCGGCCCGACGGTGCTGCAGCCGCCCTCAGCGGGTGCGCAGCGGGGCATCACTCGGGAGGGGCGGCACGAGCGACTCCCAGACGGAGGAGGATGGATGCGGGACGAAGGCAGCAGTGGACAGGCGGAGGAGGTGGAGGTGCTCGTCTGCCGCAAGTGCCTCATGCGCGGAGGCGCGCGAGGCGGAGGGATGGACCTGCCCCGCTGGCTCCAGGGTGCGTTCGCCGAGCGGGGCCTGTCCGAGCAGGTCCGCGTCCTGCCCACCGGCTGCATGAACCAGTGCCCGCGAGGCCAGGTCACCGTGCTCGTCACCAGCGGCGACGGCCGGGGCGGCGCCATGGTGACGGTGGACCCGCGCCTCCAGCGGGAGAAGCTGGTGCAGCTCGTCGAGCGCAAGGCGCGAGGCACCGCTGCTCCGCCCGCCGAGGACGACCGGGGCCACGGCCCGTAGCTCCACGGCCGGAGAGGCGGGCGCCTCACGCCCGAAGATGAAGTGGTCCACCAGGAACGCCAGGCCCAGCCCGGTCGCCGTCCCCGCCGCGTCCCACACCAGGTCCTTCGTGGAGAAGCCCGTCCCGCCGCTCCGCGAGTCATACAGCTCCTTGCCCAGCCCGGCGCCCATGGCGAGCCCCGCGCCCGTGAGCCACCGCGCCGCGGGCGCCTCGAAGACGAGCGCGCCCGCGCCATAGCCGCCCGCCGCCAGGACGGTGCAGGCGGCGAAGTGCTTCGCCTTGTCCTCCCCCAGCCACTCATCCCCGGACGCGCCCAGGGAGGGAAAGCCAGACAGGATGAGCAGGAGCACCAGGACGCGGCGAGGGAGCAGACGCATACCCAGACATGTAGCACCCCACGACCCGTCTGGGAGGCCCGCCTCGGAGTGAAGCCACTCCCCCTCGTTTTGTGCGTTTTCGAGACGCCGCCCGCACATCGTCCTATGCTCCGGGTCGCGTGAAACGACTCGGCCCCTCGTTCACCTTCGAGAAGCAACCCACCCGCCACCCCGGACTCGATGGGGCGCGCGGGCTGGCCGTTCTTGCCATGGTGATGGGGCACACGCTGGACGCGCTGCTGACGCCCGCGGCGCGCGCGCTACCCTGGGTGCAGCACTACTGGGCCTTCCGGGGAGTCACCGCGCCGCTGTTCCTGCTGGTGAGCGGCTGGGCGGTGGTGGCGGCGCTGGGGACGAAGCCCACGGCGGCCCGGGACACGTATGGCCGCCGGGTGCGCCGGGCGCTGCTGCTGATCTTCCTGGGCTACCTGCTGCACTGGCCGGGCTGGGGCGCGGTGCGAGACCTGGGGTGGACGGAGCGGATGCTGACGCACGTCTTCGCCTTCGACGCGCTCCAGTGCATCGGCTTCGCGCTGCTGCTGGGCTCCACGCTGCTGGCGCTGGCGCCGGTCCGCTGGGGCCGAGCGGGCGTGCTGGTGGCGCTGGCGGTGGGCATCCCCCTGGCGAGCGCGGCCCTGTGGCGCCTGGGCAGCGGGCTGCCGGGCCCCCTCCAGCAATTCATCGGAAGCGCCGAGGGCAGCCGCTTCCCCTTCTTCCCGTGGGCGGGCTTCTTCTTCGCGGGCGCGCTGGCCGCGCATGCGCTGCACCTGCTGCGTCCGGGCTGGCCTCAGGGCCTGGCGCTGCTGGCGCTGGGGGCCGGGCTGCTCGCGCTGACGCGGACCGTGCCGTCCGACTGGAGCCCCACCAGCCCATGGATGGTGGCGTACCGCGTGGGCCAGGGGCTCATGGTGCTGGGCGCGGTGAGCCTGGCGCCGAGGCGACTGAGCGGGCTGCTGGCGCCCTTCGGCCGTCTGTCGTTGTGGGTCTACGTGCTGCACCTGCCGGTCGTCTATGGCTGGGCTGACATCGCGGGCCTGGCGAGCCGCGTCGGTCCCACGCTGAGCGTCCCCGCCGCGGTGGGCGTGGGCGTGGCCCTGCTGGTGACCTGCTCGCTGGTGGCCAAGGTGGGTCAGTGGCTCAGCGCGCAGGCGCGTCCCTGGCGCGCGGGCTCCACCACGCTGGCCGCCAGCGTGGGCAGCGCGCGCGTCGGCACCCGCGTCTGAGCGCGCGGCCCCCCCGCCTCAGATGTCGATGATGCCCCGCTTCAGCGCGACCACCACCGCGTGCGTCCTGTCCCTGGCGCCGAGCTTGGTCAGGACGTTCTTCATGTGCGTCTTCACCGTCTCCTCGGAGATGCCCATCCGGACGGCGACCTCCTTGTTGGCGTTACCGGCGGCGACGAGACTCAGCACGGCGCACTCCCGAGCCGTCAGCTCCCCGTCCGCCACGTGCTCGGCCAGCTCGCTGGCGACGTCCGCGGCGATGCGGCGGCGCCCCGCGTGCACGCCGCGAATCGTCTCCACCAGTTCCTTGCGCAGCATGCTCTTGAGCAGATAGCCGGACGCGCCGGCCTTGATGGCGCGCAGCGCCTGCGCGTCGCCCCGGTAGGTCGTCAGGACGATGATTCGCGCGGTGGGGAACTCCGCGCGGATGGCGGCAATCGCGTCGATGCCTCCCATCGTCGGCATCCGCACGTCCATCAGCGTGACGTCGGGCCGCAGCTCACGGAAGGCCTGGACGGCCTGGATGCCGTTCTCCGCCTCGGCGACCACTGCCAGGTCCGCGTGGCAGCCAATCATGGCCGCGAGCCCCTCGCGCACCATCGGATGGTCGTCGGCCACCAGGATGCGAATGGGTGAGTCCGTGGAACGCATCGCTCAGCGACCTCCTCCAGCGTCCAGGAAGCCTGCTGGAGACGCGGCCCCGCCGGCATCCCCCGAACAGGTGAGAAGGGCTCCCCAACCGGGTGCTCTTCCCCTGCACCAGTCGCTGGCCTGTTCGGGCGCAACAGCTCTTCTCCCTGTTCCCCGGCCAGGTCCTCCCCCATTTGGGGGAGGGATTCCTCGCGCTTCCGAGGGTTTTTTCGCCAGGCCCCACGGCCGTACTGTGCTTGCGGTGGACGGAACGCCTGGGCCGCGAACACGGCCCTCCCCTCTGCTGGAGGCGTCCACCACACCCTCCTCACGAAAGAGAGACCACGATGCCCAAGGCAAGCCCGACCCCGGGAAAGGGACTCCTGTCGCCCGGCGACCACGCGCTCATCCTCATCGACCACCAGTCGCAGATGGCGTTCGCCACGAAGTCCATCGACCTCGCGCTGCTGCGCAACAACACCGCGCTGGTCGCCAAGGGCGCCGCCGGCTTCGGCGTTTCCACCCTGCTGACCACGGTCGCCGAGAAGAGCTTCTCGGGGCCGCTGTTCCCTGAGCTCACCGCGGTGTTCCCCAACGCGAAGGTCCGCGACCGCACGACGATGAATGCCTGGGAGGACTCGCTGGTCATCGAGGAGGTCAACGCCTTCGGGAAGGACAAGATTGTCCTCGCCGGGCTCTGGACGGGCGTTTGCATCGTCGGTCCCGCGCTGTCGGCCCTCGACCAGGGCTTCAAGGTGTACGTCATCACCGACGCCTGCGGCGACGTGTCCGACGAGGCGCACGAGCGCGCGGTGCAGCGCATGGTCCAGGCCGGCGCGGTGCCGATGACCAGCGTGCAGTACCTGCTCGAGCTGCAGCGCGACTGGGCCCGGAGCGCCACGTACGCCCTGACGACCGGCATCGCCGCCACCCACGCTGGCGGCTACGGCCTTGGCATCCAGTACGCCAAGACGATGTTCGGCGGCTCCGAAGGCGGTCACTGACGTCCCGCTGGGAAGCCATGGCCTCGGGTCCGCGTCACCGGGCCCGAGGCCCCTGTCGCGAAGCAAGGCAGCACCGATGAACGGAGAGCACCGATGGCCGACCTGATTGTACGCAATGCCCACATCACCACGCTGGACCGGGACCACCCGGAGGCCCGGGCCCTGGCCGTCGCGAACGGCGCCCTGGTCGCGGTGGGTGACGAGGCCTCGGTGATGCAGCACGCCACGCCGGGCACGCGCATCATCGATGCCGGTGGCCGGCGGCTCGTCCCCGGCCTCAACGACAGCCACATCCACCTGATTCGCGGGGGCCTGAACTACAACCTGGAGCTGCGCTGGGACGGGGTGCGCACGCTGGCGGACGCCATGGCGCTGCTGAAGGCGCAGGTGGCGAGGACGCCGGCGCCGCAGTGGGTCCGCGTGGTGGGAGGCTTCACCGAGCACCAGTTCGCCGAGAAGCGCCTGCCCACGCTCCAGGAGCTCAACGAGGCCGCGCCGGAGACGCCCGTCTTCATCCTGCACCTGTATGACCGTGCGCTCCTGAACCGCGCCGCGCTGCGCGCCGTCGGCTATGGCAAGGACACTCCGGACCCGCCGGGTGGGCAGCTGGAGCGGGACAAGGCGGGCAACCCCACCGGCCTGCTGCTGGCCCGGCCGAACGCGCTCATCCTGTACGCGACGCTGGCGATGGGGCCCAAGCTGCCGCCGGAGTACCAGCTCAACTCCACCCGCCACTTCATGCGCGAGCTGAACCGGCTGGGCGTCACCTCGGTCATCGACGCGGGGGGTGGCTTCCAGAACTACCCGGAGGACTACGACATCATCCAGAAGCTGCATGCCGCCGGGGAGCTGACGGTGCGCATCGCCTACAACCTCTTCACCCAGAAGAAGGGCGGAGAGCTCGCGGACTTCGAGCGCTGGTCCCGGCTGCTGACGCCGCGCCAGGGTGACGACATGCTCCGCCACAACGGCGCGGGCGAGATGCTGGTCTTCTCCGCGGCGGACTTCGAGGACTTCCGCGAGCCCCGCCCTGAGCTGCCCAAGGGGATGGAGGGTGAGCTGGAGGACGTGGTGCGCCTGCTCGCGAGCAACCGCTGGCCTTTCCGCATCCACGCCACCTACGACGAGAGCATCAGCCGCGTGCTGGACGTCTACGAGAAGGTGAACCGCGAGGTGCCCTTCGACGGGCTGCACTGGCTCATCGACCACGCGGAGACCATCTCCGCGCGCAACATCGACCGCATTCGCGCCCTGCAGGGCGGCATCGCCATCCAGCACCGCATGGCGTACCAGGGTGAATACTTCGCGGAGCGCTACGGCGCGAAGGCGCTCGCGCACACGCCGCCGGTGCGCCGGATGCTGGACGCGGGCGTGCCCGTGGGTGCCGGCACCGACGCGACGCGGGTGGCCAGCTACAACCCCTGGGTGTCGCTGTACTGGCTCGTCAGCGGCCGGACGGTGGGCGGACTGCCGATGTACGGCGACGACAACCGCCTGGAGCGTGAAGAGGCGCTGCGGCTGTGGACGCACGGCAGCGCCTGGTTCTCGCATGAGCAGGACCGCAAGGGCCTGCTGAAGCCGGGCCACCACGCAGACTTCGCGCTGCTGTCCTCGGACTTCTTCAGCGTGCCCGAGGAAGCCATCAAGGACATCACCAGCGTGCTGACGGTGGTGGGCGGACGGGTGGTGCACGGCACCGGAGACTTCGGCCCGCTCGCCCCCGTGTTGCCCGGGCCCATGCCGGACTGGTCTCCGGTGAGCCACTTCGGAGGCTACCAGGGCGGCACCCTTGCCCAGGCCAGTCGCGAGCTCGCCAGCACGCCGGGACACACCCACAAGGCGTCCTGTCGCGTGCCCGGCCATGGCCACGCGGCGCCGCGCGCCAGGCCCGACGGCGGCGGCCTGTTCAGCTTCTGGGGCGAGCTGGGATGTGCGTGCCATGCCTTCTGACGGCTCCGTGGGCACGCTCGCCCCCCCTGCTCCGGCGACGAGCGCCTGGGCACCGCTGGGTCATCCCACCTTCCGAGCGCTCTGGCTGGCCGTCCTCGCCAGCAACATCGGCACGTGGGTCCAGGACGTCGCCGCCGCCTGGTACATGTCGGAGCAGACCGGCTCACCGCTGATGGTCGCCGCGGCGCAGGCCGCGACGACGCTCCCCGTCGTGGCCTTCGCCCTCGTGGCGGGCACGCTGGCGGACATCGTCGACCGTCGGCGCTACTTGATTGGCGTGCAGCTCTGGATGCTCGCCGTGGCCACGGTGCTCACCGTCCTGGCCCACACCGGCCGGCTCGAGGCGGGCTCGCTGCTGGTGCTCACCTTCGCGCTCGGCGCGGGCGCGGCGATGGGAATGCCGGCGCAGGCGGCCATCACCGCGGACCTCGTCCCCCGCCCGATGCTGGCCCCGGCGGTGGCGCTGCACTCCATCGGCATGAACATCGCGCGCTCCATCGGCCCCGCGCTGGGCGGACTCATCGTCGCGAACTTCGGCGCGCCCTGGGCGTTCTCCGTGAATGCGCTGTCGTTCCTCGGCCTGGTGGTCGTCCTGTGGCGCTGGCGCCAGCAGAAGGCCGTCGCCACCCTTCCCTCCGAGTCCTTCGGCGGCGCGCTCCGCGCCGGGCTGCGCTATGCGGCGGCCGCCAGCGACTTCCGCTCGGTGCTGCTCAAGGCGGCCTGCTTCTTCATCTTCGCCAGCGCCCTGCCCGCGCTGCTGGCCATCGTCGTCCGTCAGCAGCTCTCCGCGGGGGCGGGGGCCTATGGCCTCCTGCTGGCCTTCATCGGCTCGGGGGCCGTCGCGGGCGCCATCGCCCTGCCGGGGCTGCGCAAGCGGCTGGACGTCGACAAGCTGGTGCTGGGCGCGACGCTCCTCTACGCCCTGACGATGCTGACGGTGGCGACGGTCCGCGACCTGCGCATCCTGTGTCCGGCGATGCTGGCCAACGGGGTGTCGTGGATTGTCGTGCTGTCCTCCCTGCAGACAGCGGCCCAGGTCTCGGTGCCCGCGTGGGTGCGGGCCCGCGCGCTGTCGCTCTACATCGTCGTCTTCTCGGCGGGCATGGCGGGCGGCAGCCTGCTCTGGGGCGCGCTCGCGCAGCAGGCGGGCACGAGCTTCGCGCTGACGGTGGCGGCGGCGTCAGCGGTGCTCGCGGGACTCTTCTCGCTGCGCTTCCGGCTGAGCGCGGCCATGGGGCGGGACACCACTCCGTCCGGACACTGGCAGCGCCCCGACGTGGCCGGCGACGTCGCCCCGGACGGGGGCCCCGTGCTGGTGACGGTGGAGTACCTCATCGACCCGGCGGCTCGCGGCGACTTCCTCCACCACGTGCACCTGCTCGGAAGCACCCGCCGTCGCGACGGCGCGGTGCAGTGGGGAGTGATGGAGGACGCGGCCACCCCGGGACGCTTCCTCGAGTACTTCCTCGTCGACTCCTGGCTGGAGCATCTCCGCCAGCACGAGCGCGTCACGAACGAGGAGAAGCGGCTTCAGGAAGCGCTGCGGGCCCTGCACCGTGACGCGCAGCCGCCGTCCGTCCGCCACTTCGTCACTGCCGAGCCCTCAACACCTCGCATCGTCACCCTGGAGGAGCCTTCTTGAACCTGAAACTGTTGATTGGCCTGTTGCTCGGTCTGGGCATCGGCTTTGGCTGCCGCTGGCTGGGCATTCCCGCGCCCGCGCCGCCGCTGCTCGTGGGTGCGCTCCTCGTGGTCGCGATGACGAGCGGCTACGTGGTCGCCGACCAGGTGCTGGCGAAGCGTCCTGCCCACAGCCGCGCCGACTGTGGCGGCCCCACCGGAGAGACCCGGGAGACGCGCGCATGATGATGGCCATGGTAGGACTCGTCCTGGCACTGGGCATCGGCGCTGGCTGCCGCCTGCTCGACATCCCCTTGCCGGCGCCGCCGAAGCTGCAGGGCGCGCTGCTCGTCCTGGCGATGACCGTCGGCTTCGTGGCTGGCGACTATCTGCTGCGCTGAAGTCCGGAAGACGGCCGCGAGCACGCCTCAATGCCGCGGCTTGTCCTCGGTGAACTCCGCGTCCACCTCGGCCTGCGTGCGGCCCTCGCGCGAAGGCGTCCCGGGCCCCGCGTCGAAGGTGCCTCCAGCGAACGGGCCACCGAACGGCCCGTCTCCGCGCGTCCCCTGGAACCCACCGAACCCGCCGAAGCCCACGGTGGTGACGCGCACGGAGCCCTCCCGCACCTTGCGCTCCAGCGAGCGCCGCAGCCGCGCGGCCACGAAGCGGCGCGTGGGGGGAATCAACAGCAGCAGCCCCACCACGTCCGTGAAGACGCCGGGCGCGACGAGCAGCGCGCCGCCCACCAGCACCAGCGCCCCGCTGAGGATGCCGTCCTCGGGCACCTGCCCCCGGGCCATGGACTCGCGCCAGCTCCGCATCACCCGCGCGCCCTCTCGCCGGGCAAGCGAGGCACCGACCAGCCCCGTCAGCAGCACCATGGCGAGGGTGGGCATGAATCCCACCTCCCGGCCAATGGCCAGGAGCAGGTACAGCTCGATGAAGGGCACCACGGTGAAGGCGAGCAGGAGGTACTTGAACACGCCTCCAACCTAACGCGGCGGGGGGTACCCGTGCCGGACAACCGGCCCGGGGCGCCTACTCGCCGTTCAGCTGCCCCATCAGCGAGTCCACCAGGAGATACAGGAAGAAGAAGGCGGCGATGGCGATGAGGACGAAGCGCCCCGACGGCTGGAACGCCTTCGGCTCCTGGGACAGCGCCCCGTAGCTCCCCGCGCTCATCGCCTCGGGCATGCCGGCCACGTCGGCCGCGTAGCGCACGGTGCGCAGGTACTGCTCCACCACCACGCCGTCATCCCTGGCGCTCAGCGAGCGGCCGAGCTGCGGGTCCACCAGTCGCGCCCCGGCCGCCTCGGCCAGGGTCGCCGCGGCCTCCACCACCTCGCGCATCAGGTCCGGCCGGTCCGACAGCGGCACGCGCAGCTCGGTGGCCACCACCTTGCCGCCTTCGCGCAAGTCGCCCACCTCCACGTCGCCGTTCAGGAGGTGCCACACGCGCACCCCGTCCGGACGGGCGGCCACCCGCCGCTCGGCCAGGAGGGCATCCACCCGCGCCGCCTCGTAGGGCGTGCCCGGAGTCATTGTCTGGAGGAGCAACTCGTATCTCACGCGGGTTGCGAGTATACGCCGCGAACGCCATGCCCACCTCCCCCAAGCCCCCGAATCCCCACCGCGGTGGGAGGCCCTCCTCCCCTTCCCAGGGCGGTGGTAGGCCCTCCTCCCCGTCCCAGGGCCGCGGCCGCCCTCACGGCCGTCCGGAGAAGGTCGCCCCGGACCGCACCACGCCGGACATCGCCCCCGACGGCCTCCCCCAGGTGTCCCTGGTCCGCCGCGGTGTCGAGCGCTGGCAGGCCGGCCACCCGTGGATCTACCGCGCGGACCTCAACGGCGACCCGGGCCTCGCGGGTGGCGAGGTGGTGCGCGTCACCGACAGCCGTGGCTGGTTCCTCGGCAAGGCCTTCTATTCGAAGCAGTCCAAGATTTCGCTGCGCTGGCTCACCTTCGAGGACGTGGCGGTGGACGAGGACTTCTTCCGCCAGCGCCTCCTGGCCGCGGACGAGCTCCGCCGCCGCGCGCTGCCAGGGGAGAAGACGTACCGCCTCGTCCACGGCGAGGCGGACGGGATTCCGGGCCTCGTGGTGGACCGCTACGGCGACTACCTCAGCATCCAGTTCCTCGTGCCCGCCACGGAGCAGCGCAAGGCGCTCTTCGTGGACCTGCTGGAGGCGCAGTTCCACCCGAAGGGCATCATCAACCGCTCGGACGTGAACGTGCGCAACCTGGAGGGGCTCACCCCCGAGAAGGGCCTGCTGCGCGGCGAGCTGCCCGGCCCGGTGTCCTTCGACGAGGGCCTCGTGCGCATGCGCGCGGACCTGCTCGAGGGCCAGAAGACGGGCGCCTTCCTGGACCAGCGGGAGAACCACGTCATGGCGGCGCACTACGCCCATGGCGAGGCGCTGGACTGCTTCGCCTACGTGGGCGGCTTCGCGCTCCAGCTCGCCACGCGCGCGAAGACGGTGACGGCGATTGAAATCTCCGAGTCCGCGGCCGCCCAGCTGCGGGAGAACGCCGCCTCCAACAAGCTCTCCAACCTGGACGTGGTGGTGGCCAACGCCTTCGACTTCCTCCGCGACGCGGTGGACGACGGCAAGCACTTCGACACCATCGTCCTGGACCCGCCGTCCTTCGCGAAGAACAAGGACGCCATCGCCGCCGCGCTGCGCGGATACAAGGAAATCAACCTCCGGGCCCTGCAGCTGTTGCGGCCCGGCGGCATCCTCATCAGCGCGAGCTGCACGTACCACGTGGACGAGCAGGCCTTCGAGGACATGCTCGCCTCGGCGGCGGCGGACGCGAAGCGGCGGGTGCAGATCATCGAGCGGCGCGGCGCGGGCAGGGACCACCCGGTGCTGCTGAACCTCCGCGAGACGCGCTACCTCAAGTGCTTCGTGCTCCGCGTGCTCTGAGGCAGCCGCCCCGGCCCCCTGGCACAGGAAACGAGAGAGCCGAGCTGACATGCCGACGCGGGACTGGGACGAGCAGGACGACGACGCGCCAGCGGGAGGCACCCGGGAGCGGGAGCGCGCGCTGAAGGAGGTGCGCACCGTCTACCGCCAGGCCGACGCGGCGTACGCGCCCTACTCGTGTCCCGCCAGCGGCGAGTGCTGCCAGCTCGCCACCACGGGCCGCCAGCCCTGGCTGTGGCAGCCGGAGTGGGAGCTGCTGGCCCGGGGCCGCCCGCTGCCTCCACCGCGCGAGGACGGGGGCTGCCCCTACCTGGACGCGGCGGGCAAGCGCTGCACGGTGTACGCGGACCGGCCCTTCGGCTGCCGCACCTTCTTCTGCGAGCGCATCCGCGGCCCCGCGCGCCAGCCGGCGGAGACGGTGGGCTCGCTGCTGGAGCGCCTGGAGCGCATCTCCCAGCGCGTGGCCCCCGCCCTGAAGGCACCCCGTCCCCTGCTCGAGTGGCACGCCGAGGCCCGCGCCTCCACGCCGCCGGAAGAGGAGTGACGAGGCCTCGGCGGTGCGCCTGCCCGCACCGCCAGCGCATGAACGAGCAGTGTGTGAGCAGGACGCGCGGGGAGCGCAATCGCGAGCGTCGGACGCGGGCGCGAATGACCCATGCCTCGGTCGAACTCCAGGCAATACAGCAAACCCGGAATACCTGTATCAGGAGTGTGTCGAACCGCGGATCAGGATGCTGGGGGGAGTGATACACCGGAGTCCGTACCTCGGCAGGAGAACGAAGGACGATGAGGGCGGCAGGGAAGCGTCGGTGGCTCATCGTGGCGGTGGCGGTGGCCGGCGTCCTCGGCGGTTGCCGGGGCGCGAATGGGGCCGTCGTCAACGCGCTCATCAACACCAGCCTCGCCATGGGCAGCGCCGCCGCGCAGCGCGCCGCGGGAGGCTGCTACGCCGTCTGTCCGGTGGGCACCGCGTGTGATGAGGCGACGGGCTACTGCCTGCCCCTGCCCTGTCGAGACCGCTGCCGCTCGGACGAGCGCTGCGTGCAGCTCGGGCGGGAAGAGCGGTGCGAGGCCCTGGCCCTTCCCGAAGGTGGACTGGACGTGAACCCCGCCTCGCCTCCCGCCCCGTCGTCGGACGCCCCCAGGAAGGCCCCGGTACCCTCGCCGTGATTTCCCCCCGCTGGCTCGTCGCACCCCAGGAATTCAAGGGCACGCTGACCTCCGCCCAGGCCGCCGAGGCCATGGCGAAGGGCATTCGCGAGTCCTCACCGGAAGTGGTGCTGGACGTCGCGCCGCTGGCGGACGGCGGCCCCGGCACGGTGGACGCGCTGCTGTCAGGCACTCGCGGCGAGCGCCGCAAGCAGGTGGTGCGCGGGCCGCTGGGCGCGCCCGTGGAGGCCAGCTGGGCGCTGCTGGACGACGGGCGCACCGCGGTGGTGGAGATGGCCGCCGCCTCCGGCCTGTCGCTGCTTCCCCCCGAGGCGCGCGACGCGCGCCTGGCCACCACGTACGGCACGGGCGAGCTGATGCGCGCGGCGCTGGACTCGGGCTGCGAGCGCCTCATCGTCGGCCTGGGTGGCAGCGCGACGACGGACGCCGGCACCGGCGCGCTGGCCGCGCTGGGCTACCGCTTCCTGGACGCGCGGGGCCAGCCGCTGCCCCCGGGAGGCGCGGCGCTCGCCGGGCTCGTCCAGGTGGACGCGAGCAGCCGCCACCCCCGGCTGGGCACGGTGGAGCTGCTGGGCGCCACGGACGTCACCTCGCCCCTGCTGGGAGCGGATGGCGCCGCGCGCCTCTTCGGCCCGCAGAAGGGCGCGGACGCGGCGGTGGTGGCGGAGCTGGAAGCGGCGCTGGCACATGCGGCGACGGTGATGGGCGCGCAGTCGGCGGGCTGGCCCGGCACGGGCGCGGCGGGAGGCTTCGGCTTCGGGCTGGTGTCGCTCGCGGGCGCCAGGCTCGTGCCCGGCTACGAGGTGGTGTCGCGGGCGCTGGGCCTGGAGCGGCGCGTGCTCATGGCGGACGTGGTGCTCACGGGCGAGGGCCGCTTCGACCGGCAGACGTCCATGGGCAAGGGTCCCGGCGGGCTGGCGCGGCTGGCCCGCGAGCACGGCACGCCGGTGGTGCTCTTCGCCGGCTGCGTGGACCGCCGGGACGGGCTGGAGCTGGACCTCTTCACCGAGGTGGTGGAGCTGGCCGCCTCGCAGGCCCGGCCGGAGGACCCGCCCTCGAAGCTGCTCTGCGAGGCCGCGGCGCGCTGGGCTGCGGCGCGACTCAAGGGCGGACGGTAGCGCGGGCCGTCACGGCGACCCGGCAGCCTGCTGCCGCGCGGCGCGCCGCTTCGTCCCCATCATCCACCCGAGGAAGAAGCCGAGCGCGGCGTAGAGGAACCAGTTGAGGAACAGCAGGGCCATGTTCACGTCCGTGGACAGCGTGCCTATGCTTCCCGAGGGCACCGGCGCGCCGTTGTGCTTCAACTGGGTGAGCACACTCACGCCAATGGCCCACGGCGCGTAGAAGAAGAACTTGAACAGCGGGTTGTCCCCGGACCACAGCATGAACGGGAGGGCCATCACGTCGACGGCGAGCGCGAGCAGCGCCCCCACCACTCCCAGCACCCACCTCACAGCTCTCGCGCCTTGGGTTCGAAGCCCATGCTCAAGGTGACGCGCACTCCGGCAGGTCCCGGTGCGCCTGACTGTCGGTCGTCGGCTACACGAAATAGCCATCGCTGATCCACTTTAGGTGCCTCCAAACTGCCGAACTCCCGCTCCCAGAGGCACCACTCGGAACTGCGCAGGAACGGCCTCTCGCATAGCAAACCAGGAAGAACGCTGAAGCACTGAGCAGGTGGAGCAGGCGGCTGCCGACGAGGCATCCTTCAGGGACGGCGCGTACGGCGTGACGGCTCAGCCATGGCCGACATTTCAATCCTCGTTCAGCACCCGGACATTCCGGCCGTCCCCTATTTCTTCCACATGCCGTACTTTGCCAGAGAATCATCTCCGACAGGGTTCTTGAGCTTATCTGTGTTTACAAACTTGTACTGAACCACATTCTTTTTATACGGCATCTTCACGTGGGTCACCATTACCTGATGCACCGTATGGTTCTCTGCGGCCCAGAGCGCCCCCCTCAAGACCATGAAGTTGTCATAACTTGCGGAATTGTCTGTACTGCCAAAGACAGGAATCCCGTCTCCATACTTCATGCCAGTTACGACCGTCTGCGAGATAGCCGCATTCACGACTCCTATCGACTCAAGCTTGGACTTGTACGTATCTACAGAGAAGGGAATCTGTCCGACAGCATCGGTCCAATAGGGAGTCCCCTCCATGTTGACAAGCAAATATCCATCCCCCCCCTTGGAGTGAGCCTTCCAATCCCCTGTTCCGCCGGGAACAAAACTTATCGGCCATCGGTCTTCGATAGCGAAGGAAACTATCTCCTTCCAGGAGAAATGCTTGTAGGCGTGGAATGGCTCCGTCCCTTGCTTCTGGCCGTCTGGATGTCTCCAGAGCAGTTTCCGGTAGCCATTTGCAAGAGGCTCAAACCACTGAACCTTCTCTTGATAGAGCTGTTGCGTCGTGATGATTCGGAAGGACGTTTCGTTAGTGACTGGACGCACCGCAAACAAGGGAATTTTCTTCTCCTTGGTGGTGATGAGCCAAACCCGTGGCGTCTGGATTTTCTTGGGTTCATCCGTTGGCTTCGCTTTGAGCGTTGCCCCCAGGTCAAGCACCGTCTTATTCTTATCCGTTTTAAAGACATAGTCTGTTCCATCAATCTTGATGATTGTTTCAATCATGGGGCCCTCCCAACCAGAATGTGGAACAAGCCCTGTTGTTGAAACAGGGCAAGACACTGAAAAAAGACTTGCTGCGCAAACCAGCCTGCAGTCCCGAAAAGTGCCGATTGCTCACAGAAGCCTCAATGAAACCTCTTTGTCCTCATCCACCTGAATAGGTATTGTCTTGCCGTCTTTGTCGGTAAGGCCGCGAGCGAGGACCTCTCCGTCCTTGCTGACAATTTCGTACGGACAGAAAGCCAGGGGCGCACCAGAGTCCTCCACTGCCAAGCTCAGACTGGCCCCGGAAGAATAGATGGGATCTACCTCGGAGAGTTTCGCGGCTTCCTCGACCTTGATGGACTTGCCCGGTACCGATCCAGCCGCGAGTTTCTGGACCTTTGCGCCCTTGAACTTGATGTCAGAGCCATCCAGCGTGAGCTTCTTCGCATTGAGTTGGACCTTACCGGACTTCTCGACACGAAGAATCAGTTGGTCGTTGACAACCAGCGACAGCGCGTCCGCTTTGAGCTCGAACTTATTGGCGAGCCATGCAGCGCCCTCCTTGACGCCCAAGTGCGTCTTACTGCCAACGTCTTCCTTCAGGTCCTTGCCTATGGTGATGGACACGCCCGCGCCCACATCCGCCTGCCAGTCCCCGTTCACCTTGGCCTGCTTGTCCTTAGCAACCGTCTCCTGACGCGACATGCCGACCCACTCGCTGTGCAAAGCACCGATTTCAAGACCCCTCGCCCCGCCCGTGGCCTCGTTCAAGGCCAGCGCCACGTTGACGCTGTAGGCCCCGCCAATGGTGGTGGCCTTCGCCAGCGTCACGTTCTCCATCGCCCCCTGGGAGATGAAGCTGGTGATGTTCTTGCTCACCGTCATCGACTGGTTGCCCTCGACGGCCTCGTCGTGGCTGCCCTTCGTCGTGGTGTCCCGGTTCTTCTGCACCAGCAGCGTCTGGTTCCCCTCCACCACGCCCACGTCGTCCATCTCGACGCGCAGCTCCTGGTTCCCCTCCACCGTGCGCTTGCGGTCCTTCTTCACCAGCAGGTCCTCGTACGCGCGCACCAGCTGGTCCTTGTCATTCTCCGTGAGCAGATCCTCGTCCTTCTGCGCGTGGGTGAAGACCTCCTCCTCGCCCGCAGAGTCCTCAATCCGCACCTCGTTGAAGCCGTTGCTACCCAGGCTGGAGGCGCTCTTGCGCGTGGACTTCGTCTTCTCGTCCGGCAGCGCGTACGGCACCGTATTCGTGCCGTTGTAGACGGCCCCCGCCACCAGCGGCCGGTCCGGGTCTCCCTCCAGGAAGC